>JBBSUB010000143.1:0-10958 GCA_038235345.1 Chitinophagales bacterium
GCTTTCTGTGTATCCTGATTTTTAAAATAATGGAAATGATCTGTATCCTGTGTCTCATTGAAAAAATAATAAACAGGTTGGCTTCTTTGTGCACCGCGGTACATGGCAGCCGTGTTCACTACAAGGTCATTATTTTTTGTAAAAAATAGCCTGGTGGCTATAATAAGCAAGGCTTTGAAACTCAAATTTGTTTTGCAATTTCCGGAGATAATCACGAGTGGATTATCTACTTTAACCAGCGATTGCGGACTGTTCAAAACTTTAATAAACGGTGAGTCCGGATTCATCGCTTCCAGTCCTGGCAGTACATTCACATCATTTCTATAATTAATGGCTGAAGCCGCCAGGGAACGGAAGGATTGAAATATGGGATTTAAAACCATGCCCGTAGCAAAGCCTGCCAGGTTAAAACTCATGTTGAAGAAATGGTCCATTCTTTTGCCCACGAGCGTGGTTCCACTTGCCGGACAGGCAACCCGGATGAATTTACCAATGCTCAATTTTTTATTACTTAACGCACTTAAAATGGCCTCATGATTTTTTAAATCCTCCGTACGTGATTCACTTTGCAGGAAATTGATTTCATTCACATCGAATCCCCGGTGACTCTCATCTCCGTTGCAATAACGGGCTAATAAATCACCCACCAAACCTCCCCTGGAGTGGCTGACAAGATGCAAATTCGCTATTTGAGGCAATTGCTCCACCAGTTCCAAAACGTTTTGCAACGGACTTTTGGTGAGTGTCTCGTGTTGTAAAGCGATTACCTGTCCATCATACGCCGTGTGAATATAATCCCAGGTAGCAGTTTGGACCAATTCCCCGAAGGAGCCTGAAGTGGACGAACTGGTTCCATGCAGAAAAAGCAACCAGGGCTTGGAGGATTCCCTGGAAGTAAATGGTTGTAAAACAAAATTCTTATCAAGTGTATATAAGCCGCTTAAATTCTCCAGTTGTTTTCTTTCCAGGTCTTTTGCCAGTTCCACAATTTCGTTTGCTACTTTTTTCTTCGTAAAAACCTGTAAAGCTTTTATTACAATATCTGCTACAATACCTCTTTGCGCCTCCATATTTTGGATACCTGCCGGAAGGACAAATACCGCATCTCCCGGCCCACGTTTGGCCAAAACAGCTTCCGGAAATATATCTTCCAAAGTATCTGCATTACAGAACCAGGAGGTATCATCACTAAAATTCAGTTGAAGAATTTCTCCATTTTCAAGACTAATGGTATGCGCTTCCGCAAGTCCGCGGACCTGCCCATCCAACTGATAACTTTCTTTAAGCTCCAGGAAGTCATTAGCAGCCGTGTCAATAGAGGGGGGCGTGTGTTTACTTCCTTTAACGATAATTTTGGGGATACTCATTTTGTCATTTTTAGGGGGTTAAAATCAGGGGGAATTCCTTTTAATATTTAGATAGATTTTTTGGGGGAAATTTTGTTTTTCCATGTTACACAAAACAGGTAGTCTCGATTTCAGCGATGTCTCAGGGTTTTTTTAAAAAACAGTGTATCTGAAAGCTGCTCTCTCTATAAAATGGTCATTGATAATACGCCCACAAGCCAAAATAAATATTTGGAGATAAATAATCCTCCTTATTTTTTCTTTAAAATAATGTGTTGATGTTTTCCTATGGAAAATCCACCGTGAATTAAAATGGTTGCAAGACGCAAAAACAGAAGGCAGAAAATCCATGGTTTAAAAATTAATAGCGAGTGAATAATTAATTTAAAACAGGCTTTCTGTGTAATCAGGGGAGTCAATATGCCGGGGTTTTTCAGGAGTTGATTTGCGAATCCGGTATAATGATTACACTAAATTGCGCTAAAAAAATAACACTACCAAAGGAGGAGGAATTTTTTTTCGAAAAATTTAAGGGCCTATGTGCTTGGGGTGGAATGGAAAGATTGTAGATGATACAAATTATATTTTTCAGCTTACCCGATTTTTGAGATGTATTATCAGTATGCTTGCTATTATTTTAAACGAAATTTTCCTCTAAGCTTAAAACAGAAAATCCTGGGGTTAAAACCCAAAGAAAAGTTCCTTTTTCCCCGGGTTGAAACCCGAGGCGATTCATCGCGGAAGGATTTTGCAATTCGAAAAAAAATCTCCTCCGAAGAAAATTAATTATAGATGCTACTAAATAGCAGATTCGCCATTGATTGTGTTTCCTGCAATTATGAGGGACAAGTTTCCAATTAGTACTTTTTATTAATTCAAACACTTACTTTTCTTTCTGCTGTAATATATTAAGCTTAGGCCCACGATTTTATGCTTTTAATATTGAAGATTTATTTTTTATTCTTTTAAACTCTTCTCAAAAACAAGACGGATATTAAAAACAATTCCTATTAACCTCCAAATTTCTTAAATCCATATTTATTCATAACCTTATCCTAATCATCTTGAAACGCTTTAATCTTATGATGTTCTTCTTGATTTTTTATGTAATTCCTTACTTTATTAAGCATTGATTTTGAAATAAAAACGGCAAAATATTCATCTTGTCATCTCAACTTTTTCGATTTCAAATCTTCACTAAATTCAGTTTGTTTATTAATCCAATAAGAAGATTCCCCTTTTATTAATTGTCTTACTTTATCAATTGTTTGTTCCACTCCGAAAGAAACCAGGCAGTGACAATGTTCTTTATGGCCATTTAAAAAATCAAATGAATTCTTTTTTCTAATGCATTTTCTCTCATATGTTGCCAAACCTTATTTGTCATTTCATTATTTTCAAGAAATGGCATCCTCTACTACATGATAAACCTGTGGTTAATGAAATAATCTGAAGGGGCCCAATGCTGTTCTCTTTTTAAATTAAAGTAAAATCAATTAAAATGTATCCTTACAGTGTGTTCACCTTCTCTGACCAAATAGGAAGGAGTAAATTGACAGGCATCACAAATTGTTTTTACAATAGATAATCCAAGGCCAAGGGAATCGGGTGCGGAACTATTTTTTGCGAACCTCCGGAAAAGGTTTGATGGATCTCCCTGCGGATCAGAACCGGTATTTACAACGCTTAAACCATTGCTATCCAAAAAAACGGTCATTTTTCCAGCCACATGATTATGTTTGATCGCATTAAGTAGTAAGTTGGAAATTAATATTTCTGCAAGTGATTCATTCATTTCAAGGAAAACATTTTCGGAGATATGCTTTTCTATATCGATACTTTTAGCGGAAGCTAATTCCTCAAAATTTGAAACCAAACGGGAAAGAATATCCGAAAAATGAATCTTTTCAGTTATTTTAAATTGGCGGTTTTCTATTTTGGTTAATAACAATAAGGATTGATTCAAACGGGAAAGCCTGGACGCAGCTTCATAAATACCTTGAATCAGGTTTATTTGAGATTCATCCAGGTTTTCCATTTGTGCCAATAACTCAGTTTTGTTTTTAATAATGGCCAGCGGCGTTTGAATCTCATGAGATGCGTTTTCTGTAAAGTTTTTAAGACTTTCATAATCACTACTCACCTTTTCTAATAGCACAAGCGCAGTTTTGTTCAACTCCTTAAATTCGCTAATTTCTGTTTTTTTTGGTTCAAATAAACTATTTGAAGAAAAATTGAATTGCTTTAATTGACCTAAGGTGTCATTAAACGGTTTCCAAAGTTTCCGTAACATGAAACGGCTGGATATAAATAGAGCCACTAACAAAAACGCAATGACTGCTACGGTAATTATCAGAATTAGCTGAATGATATCCTCTGTTTCCTGCTGAGATTTTAAAACACTGGCAATATAATTCCGCCCTTTAACCCGGATCAGAAAATCTATTTTACGATACGTTTCCTGTTCATTTTCCTTCGGATTAAATATTTGCCGGGTGGAATATTCCTTCTTAAACCTGGTCAAATCAGTTGGGTGAAATTGGATGACCTGGTCTTTATAGTTGGAGGTTTCGGGAAGTAAACCGGTCTTTGCAACATAGCGGATAATTTCCGTTTTTTCCACTTCCAGATCCTGATCTAATTGCTTGATCAAAACAAAATGAATGATAAAATAATAAGCCAAACTGCTTACCAGAAAGACCCCGATAATGACCGGAATAGTAAGCCGGTTATACTTCGCAATTAATTTCATTGGTCGGTAAATTTATAACCCATCCCATAAACTGATTTAATATAATCTCCCGCCCCGGCCTCCAGCAATTTCTTTCTTAGGTTTTTTATATGTGTGTATATAAAATCAAAATTACCACTTAAGTCATATTCCCAAAGATGCTCTGCAATGGCATCTTTTGAAATAATTCTTTTTTTATTGGAAAGAAAATATACAAGTAATTCATACTCTTTCTTAGTGATTTCCAAAGGCTTACCAAGAACACTTACAATTTTATTTTGTGTATCAACCCGGATTTCATTAAACTCAATGACATTATTACCTTCAAATTTCTTCCGCCGTATAATGGCGGCAATCCGGGCATTTAATTCAGAAAGATGGAATGGTTTTGTGAGATAATCATCGGCTCCAAGATTCAGACCTTCAATTTTATCGTCCAAGGAATTTTTTGCAGAAATGATCAATACGCCATCCGTTTTTTTATCCTCCTTTAAATTCTGAAGAATTTTCAAGCCATTCCCATCCGGTAAAGTAATATCCAGTAATATACAATCGTAGTCATTGTCATCAACTTTATTCATGGCTGTTTTAAAACTATCTGCCATCTCACAATGGTATTCCTGCACAGAAAGGTAAGCGCATATACTTTCACTCAGGGCTTTTTCATCTTCAATTATCAGGATTTTCAAGGCAATAAATTTTTGAAAAATTACAACATGATTCTGTAGAAACTCTGAATTATTTGAAAAAGAAAGGGTCATCTATAATCAAACATGTTCCCAAATAAAAGTAAGATGGAAACCAGGGTTATTTTTTCTGAATTAAAACAACTCCATTACTCCTCTCTTTTCCGGAGGGAATTGTTAGAAAATAGAAGATAACAAGGACAGTTGCCAGGGCAATGATCGTAAAGGTAGTTGCTGCACCATACTCATACCAAATCAGCCCGGTTAAAGTACTTGCCAGCATGGTGCAAATACTTTGCAATCCCGAGAAAGTACCGATTGCCGTTGCCGTATCTTTTTTGTCCGATATATTTGAAATCCAGGCTTTGGAAATTCCTTCTGTTGCGGAGGCGTAAATTCCGTAAAGTAAAAATAATCCAAAAATAAAATAAACATTGGTACTCACAGCCATGCCAAAATACACAACAGCAAACAATAAAAGTCCAATGATAAATACTTTTTTCAGGCCAATGTAATCCGCAATAATACCCACCGGAAAAGCAAATAAGGCATAAATCAGATTGTAAAAAATATAGGCCCCAATCACCATCGTATCATCTAACCCGGCCTGTTTCGCTTTCAGTAAAAGAAAAACATCGGAACTATTAAAAAGGGCAAAAAAAAGAAGGCCTATCACTAATCTTCTATACAATGCAGGGCTCACTTTCCAATATTTAAGAAACGAAAAAAATGGTATGGATCCTTTTATTGGATGCCTGTTGATTCTTTTGTCCTTCAAATAAAAGGAAGCCAATATAGCCAAAAGGCCGGGTACAAAAGCAATAAAAAAAAGCGTTTTATAATCCTGCGGGTAATAATACAAGTAGACAAGCGCCAGTGCCGGACCAATTACAGCACCTAAAGTATCCATAGACCGGTGAAAACCAAAAACCTTTCCTTTTGTTTCCGGCGTTGCTTCATCTGAAAGAATGGCATCTCTGGCCCCTGTGCGAATTCCTTTTCCAAACCGGTCAATTGTCCGGGCAAAAAATATCCAAAGCGGGTATATAAAGAAGGCCATTAAGGGTTTGGAAAGAGCACTTAATGCATATCCTAATTGCACAAAAGGTACCCTCTTGCCGTTATGATCTGACAGTTTACCAAAATATCCTTTGCTTAACCCGGCGGTCGCTTCTGCAAACCCTTCCAATACGCCTATCAGCACTATGGAGAATCCAATGGATTTTAAATAAATTGGTAATACGGGATAAAGCATTTCACTTGCGGTGTCTGTAAATAGACTTACCAATGAGAGAATCCAGACTGTCCGGGTGATACTTTTCAATGCGATGGGTTATGAGACGGAAAGGTAAATATTAAAATTCTACCTGGGTTTATAAATTTTTTAGCCTTAACAATTTCTTATCGCCCATGATTTAAAAATCATTTCAAATTGGCACGCTAAAGAGAACCTGCTGAGATAAAAATTATATTTCGGTCACCCTGGATTTTATTTTTAAGCAATTCTGCCATAAAGTTTTTATTTCTTTGGAGAAAGATTAAAGAATATAAATATAAATACTATTTTCAAGTCATTAAACTATCTGAATCTCAATAGAAACAAACAAATGGAATTCTACCTCGCCAGACAGCTTAAGTGCAAATTCAATGGCTGTGTTTTATACAGACCTTGAAAAAACCTCCATGGATATATATACCCTTGGTATACAATAGGGCAAAGACAAAAAACTGAAACTCAGTCTCCCAGTAAGAAAGCGCATGGATCATTGTGGAAGGTGTGGTTAGCGGTACCTGTTGGATGCCGGTATCAATTACAGTAAATTATGCAGAGGACATTCAGAAGTTGGATATGAAGTTTTCGGGATCATTATTTGGAAACACTTAGGGATGGAGGTTTACAAACAAACAAAAACCTGGAAGGGAATTATGTCATTGAAATAAAATGGTGGCTGCAATAAAAACCAAAGTACTTTTAGATGATGAATAGTATTTTAAACGGAAACTCAATACATACGATCTACCCTTAACGAAATAAATTATGAGAAAACTCCTGACCATTCTATCTTTTCTCCTGGCAAATTCCTGCCTGGGCAATTCCGTTGACAGCATAAAAACGGATAGCGATGTATTACTATTTTTAGAACGATTAGATCCAAAATTTACCTCTCCAAAGCGAGCTGAACTTAAAATATTTTCTACTGATGAATTAAGACTAAAACTTAGCTGTGACAGCATGCTCTATAAGTGGAATATCCGTAATTGGGAAAAGGTTGATTTTAATAATGATGGCAGGACAGATTTAATTGCCACAGTTCATTGGTATGATTTTGATGTTTTTGTAGCAATCGACAAGGGAGATAACACCTTTCAACTTATCCGGCTATCGAAGGATGCTTTTGAAAATTGCGAACTTGGAAAACCATTAAAACTAAATGGGGAACAATTACTGCTATTTTACAGATACAGAAAAGAATTCCCTTATCCTGAAAAGAATTTTTATGATTTTCACCCCACGCACAGGATTGATACCTTACTATATAAATTCGGAGGATTTATTGAAAAAATGACCGGTCCTGCTCTTTATCAAATTCAGGAAATAGAGTATTATACTTCCGATGGCTGGTCGGGAGTTAGTCCTGTTTATTCCTTTAAATTTCAAAATGATGGAGATGCATACTACCAACCAAATTCTACTAAACAAAAAAAAGAATATCTAAAGACAAGTCACAACAGATTACCGGGCTTATTCAATATATCAATATAAAGCAGTTAAGAGATAGATACCTGGTCGCCCGGATTGATGACACAACAATTTATTTAAAGATCACCTTTCGTGACGGATCAATAAAACAAATAGAAGATTTTGGAATGGAAGGAACCTTTGGCCTTGGAAGGTTATATGAATTATTGGGATCCGTGAAGTAATTTGGCAGATTGAATTATACCTATTGATAATAATAACGCTAATGACCAAATAATGCGGACATTGAAATTTAATCTATAAATTTGTTCCGAAAGCTTTCAATATTTACTGGGAAGAAATTATAATTTAATACCTGCAAAAAATAGTCGTTTTGCTTCAACAACTTCACTAACCAGAATTGCTTCTTGAAACATACAATCACCGTTATAGTCCTATCTCTTTTCTCATGCACGATTATCCAGGCGCAGACAATTCATTCAAAAAACAATTCTTTGTCGTTTGAATTGGGCAAAAACGGGGCTTATCTACAATTTAACCTTTGATCATAAGTTTCAAGACAAGAATTACGGTTTACGGGCAGCAGTCGGTTCAAATTTTGCAAAATATCTGCATGCAGTTACAACCGGCGCAGGAGCATATTATTTAAAAGGACGTGAAAATGACTTTATTGAATTAGGGGTTGACTTATATTATTTATCAATAGATGAGGTAAGTGATGATCAAAGAGGAGTTACGCTCATCGTCCCGAATTATGCTATTAAAACATTTTATCCAACTATTAATATTGGTTATAGAAAATACACGGAAAACACCTTATTTAGAATTGGAATAGCGCCAGGATTTACAAAATATGATATTATACCAGGGGCATATGTAAGTTATGGGTTTAGATTTTAAACAAATAAATCAGTGCAATAAGTAGCACTGAAAATTAAAATTTGGTCTGGTAAGCATTCAAGATTCATTCAAAAAAGATCAATTTCATACTCCTCAAAAAGAGTATAAAATAATTGCAATTTTTTAATAAAACCTGATTTCTCAAACCAGGACATTAACCTTTAGCTTAGATCAAAACGACTATTTACAACAACAATTATTTTCAGCTTCAAAGTCTGGTAGAATAAAAAAGCAACGGTTACGTGTGTGGATGATCGTTTCCTGGTCGATGGTGACTTTAGGTACACTGTTTTACCAAAGTAAATACATGTTTCTCACTGATTACTTTCTTGCTTTAGGAATTATATCCTTTCTGTTTTATCCGGCTTATCAGCGGTGGCATGATAAAAAACATTACGCCAAATTTATTGTCGACAATTATAAGTACAGGTTTGGGCAAACAACACATGTTGAGTTCGCAGAATCTGCGATAGAATGTACCGACATTACCGGGGAATCAAATATTAATTTAACTGGAATCGAAAATATTACAGAAACCGGCGGCTATTTTGATCCAAAACTAATAACCGGCGAAACGCTTATAATACCGGAATCGAAGCTTGATGCAGTATCGGAACTTAGGATGGAATTAAAACAAATTTGTTCCAGATTTAAAATTGATTTTATAGAAGACTTACAATGGAAATGGAAATGAAATGAAGGCGCCAAAACAAGTCTTTTGCAGATGTTGGTAGCTCTGAAAATATGCTTCCACAAATACAAAATTCATCGTGCTAATTTGATGTTTCAGTGTTTTAAATTTTCACTTACTAATCATTTAACATCACATTATACGTCGGATCCTCAATCACATTCACATCAATGACGCTTTCTGCGTTTTTAATAAGCTGTCTGCAATCGGGACTTAAATGGCGTAGGTGAATTTTCTTGCCTTGTTTAAAATATCGTTCGGTCAGTTTGTTTAATGCTTCAATGGCAGACATATCCACTACCCTGCTTTCTTTAAAATCAATGATCACTTCTTCCGGATCATTGAATAGATCAAATTTCTCTTCAAATACTTTTGTAGAACCAAAGAAAAGCGGTCCATAAATTTCATAATATTTTATGCCATTTTTGTCTGTATATTTTCTTGCACGAATTCTTTTGGCATTATCCCACGCAAAAACAAGCGCAGAAATGATCACACCGATTAATACTGCCAGGGCAAGATTATGTAAAAACACCGTCACCAAAGTAACCAGCACCATGACCAATATATCCGACTTCGGGAATTTAGTAAATATCTTCAGACTTGCCCATTCAAAGGTTCCGATCGCCACCATAATCATCAGACCGGTTAAAGCAGCCATTGGAACTTTTTCGATCAGGCTGCTGCCAAACATGATAAACACCAGCAGCATCACGGCTGCTACAATGCCGGACAATCTTGCTCTTGCACCATTCGATACATTGATCAGACTTTGTCCGATCATGGCACAACCACCCATACCCGAAAACAACCCGGATAATATATTGGCTGTCCCCTGCGCCACCGCCTCCCGGTTACTTTGTCCATGCGTTTCTGTTATCTGATCCACAATATTTAATGTAAGCAGACTTTCGATTAAACCCACGCCGGCTACAATAGCAGCATAGGGGAAAATAATCTGTAAAGTCTCATAAGTGAATGGTATTTTCGGAATATGAAATGGAGGAAATCCTCCTTTAATGGAAGCCATATCTCCCACTGTTTTAGTATCTAATCCGAGGAAGAAAACAATTCCAAAAACCACCAGGATCGAAGTTAAAGAGGCTGGAACAACCTTTGTAAATTTCGGCATTGCCCAAATGATCAGCATCGTCAGCAATACTAATGCAAGCAATAAATAAAGATTAGGCCCGGTGAGCCAGTTCCCTGCCGGATCTTTGAATTGATCCAATTGCGACATAAAAATGATGATCGCTAGACCATTCACAAATCCAAAAATCACAGGATGAGGTACTAACCGAATCAATTTACCCAGTTTTAAAAAACCTGCTGTCATTTGAATAATCCCCGCCAGAATAGCTGTGGCAAAAATATATTCCACTCCATGACTATGCGCCAGGGAAACGATTACGACAGCTACAGCTCCTGTAGCGCCGGAAATCATACCGGGACGACCACCCAAAATAGACGTAACGAGGCCCATCATAAAAGCTGCGTACAATCCAACAAGAGGTCCCACGCCTGCAATCAGGGCAAATGCAACTGCCTCGGGCACGAGAGCAAGTGCCACAGTGATGCCCGATAAAACTTCTGTTTTGTAATTCACCTTTTGCTTAAAATCGAACAGGTTGATTACTTTTTGCATAGTTGAATTGTAAATTGTATAAAATGAATTGATATGTAGTAAAACCTGCAGGTTCGAAAACCTTACTAACACAAGCGCCACCAAAAATCCAATGTTTAAACTGGTTAGTTGGAGAATCTGCTTTTATTATTTTTTTCTAAAAGGGGGCAAATGTAACTTAAAAACCGCAAGGGTGATAAAGTAGAAAGGGATTCCGTACCGGAAAAAAAATTGAAGCACAGGATTACAATTCCAGCCGGAGCAATAAAGCCAATTCGA
>JBBSUB010000144.1:0-10912 GCA_038235345.1 Chitinophagales bacterium
ATGGAGGAAAATATCATTAAGGGTTGTCAATCTACGGTATGGCTGGTAGCGGATTATAAAGATGGAAGAGTACATTACCAGGCAGATAGTGATGCCATTATTGTGAAAGGGTTGGTCAGCATGCTTATCCAGGTTTTATCCGGGCATTCACCACAGGAAATTCTGAATGCAAACATGAATTTTATCAACGAAATTGGCATGATGAAACATCTTGCACAGACCCGCAGTAATGGATTGGTGGCTATGATCAAACAAATGAAGAATTATGCCCTGGCTTATCAAATGATTGGTCAGGAATAGAAAATATATAATTATGGAAGAAGAAGCATTGAAAGAAAAAGTGATCGCATGTATACAAACGATATACGATCCCGAAATTCCGGTGAGTATCTGGGAATTGGGATTGGTGTATGAAGTAAGCATTTTGCCCATCAATAATGTGCAGGTTGTCATGACACTGACTGCTCCAAGTTGCCCTTCTGCCCAGGAAATTCCCGTAGAAGTAGATCAAAAAATAAGAATGATCGAAGGAGTAAATGATGTGCATGTTTCCGTTGTGTGGGATCCGCCATGGGATAGAAGTATGATGAGTGAAGCGGCGAATCTTGAATTGGGGTTTTTGTAGGTGATAGGTGTTAGGTAGTAGGTTTTAGGTTGAATACTTTGTGTTGAATACTTTGTGTTGAAAGCCTTCGGCGTTGAACCCCTAACTCCTAACTCCGAACTCCGAACTCTAAACTTCAAACTTCAAACTATAAACTTCAAACTAGTTTTAACATCATGAAAATATCAGCACAGGAAGAATACGGTTTAAGAATACTGCTGCGCATTGCAAAATGCCGTGATGATGATAATAGTATGAGCATCCCCGCTTTAAGTACACTTGAAGGTCTTTCTAATGCTTATGTAGCTAAGATTACACGTATTTTAAGACAATCCGGATATATTAATAGTACACCTGGAAATATAGGGGGGTATATTCTGGCACTTCCTGCCGAAGAGATTAATATTAATAAGGTTTTGAAAGCATTAGGCGGATCAATGTTTGATGTTGAATTTTGCAATAGTTACTCGGGTGCTACGAAGTTTTGTACCAATTCTGTGGATTGTTCTGTTCGCTCACTTTGGCAAATGATCCAATTTACCATAGATGGTTTATTAGATAAAGTTTCCCTTGCAGATTTGACCGGGAATGAGGGAGATTCTTCAAAACTTTTACACGAAATATTTTCGATGTCTTTACCGGAAGAAGGATCTATTAAATAACGTGCGATTAAACCATGATTTTTTTCAGTATCAGAAAACCGGCGATAACCAGGATAAGGACCAGGATAATTGCATAATAAAACCAGGGTATATCTTTTATCTTCCGTTTATTTCTCTTTAATTTCTTTGTTTCAAGTTTCTTTCTCAGATTTTTGTTTAGCTGGCTTGCATATTCATTTATATCAGTCTGTTTCTCAAAACTTTCCAGCCCTTCTACAGCATCATTGATAAAGTCTGATTCAATCATTTCTTCTTCAATTGCATGCTTATCCTCAGCAGATAGTTTACCGCTTAGATAATCCATCAATATTTGATTGTCAATATCTTTATTGCTGTTAGATAATATGTTTAATAAATCATCAGACATAATTGTATTTACTCATTGTTTCCAATCTGAATGTTTTAGTTCATTTAAACCTGAACACCCATGGCTATTTTTAATTTTCTTTTTCCATTTTGTAAATGACTCTTTACCTGCAGCATCGTATACCCGGTAATATCTGCTATTTCTGTATAACTTTTCTTCTCAAGATAAAATAATTGTACACAAATTCTTTGTTCCTCATTTAATTCTGTTAAAGCTTCCTCCAATGTTACTAACAATTGCTCTTTTTCCTGGTGATTTTTTTTCTCCTCCAAAACCTCTTCTGTTTGCAACAAATTTTCTGTAATTTCTAATGTATAATTTTTCTCTCCTCTTAATTTCATTAGGCAATGATTTTTGGCGATCATATAAATCCAGCTTTTGAAATATTCCACCTTATATTTTGGTAGTTCGGAAATAACCTTCAAAAAAACCTGCTGCACACAATCCTTTGCATCCTCTTCATTCTTTAAGTATTTCATGCACACTCCTAAAAGCATCACCGTATATCTGGGTAATAAAATTCCTAACCAACTGTTACTCTGATCACTGTAGAAGCGTTTCAGAAGTTCGGAATCAGTGATATCGTTATCTTTTTCAGTGAGCAACTTAATTTCCTGTTTTCAAATGTTTCTAATAATTGGTTAAAGGGCCTTTTTCCTCAAAGTATTAAGGTAAGAAGGGAAATATTTATTACATTGCGTGGATACATGTAAGATGTAAACCTTCTTAATTTCCATAAATATTTATGCAACTAAATTTACAAAATAATATGCAATATATGGTTTGTTGTGTGCCGGTAAGTGCTGTCAGGAAAGATCCATCACACAGATCAGAAATTGTTACCCAACAACTATTTGGTGAAAAATCAATTATCACAGATACTGCCTCGGACGGGTGGGCGAAGATCCAAATGAAATATGATGGATATGAAGGCTGGGTTCAGAACAGCCACCTTACTGCTCTGGATGAAGAATATTATCTGAGAGTAGATAAAGATCTTGCTGGTGAATGGGTGAATGAAATTACCTATAATGGCCACCCTATGATGGTTCCATTGGGAAGTTCCCTGGGTGCTTTCAGAAATGGTACTGCTTTTTGGCGCAGGAATTCCGTACAATATAAGGACAAGCCCTGGAACCCGGATGAGGTGGAAATTACCCCAAAACTGATCAAGCAGATCGCCTATAAATACCTGAATACATCTTATTTATGGGGCGGTAAATCAGTCTTTGGGATTGATTGCAGTGGCTATGCCCAAATGGTCTACAAGTTTTTAAATATTGTTTTACCACGGGATTCAAGTGTGCAGGCACAACTAGGAATCACCGTTAATTTTTTACAGGAAGCCAGGTGTGGCGATCTGGCATTTTTTGATAATGAAGAAGGAAGAATTAATCACGTGGGTATATTGTTGAATGACCATGAGATCATTCACTCTTCAGGAAAAGTAAGATTAGATAAAATCGATAATGAAGGAATTTTTAATCTTGATAATAAAGTACGTACGCATAGACTGCGGATCATAAAAAGATTTTTTTAAGTAAATCTGTCTTGCAGAATTACTTGTAATGCGTACTTTGATTTTCTGTCCGGCTTTTTTCTATTCCCATAACAGGATGTGAAAAAGAAGTATAAATAATAAAATTTGATTTCAAATTTATCTTTTTGGCAAGGTAGTAACAGATCCTGCACCCTTCGCATTTTTCTCATAAGTATTGTATAAGGGAGAACTGCTTCCCAATCGATTTCTCTCGTAGCCCGCTTCTACTTTTGAAGGTGGTTTTGGTGCCGGAGTCGGTAGAACTGTTGCTGTCGCAATCACTGGTTTTGCTATTTTAACTGAATCAGATACAGGTACCAATTTTGAATCTGTAATTGCTACACCTTTAGATACTGGTGTAATAACCGGAGTTTCAACTTCAACAATTACAGAATCCTTTTTTACCGGAGCAGCTACTATTTCAGGACGTTGTACCGGGGATGGGAAAGAAAGTCTTTTTTCTTCTATCGGTTGCGGCATTTTTTTGGGAGTGGCAATGACAGTTTTTTGTTCTACACCTGTACTTTTCACGGCAGGATTTTTAGGAATGGGATCAGTTTTTGGCCGGGGATAATATTTATCCAGCAATGGATGTTCGGAATTTTGCTTGGTAGTATCCAATACCTGGGTAAATCCATTTACAGAAAAAAACACAAATATTAAAAGCAAGGGTATATAATGAAGTAACTTTTTCATGTGTTTATTTTTTATCAGTTGACACAAAAAAAATTAGTATTCCTTTATCCGGAATTTTTTAGAAATGATTAGGGCATTCCCGGTTTCAGTTGTGTTCCTTAAAGTTATCAAATACTAATCCGATTACCCAATTTTGATCGGAATTTTAAGAAATGCTTGCAGATTGCTTGCCAAAATAAGTATTGTTAATAACAAAAGCCCGTATTAACCGGGCTTTTGTTATTATTAAAATCTTTCAAGATAATTATTATGCTGCTTGTCCTAATCTCTTCAAATACATGATGTGAGAATAAATAGCCGTGCGCATTTTCGGATACTCTACATAATTGATACCGTATTCAGCGCATGTACGTTTGATGATCTTGCTGATAGCAGGGTAGTGCACATGAGATATACGCGGGAATAAATGATGTTCTATCTGGAAGTTCAATCCACCCACAAGCCAGGAGATCGTTTTATTATTTGTTGCGAAATTAGCAGTTGTATTAATTTGATGGATTGCCCAATCATTTTCAATTTTATTAGTCAGTACATCTGGTACCGGGAATTCTGTATGCTCCACTGTATGGGCCAATTGGAATACCATACTGATCACTAATCCTGTTACCATAGTAATCAATAAAAAACCGACGATCCAGGTACTAAATCCTAATAACATGATAGGCAATACAACAAACATGAACAAATAACCAACCTTGGCTGCCCAGAACGAAATATGTTCTCCGATGGTCATTTTCCTGATTGGCATCTCACCAATTTTTCCTTTAAAATATTTTTGATAATCCGTCAGAAATATCCATAATAAATGCAGCATTGTATAAAGGAACCAAAAATAATAATGCTGAAATTTGTGCATTTTCATTTTCTTTTGTGTGGTAGCAAAACGCAACCATATTCCTGCCTCAATATCATCATCCACACCGTCAATATTGGTATAAGTATGATGAATAATATTATGTTTCATATTCCACATAATAGCACTGGCTCCTAAAAAGTTAAGAGAGGAGCCGGCCATTTTATTTAATACTTTACTTTTGCTAAAAGAGCCATGCGCACCATCGTGCATCACATTGAAACCTATTGCAGCTGTTAAACAACCAAACAGAATACATTCCGGAATAGCTATCCAGACATTTGGAGTGAAAAAGACAAGGTGGACATAAATTAAAATATATCCTAAACTTAATAGGGCGGCTTTAAAAAGGAGTTGAAAATTTCCGGTTGTTGACCGGTTATTGTTGGTAAAATACTTATTTACACGCTCTTTTAATTGAACATGAAAATCGTCTTTTCCCTGAATAAACTTTGGTGTTGACATGATGTTATTAGTAATTATTATTTTTATTTGTTTTACCTACGTATTTTCTTTGATCAGAGATTCAAATCCCGGAATACCGATCATTTTCTTTGAAAGAAATCCTTCCGCGTGTTTAACACCAATCATCTTTCCCCACATTGCCGATCTGCTAATTACACTATTAAGAAATTCCGGAGATGATATATACGTTTGAGGTTCTCCGCTGTGATCATTTCCATTGAAAAACTGTGTTCTGAAAGCACGTATCGCATCCGTTTTCTGCTCGATCACGGTGGAGATATCTACAACGAAATCCGGTTCAAAATATTTGTCCTGAATATAATTAAAGACATATTTTGGCCTCCATGCATTCTGTATCTTCCCTTCAAAACTTGTTTCAATTTTTCTTAATCCTGAAAGAAAAGCCGCTTCTTCTACTAATCTTGCAGCTCTTCCATGATCGGGATGCCGATCTTCAGGAGCATTGCACAAAACAATTTCCGGTAGGTATTTTCTTATTACTTCAATTATTTTAAGTTGATGCGCTTTGTCATTTTCAAAGAATCCATCAGCCATTTCAAGGTTTTCTCTTACTTCAATCCCTAAAATTCGCGCAGAATCTTTTGCTTCCTGATCCCTTGTTTCAGCGGTTCCTCGTGTACCTAATTCGCCACGCGTGAGATCAATAATACCGACTTTACGACCTTTTGCCTTTTCAACTAATAACGTTCCGGAGCAACTTAATTCTATATCATCGGGATGAACTCCGAAGGCAAGGATGTCTAATTTCATGTATTATTGAGCCTGAATAATTTAAAATAATTGGTAGCAAATGTACATTAAAAAAATGATGATAATGTAAGACTAATGTCATAAATTTCCGCATTTATAGGGTAGAAAAGGAGGATTTAACCTTTTGGTTGGTGGGTAGGTGTCAGGTGTCGGGTGTCGGGTATAATAGTTGAATGCCTTCAGCGTTGAACAAGCTGTGTTGAATACCTCGTGTTTAATTCTGAGTGTTGCAAGCTTCGCGTTGAACAGCTTCAAATTTCAAACTTCGACCTCCGAACTATCCCGCGTAACCATACATCCGCTGAACTTCTTTCACAATAAGTTCTATGTCAGCATCTGTGCCGGTAGCGTCGTAGGGCTGCTTTAAATCACCTCCAAAAATAAAAGCGACAGTTTGCCAGAAGCGCGCAGTAAAACCACCTTTTAATTCTTTTAGAATATCGTAGCAGTTAACCCCGCCGGTTTCCCGGTTTATTAATTTCATTAATACTCTACCCTGATAAACCGATAGATTGGACAAGGGATCAGTAAATTCTTTCTTTAATTCTTTTTCACGGCTGTTGATATATTTCCGGATGTATTTCTTGTCAGTACTTTGTGAAATGTGTTTTTCAATATCTGTAAAGATGTAGCCTGCTTTTTTAGCATAGGGGTAAGTGACATAAACTGCATTTCTTAATCTCGTCCATTTGGCCTTCTCCTCCAAGCTTCCTTTGCCCCATACATAAACGCCTGCAAGAGTCCTTGCCTCTATGGTGTCACCCTGGTAAATGACTGCACCGGTAATGATGGTATCATTAACTCCATGATTTGATTGCGCATACAATTGCATTGATGAGCCATACATCACCAGAATAAGGAGAGCAATTTTTAATCGATTTATGAAGAAATAGGGACGCATAGCCCTGTAAATTTAATTTTTCTTTAGAGAATACAAAATTAAAATGATTAAATAATTCCAAAAATTAATAATTCCATTTTAACTTTTATCAGGCGTTTGCAAATAAGAACATATAAACAAGTGATATAAGTACAAAACCGACGGTAATATAGGAAATTATTTTGGAAGCTTTTGCTCTCTGAACCAATGCAATTGCAAAACCTATAGCCATTATGATTAACCCTGCCCACACTAAATTAATATACGGGAAGATGTATGATTTTACCGTAATGAAATCGGTTAGTTTATTGCTTTCTTTTACTCCAATTTTGAATTTCTTATCAGCTGTAAGGCCTCCTAAGTTTAAGTAGATATTTTGGGTAATGACTGTATCATCTATAAAATTAATTTCCTGGTTACTGATCGTCAAAGCAGGGAATGCTTTATAGCTAGTACTGTCATTGCTATAGACCGTAATATCTGCTACCAAGGCAGTATCCTTATCAGAAAAATTGAACCGCTTGTTCGAAGGGTTTTTTACGATATCATTCAATACAAAATACCCTTTTGCGTAATACCCTGAATCACCGATTGCCATTTCATTCACCTTAAAAGAGGTAGTGTCTTTCTCCTCATTTTTTATAGAGATGGTTGATACGTATGTAAATACATCATGCGAGAAGTAATGCCTTGTATCCGGGTTGGAGCTAAGATTATTATCCTTCATCCTGTAGGAATCCGGCGATAAAATAAAGTCCTCATCTATATTACCGGCTTTATCTTTTCTTTGGAAATGAAGATTATAATAAGTCCTTGTTTTCTCCATAGGAGATTCTTCATCATCCATATAGGTCACTACGTATCTGCCCATTTGAGTAGGGACACCTTTTAGCAAGGTCAAATTCTCCATCGGGTTTTCTGTAGATCTGCCGGTAGGATCTTTTTCAAAAGGAATATACAGGCCTGTTGCCCTGTTGTCACTGATCACTTCTTTGTTTCCGGAAGAGATAAGCATTCCTGCTATCATCATAGCAAAACCTAAATGCGCAATGGCACCGCCACCAGCTTTTAAATTTCCTTTCAGAACTGACTTTAAATAAGAGGCATTTGCTATAACCGAAAATGTAGTAGCAAATAATGCGGCATAGATCGCTCCCAGGAACCCGGGTCCTTTCGATGTAAAAGTAATTGGATAAATAAAAGCCAATAACACGGAAACGGCAATGGAAATTCCTAAAGGCCATGCAAGTTTGGAGACTAAATATTTATTGCCGGATTTCTTATATTTTAAAAATTGGCCTACACCGGTCAGTAAACCAAGGATAATTGCCACCAATACCATCACCTTATTGTAGGTAAATTCCCTATCCTGCGGATCAGCCAAATTGGTTCCGAGAAGTTTGTTATAAACCGGTAGGGAAGTAATCGCGATAATGAAAATAGCGGATAAGAATAAAACCAAAGAACCGATGAACATCCAGAATTCCCTGGAAGAAATGTTTTCTTCTTTTTGAATGGACGGTATCTTCCTGTAATTCTTAAAGAATAAAATGAAAAGAGGAACAGTGATACCTAATACATATAAGGTTATTAATATATTCACAACTAATCCTGCTTCTGTAAATGAATGCACAGAAGTGTCGCCCAAAATTCCGGTACGTGTAAGGAAAGTAGAATATAATACAAAGAAATACGAGATGATTGTGAAGAAGAAAGCAGCTCTTAATGCATTTCCGGTCGCATTAAAAATAGCCATACAATGCAAAGCGGCCACCATGATCAACCATGGAACAAGTGACGCGTTCTCTACAGGGTCCCAAGCCCAGTATCCACCAAAAGAAAGGGATTCATAAGCCCATTTTCCACCCATCATAATCCCTACGCCCAGGGTTAAACCACTTAACAATGCCCAGGGTAAAACAGGTTTGATCCAGCCGCCCCAATCCTTTGTAGCTAAAGAAGAATAGGCAAAACCAGCCGGTATAACTGTACTGGCGAAACCAAGAAATAAAATCGGAGGGTGAATCACCATCCAATAATTTCTCAGCAATACATTTAATCCAATACCATCCTTAATAAAAGACAGATAATTCGCTTGTGCGAAGATTGGACCTTCTAATTCGTTCCGTGTAAGGGAGAACGGATTAGAACCGATTTTTTCTCCAAATACATAAATGCCCAAAAGCATAATAGTCAGGAAGAACTGTGCAGTATTGACTATTGTCATTACATGAGCTTCTCTTTTTTTCGCGGTTAAGATGACACCCGTTCCAAGCACACAATGCCAAACCGACCATAAAAGAAAACTTCCTTCCTGGCCTTCCCAAATACCTGCCAGCAGGAACTTGTGTTCTAATTCAAGAGACGAATGCTTATACGCATATAGGTATTCGAAATAATGATTCGAGTTTATATGATAGATACAGGCAAATACAGCAATTAAAGAAAAGAACTGTAAATAGAATGCACCACGTCCAATTTTTAACCAGGAATATTTTTCATTTTCCAGGTCAATTTTAGAAGCGGTGAAATAAGCGATGGCAGAAACAATGGAGGATATAAAAGCCAATAAGACAAAAAAATGTCCTATCTGCCCGGGCAGTAAATGTTCGTTATCAAAAGTCATTATGCAGTCTTAATATTGGGTAACCGGATTATCTGTTTGTATTTTTTCGTCTTTGTATTTGGATGGACATTTAAGAAGAATATTATCACATTCAAATACGTCACCATTCATGGTTCCTTTCAAAACCACACGCTCACTTTTTTCAAGTTCAGTTGGTTTTACATCTCTGTAAATCACCCGGGTGCTACCACCTAAACTATCCATGGCATAGAAAGTTAAATAATTTGGATCCTTTAAAGCGTCGTATTCAATGGGCTTGGATTTATCCAATTTTGCAATAAGGTGAACGTATTGCCCTTGTTTTTCTTTCGCTGATCCGATAGTGTCGTATGTGGAAAAATCTACAGAATACATTAAAATTGCTCCGATTGCGGCGGCTATAGCAACTAATATAACAATGCTTGAAGTTTTCATTTCGTTATTACTTTTTTAGAATTGCGAATTTACGCCAAAAAATGATGGGAATAGCCTGTTCTCACATATTATTGAACCCAATGTGAATAATGTATCATTTACTTAAAGATTGGAGTATCATTGTATTTAAATGGATACATTTCGGCATTTAGAATTTTTACATTTTACTTTAATGATTTTACTTTTAGTATCGTACTTTTTTTTTATTAATTTCTTTTTATTTCAATTGCAATCAACAAAATTATTTTTTTATGCGAAAACTTTTTTTTCTATTTCTGTTTATTGCCGCTAATTCGGTTATTGCCTTTTCCCAATCAACCTCTCAAAATGATTTTTGGAAAAAGGTAAGTGTCCATTGCGGGAAATCTTTTGAAGGAAAAATCAGCTCTCCTGGGAAAAATGAAGGGTTCGATGGTAAGAAATTAGTCATGCATGTAAAGAGTTGTGAGGGAAATGTTTTAAAAATTCCGTTCATGGTTGGTGAAGATCGCTCCCGCACCTGGATACTTACGAACCAAAGTGATGGGATAACTTTAAAGCATGATCATCGCCTGGAAAGCGGAGTAGAGGATTCAGTCACCCAGTATGGAGGAAAAGCTTCTAATAGTGGAAATGCAAACATGCAATTTTTTCCTGCCGACCAAAAAACCTGTGATTTGTTGCCTTACGCCTGTTTCAATATATGGTGGATAACCGTAGGTGAGAAAACCTTTAGCTATAATTTAAGAAGAACCGGAACAGATCGGATTTTTACGGTCACATTTGATTTAACAAAACAAGTTAGCAACCCGGAAGATCCCTGGGGGTGGTAAAAGCCAGTTAGGAGTTCAGAGTTTATAGTTTATAGTTTGTAGTTTGTAGTTTGTAGATTGTAGTTTGGATCATAGCTGATACCGGGTGCATTTCAATATGTCGCATCGTCACGTTGAAAGTGGGCGGTGAAGACACCGCCCACGGCGCGCCGCCCGGGGTTGGTGTCCTTTAGGTTTGTATTCATTAATTATTTAATCACATTACTATTATTACTACTTTTC
>JBBSUB010000145.1:0-10866 GCA_038235345.1 Chitinophagales bacterium
CATAATTAAATCCGTTGAGTAGATCTTGTTTTAGAAAAGGAAATTCTGCTATCGATTTCTCAAAATTCTTTAATTTAATGGATTTAATCTGGGTGAGTTTTATTCCATTATAATAGCACATGGGGGGGGTAGGTTTTAGGTTTTAGGTGTCAGGTTTTAGGTGTCAGGTGTCAGGTGTCAGGTGTCAGGTGTTAGGTGTCAGGTGTTAGGTTTTAGGTATCAGGTAATAGGAAGAAAATTTTCGATTTTGAATATTAAAGATTGCACGTTACATGCCTTAGGTGTTGAAGGTAGTTGAATACTGCGTGTTACATGCTTTGCGTTTAAAATATTTAAAATCCTTTGTACAAATGCTTTTGATGTTGAAGGCTCTTGAATCCGTTAAATTAAATATTTCATATTTCATGAATTTTACTATATGCAAACTACCAAATTTATAATTTTATTGCAAGTTTTACTTGTAATATATGTGGATTTTAGCAGCTGCTTTTCCTTCTGTTTAACATTTTAAATATGCCGATAACCAGGTTTGTAAAATACATAAATATGCCTAAAACCATTACCAGAATTATAATCACAATCCACTTTGATACATAGCCTGACTGTAAGATTGTTTCCAAATTGCCGTAGTCATAATATTGTCCCGGCGTGCCTGCCAGACCTTGATAATTGGAATAAAATGAAATGGCTACAAGAGATATGGAGGTCAGGACCAAAAGTATAGTGTGGGACCAGGTTAAAATTTTGGAAAAAAGGATGCTTTGGGTCAATAGGTAAAGCATCCATAATACCAGGAGCATAATGGTAGTCCCCCGGAATATATGGGGCAAAGCAATAATAAAATAAGTGTCATGCAAATGAATATCTAAAGACTTATTCAAAGCAAAAAATGAAGCTATTAAAATGAGAATGGCTGTTAATAATAACAAATGATATGGTCGCTTTTTCAAATGAAACATGCTTGATTAATTAATTTTCAACAATAGCCTTTAATTCGTAAGATTTCAAATTTCTTACTTAAAATCTAATATCTTTATTTTTTTTAAACGAATCTCCTTCAAAATTTATTTTATGAATAAAAATTTACCTGGAATCTTTTTAAGTTTATTGATAACTCTCTTAACCTTAACAGGGTTTAGCCAGGATTTTACAGCAAAGTATGAATTTACTGACGTGAAAAATAATACCGGGAAAACAGATCCGACACCTCCGCCTGTTGTAGAAGGAATTACTTTTGGACGTTTTGTGGCCTCTGTTGCTGTGAGTGCAAACTCTACAGCCGGTGCAAGATTCAGTTTTACAAATTGGGATTTAGGAGCTGTCAATGGTTCGGATGCGTTTACAGGTGCAATCAATTTGAATAAATATTATGAAGTAATTATTACTCCTCAAACTAATTATATTGTAGACCTGGATTCTATCGCCTTTACTCTACAAAGATCCGGTACAGGAATCCGTCAATATTCTGTACGGTCCAGTGTAGATGGTTTTGCTTCTAATCTGCCCGCTAAAATCTATCCTGCTTCCGCTAATCTGAAAATTGTATCGGGTAATTTTTTTCAGGTAGAAGATGTAAGCACAACCGCAAATGAAGGCAGTAAAATTGTTTTATCCGCTGCTGCTTTTAAAGGAATTACCTCTGCTGTTACCATCCGTTTTTATGGATTTAACGCAGAGGCAACCGGTGGTTCATTTAGTATTGATAATGTTGAATTCTTTGGTTCTTCGGAAATATCTTCCACTGCGCCGAACCTCATTATATCTGCAACTTCTCTTGCTTTTCCAGCTACGGATATCAAAGGAGGTACCTCTATACAAAGTTATACGTTGAAAGGGGTTAATCTTACAGATCCGGTAAATGTGACTGTTTCTTCTCCTTATAGCATTTCAGAAACGGAAACCGGCACATATAGTACCAGCCTGGTAATTCCGGCAGCAAATGTAGCTGCAGAAAAAACCATTTTTGTGAAATTTTCACCGACAGTCATTGGCACGTTCCAGGGGGTTGTTTCTCATAGCAGCACAGGTGCTTCACAAAGAGAGGTTTCTCTTTCCGGTGATGGAATTAATCCCTTAAACCTGTCTTTTAATTTTGATGCCTGTACGCCTATGGATGTACCGGGTTCAGGTTTTACAGCCTATAGTGTTACAGGTGATCAGAAATGGTCATGCAGTGGTTTTGGAAGAAATGGCACGAATGGCATAGATATGAATGGATTTGCCGGCGGAGTGCAGGAAAATGTGGATTGGTTGATCTCTCCGCCTTTAAATGTAAGCACACTTGCTTTGCCTATCCTTGATTTTTGGAGCAGGGGAGAGTTTTCAGGTGCAACTTTACAATTATTCATTTCTACTGATTATAATGGTACCGGAAATCCAAATGATTTTACCTGGACGGAATTAAACGGTTCTTTTCCAGGTTTAACGAATACCTGGAAACTCACTGATGGGATTAATCTCTCCGCATATAAAACTTTTTCCGGATTTTATCTTGCCTTTAAATATGTTTCTTCAGCTTCTGTAGGTGCTTCCCGGTGGACGATAGATGATATCCGTATTTCCAACCGGACACAATTGCTTGCGGTAGTTCCCTATAAAATTGATTTTCAAGAAGTCGTTTCAGGTAGTAAATCTCTTGCAGTGCCTGTTCAAATTCAGGCTGTAGGATACGGTGATGTCACTATAAACGCGCCTTCCGGTTATGAACTATCCGGGGATGGAAATAATTATTTTAATTCCATCATTATTTCCGATGCAGTTGTATCTGCAGGTACTAACTTTTATATCCGTTTTTCTCCTTCAACCAGGCAGCTTAAAATAGCGGGAGATGTTCAATTCACGGGCACAGGGCTGGATTCACTTGTTTTGTTTGTAACCGGATCTTCCTATCCCAAAGCTGTGACTTTTGATGCGGGTGCCTATAATTTGAGCTTTTTCGGTTCTAATCCAACCAATAATCCTACGCAGGAAAAAATAGATATTCAGGTAAATAATATTGCTGCAGTTTTGAATCGCCTTTCACTCGATGTGGTAGGTTTTGAAGAAATGTCCAATGATGAAGCCCTGGATTCTTTAATTGTCCGGTTACCAAATCATAAAGCGGTTACATCACCTCGTTGGTCCTATTCTTTTGATGCACCGGATCCACTTTTCCCTCCGCAAAAAATTGGGTTTATCTACGATTCTGTTACCATGAAATTAGTATCATCCAGGCCGATGTTTGAAAAATTGTACGATGATGCCCGGACGACAGATCCCTCCTTAATTCCCTCCTATCCTACAGGTTCACCTTCCAGTTTCTGGGCTTCCGGAAGATTACCGTTCCTGGCAACTTTTGATGTGACTATTAAAGGAGTGACCAAAAGAATTCACATGATTGATATTCATGGAAAATCTACGAATGATTTGCCAAACTTTAACCGGCGTAAGTATGATATGCAGGTGTTGAAAGATACGCTGGATATGTATTTTGCCAATGAGAATGTAATTATTGTTGGAGATTACAATGATAGGGCTTATACATCTATTTACACCTCCTCACCTGTTTCGCCATTTCAATCATTGGTTGATGATCCGAATTATACAGTGCTTACATTACCATTGGATATCGCTAAACAAACAAGCTTTATTGGCGGGAGCGGTTTAATAGACCACATCACCATCACCAATGATTTAAATCCGTTCTACATTCAAAATTCTACCCAAATAAACGATCCCCGATCGTATATATCCGGCTATAATGCCTCAACTGGATCGGATCATTTGCCCGTATTTTCCCGGTTTGATTTTGCTACTGTTTTACCGGTAACACTAATCTCTTTTTCCGCAGAAGAAAAAGGAAACGAAGTGATTGTAAAATGGACAGCAACCAGGGAAATGAACAGCAATTATTATGAAGTAGAAAGATCATTGGATGCGGTGAAGTTTAGCCCTATCGGTCACATCAGCAGCAAGTGGAATAATAGCGGTGATAGCCGGTATGAAATAGTGGATTCAGCGCCCGCTGAAGGCATTAATTTTTATCGTTTGAAGCAGGTTGATAAAGATAGTAAAGTGATGTATTCATTGGTAGTAGCAGTAAACAGAACAAAGACGGCTATTAATAAAATAGCGGTTTATCCAAATCCTGTCAATAAATTTATAACCCTTACTGTGACGGATAAGGCACAGGTTTATTCCGGTAAATTGATCAATGCAGAAGGAAGAATCATTCTTAATTTGAAAGGGAATGTGTACCAGGTAAACCAACACCTAAATAACAACATCGATAAATTAAAAGGGGGCCTTTATGTGTTGAAATTAGCGGATGGGAAAGAGCAATTTTCACTGAGGTTTATTAAAGAATAAGAAGGTCATCTCATTGCATGGTTGAATTGATAAATTTTTGTTTGGCTGTTTGCTGACTGCTCCGTGTAAAAGCTACCAGCCAAACATTCTTTGTGCATTAAAACCGCTTCAGCTACTTTTGCGCCCAAAATCTTAATTGAGCATGCTAAGAACTTTTGCTTTATTTTCTGCAATGATCATTGCCGGCATTACTTTAAAGGCACAGACAAAAACTGCAGGTAGTGATACAATTACCACCCTGAACGGGATTACCATACAAGGGAATAGAATTCAAATTCCGTTTTCCAAACAAAACAGGGATATCACCATCATTGACCAGGCGATCATGGCAAGTCTGCCGGTGAAATCCGTGAATGAATTATTGATCTATGTTGCAGGCATCGATGTGCGTCAGCGCGGACCATGGGGCACACAGGCAGATATCCGCATTGATGGTGGCACCTTTGATCAGACTCTTGTGTTATTGAATGGCGTAAAAATCACCGATCCACAAACCGGACATAATATGATGAATATTCCTGTCAGCATAAATGCCATTCAAAGAATAGAGATTTTGAAAGGTGCCGCCGCCCGCATTTATGGAATTAATGCCTTAAACGGAGCGATAAATATTATCACAAAACAGCCATCAGAAAACAGTATAGATGTCCATCTCTATGCCGGAAGTTCTTTTGAAAAAGATACCAGTAATCAAAAATTGTATGGTGGCTCTGGTTTGGATGTAACGGCTTCTTTTGCCGGAGAAAAGGTGAAACACATACTTTCAGTCAGTCATGCACAATCTTCGGGGTACAGGTACAACACAGCTTATAACAACGAAAAAGTTTTTTATCAAAATAGCATTGACTTAGGCAAAGAAAGAACCATGGATTTTATGGGAGGATATGTGTTTAATGACTTTGGTGCCAATGCTTTTTATGCAGCCCCCCGGGATAAAGAATCCAAAGAAAAAGTAGAAACGGCTATTGGCGGCGTAAGTGCTGTGCTGCCTGTGAATAAAACCTGGACATTCCGTCCGCGGATTAGTTACCGGTACAACCAGGATGATTATATTTTTATCCGCCAGAAGCCGGAGGTTTACCGGAATATTCATAAAACAAATGTTATAGATGCGGAATTAAATAATACTTTTTACAGCGGGATAGGGGATTTTGGCCTGGGACTGGAAATGCGTAATGAAGCGATAAACAGTAATAGCCTTGGCAAATGGGACCGCATGAATTACGGATTTTTTGGTGAATACAGTTTTAATAAGATTGATAATCTGCTGATAAACGTTGGAGCTTATGCAAATTATAATTCCGATTTTGGATGGCAAATATTACCAGGAATAGATATCGGGTGTACATTTTATAAAGGGGTAAGAGCATTTGCAAATGTTGGTACAGGTCAGCGTTTGCCCACCTATACTGACCTATATTATAAAGGGCCATCAAATATTGGGAACGCTCAATTAACACCTGAACATTCTGTTTATTCCGAAGTGGGGTTGAAATACAATTCCGACAGGATGAATGCTTCCCTGAGTTATTTTAGCAGAAATACGTCCGACTTTATTGATTGGGTAAAAGAAGAAATTACCGATCCCTGGCAGCCGCAGAATTTCCAGGAGATTAATACAAAAGGTATTTCCTTTTCAGGTGATTACAGAATGTTGAATTCCGGAAATTCTTCTGATTTTAGCCTGTTGGCCGGAATCACATATACCTGGCTGCAACCCAAGATTAAACAAAAGCAAAGCACGAATAAAATTTCACAATATGCCCTGGATAATTTGCGTAACCAGTTAGCAGTACGGGCTGATGTCGGGTATTTAAATAGATATCACCTCACCATCGGAACCAAATATCACCATCGGTTTAACTACGATGAATACATTTTGTTGGATACCCGTTTGGCTGTAAAGCTGAAGCGCCTTGAGTTTTATGCAGATGTAAATAACCTCACAAACATATCCTATGTAGAAGCAGGCGCAGTGCCGATGGTAGGGAGATGGACGACCGTTGGGATGAAATGGGTGTTAGGTGGTAGGTAGTAGGGGGTAGGTTGAATGCCTTCGGGGTTGAATGCCTTCGGCGTTGAATACCTTGTGTTGAATACTTCGTGTTGATTACTTCGTGTTGAATACCTTGTGTTGAATACTTCGTGGTGAATAAGACACGCTACTTAAAACTTTAGAATTAATAAAAGAGTTCCTGTAGTTTAGATTCCAAAGCCTCTTCTCCCGCGGTAGAAGGGGCGATGCTGAGCCTCGGCTATCAGTGGCTCTTGGCTCCTGGCTCTTAGCTCGTAGCTCGTAGCTCAAAGTTTCTTCGTTTGGCTTCTCACCAATTTATAAATCACCGGCAGAGTTGTAATTAAGATGATTACAATGGTGATTCCTTCTATATTTTCTTTTAAACTAAAATTATATTTTCTTTCTACCCATCCCTGTAAAAAATATCCTCCCAGCATCATGGTATTTACCCAGCAAATACTGCCGACAATATTATAAAAAAGAAATTTTTTCATGGGCATCTTAACGATTCCTGCCACAATGGGTGCAAAGGTTCGAATGATGGGTAAGAATTTGGAAATAAATATGGTCGCCGCGCCGTATTTATCGTAAAAAGTTTTTGCTTTGATCAGATATTTCCTTTTAAATATCAGGCTATCTTTCCATTCGTAAATTTTTATGCCCGTTCTTTTCCCAAACCAATACCCAACAATATTTCCTGCAACAGAGGCGATTATTACCATTATGATAATAATATAATAATGAACATTGAAAAAGTTGGTAGCCAGATCGTTCATATAAATTCCCGCCAGGAAAAGTAAACTATCTCCGGGAAGAAAAAATCCAACAAACAATCCTGTTTCTGCAAATATGATAAATAACAAGAAATAAATTCCTCCATGAAATATGATCCATTCTACAAACTGTTGAAATAAGCCATTTGTCATTTATCGTATTTTATTTAAAAGAGTTTTTCTACCCTTAACGTTTCCAAAGATAATTTTGTCAATGGACATTTGCACGGTATTATTTTATGAATTCAATCTAAGCTTTTTAAAATATCTGTTGAATTTTTATTTAATAAAAAGAAAAGACAGCAGTTTTTACCTGATAAATTAAGATGCCCTTATGATTTTAGACTAAAACAGGTTTGAAGTATTACCCTGAATCCTACAAGAGATTTTGCCGTGATATTTTTAAAAAGGCAGAAATAATTTTTTATTCTTCCCTTCAGATAATGGTACTTTTATATACTGTTTTCGAAAATTAAAAAAATCATTTTTATGAAACAATTTATTTTATGCTTCGTTGGATTGCTAATGGCGGTTATGAGTATGGGACAGACAAATGCCCTGTGGTTAAGGTATCCGGCAATTTCACCTGATGGTTCTCTAATTGCTTTTGGATATAAAGGGGATATTTATACTGTAAATTCCGGCGGTGGGAAAGCAACTGCTTTAACCATTCATGAAGCGCAGGACCAAATGCCGGTGTGGAGCCATGATGGTAAATTGATTGCATTTGCTAGTAACCGTGCCGGAAATTTTGATGTGTATGTGATGCCGTCAAAAGGTGGAAATCCTACCAGGGTTACGTACAATAGCGCCAATGATTTTCCATATGATTTTTCCCCGGATGATAAGAACCTGATTTTTGGAAGTGCCCGGAATATCGAGGCAAATAATATCCGTTTTTATAGCCCGAGGCTTTTTCAAAATCTATATACCGTGCCGGTAACCGGTGGAAGAGATGTATTAATTTCCGGAGCCGGAATGGAAAACGCGCACTACAATTCCAAAGGAACAGAAATCGCTTTCCAGGATAGAAAAGGGTATGAAGATGCATGGCGTAAGCACCAGACATCAGCCGTGACAAGAGACCTGTGGATCCTCAATTTGAAAAATAATCAATATACCAAAATAACCGATTTCAAAGGAGAGAACCGGGAACCGGTTTGGAGTAATGATGACCAGGCAATGTATTATTTAAGTGAAAGAGACGGCACACAAAACGTGTATAAAAAATCATTGCCATCCAATACTGATGTGCAATTGACCCAATATAAAAATAATCCTGTGCGGCATTTAAGTACTTCAAAAGATAATACACTTTGCTTTACCTGGGATGGTGAAATTTATACATTGAAAAATGGAGAAGCACCGAAAAAATTATCCATCCAGGTAGATAATGACGGCAGAATGAGCGTAGCTGAAAACATTCCGGTAAATGGAAATGTGACGGAATTTGTTCTCTCGCCTAATGGAAAGGAAATCGCTTTTGTAACCCGGGGAGAAATTTTTGTAACCAGTGTAGAGGGTAGCCAAACAAAAAGAATCACCAATACCCCGCAACAGGAGCGCATGGTCGAATGGAGCCCTGATGGAAGAAGTCTTATTTATGCCGCCGAAAGAAACGATAATTGGGATGTATATAAAACCAATATTTCAAGAAAAGAAGAGTCTTATTTCTTTGCATCCACTGTCCTTACCGAAGAGCCAGTCATTGCAACTTTGGAAGAAGAGTTTCAACCAAAATATTCCCCGGATGGAAAAGAAATCGCCTATGTAGAAAACCGGAATATCCTGAAAGTGTACAATCTTGCCTCGAAAAAATCAAGAACAATTTTACCCAAAGGTCACAATCATTCCTATAGTGATGGTGATTGGGATTTCCAATGGAGTCCGGATAATAAATGGCTTATCACAGAAGATCAGCGGGGCTATTTTTCGCAAAGTAATACGGCATTGATCAATGCAGATGGTACTGGTGAAATCAGGTATCCTGTAAATAGTGGTTTTGGTGAAGGCAATGCCAAATGGGCATTAAATGGTAAGATGCTTACCTGGCTCAGTGGTCGGGAAGGCAGGAAATCGTTGGCTAACCAGGGAAGCCGGGAGTTAGATATTTATGGACTCTTTTTCGACCAGGAACTCTATGACCGCTTTAAAATGAGTAAGGAAGAATATGAATTATTAAAAGAAGAAGAAGACAAAGAGAAGAAGGATAGAGCAAAAATTGATTCCATGAAAGCGTTGGTGTCTAAAAAGGATAACTTTCCGGCAAAAGTATGGATGCCAGATTTTGATAATCTTGACAACCGAAAAGTACGGATGACCATCAGTAGTGCTTCCATCAGCGATTATGTTCTGGATAGCAATGGAGCTAAATTATACTACCTGGCATCTTTTGAAAAAGGTTATGATCTTTGGGTAACAGAATTAAGAACGAAAGAAACAAAAATTTTAGCCAAGATGCAGGGCACGCCAAGTGGATTGGTTTTATCGAAAGACGGTAAATCGCTTTTTGTGACCAATGAAAAGAAACTGGTAAAAGTAAATGCAGCCGATGGGAAAATTTCTCCCATAAATATCAAAGGCGAAATGGTTCTGAATCCACCTGCAGAACGTGCTTATATTTTTGATCACGCCTGGCGGCAGGTAAAGGAGAAATTTTACGATCCAAAATTACAGGGCGTCAATTGGGATTATTACAAAACTACTTATGCTAAATTCCTTCCTTACATTAATAACAATTTTGACTTCCAGGAATTATTAAGTGAAATGCTGGGTGAACTGAATGCTTCGCATACAGGTGGACGTTATACTGAAGTTATTCCCAATGGGGATGTTACCGGTGCATTAGGATTGTTGTATGATGAGAAATACACGGGCAACGGTTTAAAGATCACTGAAGTGATTGCCGGCGGACCTTTGGATAAATCCATCAATAAAATAAAAGCCGGTGATATTATCGAAAAAATAAACGGGGAAGACATTTCTAATAATACCGATTGGTCCATGTTATTAAACCGCGCAACAGGACAAAATACTTTGCTGTCTGTTTATGATCCCGGAACAAAAACACGATTTGTTGAAACGACCAAGCCGATTTCATTCGGAGAAGAAGCTGGCCTGATGTACAAACGCTGGGTGAAAAGAATGAGTGACTTGGTAGATAAACTGAGTGGCGGTAAAATAGGTTATGTGCATGTGCAGGGAATGAATGATCCAAGTTTCCGGAATACTTTTGACGAAGTGATGGGAAAAAACCTGGAAAAAGAAGCGCTCATTGTGGATACCCGCTTCAATGGCGGTGGCTGGCTGCACGATGATCTGGCAACTTTCCTAAGCGGGAAAACATATCTGAAATTTGCTCCACAGGGCAACCTCCTAAAAGGTGGCGAACCCCTGGGCCGCTGGCAGAAACCAAGTTGTGTCGTAATGAGTGAAAGCAATTATAGTGATGCCTATATTTTCCCATACGTCTATAAACAGAATGGGTTGGGTAAATTGATCGGTATGCCGGTTGCCGGTACTGGAACGGCGGTTTGGTGGGAAACGCAAATAGATCCGACGATTGTTTTTGGTATTCCCATGGTCGGTACCATCGGGAAAGAAGGTCGACCTACAGAAAACCTTCAGGTGGAGCCAGATATTCGTGTTCCTTTACCCTACGAAGACTTTCTCAATGGGAAGGATACGCAGATAGAAGCAGCCGTAAAAGAAATGCTCAAAGAGATAGGG
>JBBSUB010000146.1:0-10837 GCA_038235345.1 Chitinophagales bacterium
AAAAAAGTCTCTTTGCTGCGAGGACAAAGAGACTTTTAAAATGATTAAATCTTCGTTTATTGTATCGCTCCGTTGTTGGCAGTTGTTGGCCAATAAGGGTTTTGATAAATAGTTGATGTGCTTAAATCGGAAGGAGAAGAAGCTGTTATAATGAAGTGATTGACAGCAATTGGGTCAAGGTAGTGTGCCATTGCCCAGCTATATCCATCTCTTACAAGGTTATTACTGCTGACATTAATTCTGTATGGACGCAGATACTGGCTTTCAGTACGACTGGAAATATTTGCAGTTTTACCGGCTGTTCCTGGTTCGATTAAAATGGAAACACCTGCAGTATTTTTATACCAATCCTGCATTTTTCCCCATACTTTGAATCCTTCAATGATGTAAGGCTTGGTTTTAAGTTGGTCCAAAGCTCTCCATCTTTTCAGATCGAACATGCGCATACCTTCAGAAATTAATTCATCACGACGCTCACGACGAATGTTATACAAGGTTTTATCCGACAATAACTGTCCGCCAGAATAAGCGGCAAAGTCATTTTTTGCTTCCTGTACCATATCTGTAGCAGCAATCGTTACGGTGTAATCCGGATTAACTCCTGCTCTTGTACGGAGGGCTTTCCAATATTTGTCTGCTGTTGCGTTTATGGATTTATTTTTTAAATAAGACGCCTCGATATAATTCAAATATGCTTCAGATGCACGGAAAACAATAGATCCGATAGAACCTGCACTTCCTTCTGATTGCTTGTTCAGGTAAGAAAGTCCTTTTTTCAACGCATATCCTGTAACATATCTTGTTTCTTGCAGACCAACAATATCAGGATATCCTTCAACAATAGGCGTTCCGTCAGTATTTACTTTATCAATATAACGTAAGTCACCTGGTGCTTTCATGAAAAGTTGTAATCTGTTATCACGGCCTATTTTAACCTGTTGAGCTGAATCATCTCCTTTGTAGCCTGAACCTGTTGCATAAATAGGCAAACCATTTGCCATCAGGAAGTTATCAACGAATCCTCTGGTAAGACCTGAGTTTCCACCGTTCTGATTTATATAATGGTTTACATTATGATTTACCCCAAGCGTTGCGTCGTATGAGCGCCACAGTAAAACTTCTGAATATTTCTCCATATTCAAATCACCAAACATGGTAAAATATGGATTCGCAGAGGAATTATAACCATTGTCTTTTTTATTCTCTACCAAAGGAACGGCATCAGCTACTTTAGAAGAAGCATCCATAGCCTGGGTAAGGAAGTAATCAATTTCGGAATCGATATTCATCGTAAAACCTTCTGTTTTACCTGCTCCCGGCCAACCTGTACCGCCTGGTACAAAAGCCGTTCCTTTGAAATTCATTAACCAGGAAGCTTCATGTAAAGCAACTCTTGATTTGAACAATAAAGCAGCATTTTTTGAAATCCTGTTTTTACCACTTGGAGGAGAAACCAGCAATAATGAGATAGCTGAGTCAAGATCTGACATAATAAAACGGGCTACTTCATTACGTGGCCTGCGTTTGGATTCAGCTATTAACTGCTCCATATTATCCTTTAATGTGTTTTTTACGATGGGAAAATCTCCAACAACTCTTACTCTATTAAAGTATTCATATGCACGAAGGAAATAATCTTCGCCTATATAATGACCAATATTAGCCGTGTTTCCGGTGATTTTATTTTCTTTCCACCTTGGCAATACTGCTTCCAGGAAATAATTCATCTGGCGGATGGCACCAAAATCCCAACTTCCACCACTTTGTGGCACGCGCCACTCGCCCGGCACCCACTGATTGTAGTACCCGCTGGAGGCCTGGTTATCTGTACCATTGTCATTTCCGAAAGTTCCCACATTGAAACCACCATGTGTAGGGAAATTGTATCTCGCAATCGTATATGCCGCAAGATCCGCTTCGCTTTTTAAATATTCATTCGGAGTAACATTGGATAATGGTGGACGGTCCAAAAACTTATTACAACCGGTGATCCAGATAGAAGCAGCACCTAAGGCAAGTATTACTACTATTTTATTTAAATTATATTTCATTTATTAATTTTTAATATTTTTTTAATGACCACTCATTTTAAAAACCCGAATGGCTTTCATTATTTAGGGTTTAATGATTAAAAGTTTACGTTTAACCCGAAAGAAATCACTTTGGCAAATGGATAGGTTTTACCATCATTCCAGCCGGATAAGCCAACTGTTTCAGGATCGAATATTTTAGTCATTTTGGTAAAAGTGAACATATTCTCCGCAGATGTATACACACGTATGGAGGTTACACCAACTTTTGATAACACGCTTTTTGGAATTGTATAACCAAGCTGCAGATTCTTAACTCTTAAATAAGCTGCATTTTGTATAAACCTTGTTTGAGTTTGTTGGTTCTTACCACTGTTAAAATAAGGCTTTGCAAAATAAGAATCTGTGTTAACACTTGCTGCACCAGCTATAACCATTGGTGAAGTTTCATCACGGTAGAAATCCAGGTGTTCCGTGAAACCTGCTGATTGCCACATTCCACCACTTGCACCCCAGAAATATGGACCATTTGGCATCCAATCTCTTTTACCGATGCCCTGTAAGAAAATCCGTACATCAAAACCTTTGAAGTCTGCAGTAAAATCTGCACTATAACGATAGCGGGGAGCAGAATTTCCAATAACGGTTCTGTCACCGGTGCTTCCTAAAAGACCAGATCCACCATCAATTTTACCGTCACCATTTAAATCAGCATACATAATATCACCTGCACCCCACTTGCTACCAATAGCATTTTGGTTTACGTTTGCTGTGTACTCATCCATTTCTTTTTGAGATTTAGCAATACCTACTGTAGTATATCCCCAGATCAAACCTACTTTTCTGCCATTATACCATTGACTGATGTTTCCTGTTTTGTTCGGATAGTTCGTTACTGTTTGCTGATCATCAGAAAGTACTCCTCTGATAGAGTAATTCAATTTACCAATATGATCATTCCAGGTCGCTTCAATTTCGAAACCTTTTGATACCATGTCAGCATTGTTCACCCGAGGAACACTCGTTCCAAGAATTACAGGTAATTCAGGAGCTGGTCCAACCATATCTATTGTCTTACGATCGAAATAGTTAAAAGACAAATTCAATCTGTTACTGAACATCCCTAAATCAACTCCAAAATCAAGATCTTTAACACGTTCCCATGTTAACATAGAACTGATTATTCCCGGTGCACCGGCGGTATTTGGTTTTTGACCATTTAACAGCCATCCACCATTGTTCACACCAACGGGCATTGACTGGTAGAATGGATACCAGTAATCCGTATTCTGATTACCCAATTCACCATAAGATACCCTGAATTTCAACAACTGTACCTGATCTTTAAGATCTCCCCAGAAATCTTCTTTGGCAATATTCCAGCCTGCTGACACGGAAGGAAAGAAGTTCCATCTTTTGTCTCCGACAAATCTTGAAGTACCATCGTAACGGCCATTCACTTCCAAAAGATATCTTTCTTTAAAGTTGTAGTTCAAACGACCAAAGAAACCTGCTGTTGACCAGTTTTGATACTGTCCTTCGTCAGCCTTACTGTTTTCAGTAGCAGTATTGATTGTAGGAACAGTAGGAGTAATCAGGCCACTACGTGAAGCACCGATTGTTCTGTATTTATTCAATTCAGAGTTAAACCCTGCCATCACTTTGAACTGATGATTGTCGGCAATTTTAAACCTGTAATCACTATAAAGGTTTGTAGTGAAGAAGTTATCTTTTTGGTTGTATTCATAAACAGAAGTATATCCCGGTGACCATCCACTTACGGGAATCAAAAATGGATTATTGTCTTTATCGTATGCATTAGAAGGCAATACGTCTCTATGGTTGTTATAATTAGTTATCTTGAAGTTTCCCTCAGCATATATATTCCAATCTTTGACCGGGGTAATGACTAACTGAGCCTGCTGATAGGTAATATCTTTCTGATTTTTTACTCTTCCACCTTCTTTAAGCTGAGGTACTTCACTTGGATCGGTCCAGTTTCCATTAGGATCTTTTTCAGGAACTGTTGGCCAGCGTCTGGCGATGTTGTGGTAAAACAAATCATCCATATGTGTAGCTTTACCATAATCCTCACGAACAAATTTAGAATTGTAGTTCAGTTTTACATACTGATTTAGGACAGCATTAATTTTACCGGTTAATGTATAACGATTGAAATGATCTCCACCATATCGGGAAAACCCTGCCTGGTCAAGCACGTTGGAAGAGATATAATATTGAAGATCTTTTGTTCCACCACTTAAACTTAAGTTATGATCCTGGGCAAGAGAATTGTCCTTATACTGAGATTTAAACCAATCGGTGTTTCCGAAAGAACCTGTATAAAAATTATAGCGACCATTATTATTCGGTTCAGTTCCGTAATCAATTTCGCCGTTTTGGTATTGCTTGATTTTATTAATAATATCAGTTGAGAATTTAGCACCTTCACCATCATTGGCGGCTGCTTCGTTCCAATACATGGCAAACATGTAAGAATCCAACATTTTAGGTAATCCCATTGGAGAAGAAAAACGGAAATTATTATTATAATTGATTTTAGATTTACCGATTGATCCTTTTTTAGTGGTGATCAAAACAACCCCGAAAGCTGCTCTTGAACCATAAATAGAAGCAGAAGCGGCATCTTTCAATACAGAGATAGTTGCAATATCCTGTGGATTCAGAGCATTCATGTTTCCTTCCATTCCATCAATCAAAACCAAAGGAGATGAACTGGATCCGGCACCGATTGTACCTGTTCCACGAATGTTAAAAGATAGATTTTGATTTAACTCACCACCTAAACCGGCAGTAGAAAAGTTCAATCCGGGAACCATTCCCTGAAGGGCTTGTCCGACATTACTTACCGGACGGGACTCCAATTGCTTGGCACTAACGGTAGAAACAGAACCTGTAACATTTATCTTTTTCTGTGTACCGAATCCTACAATAACAATTTCAGAATCCATGGTAGCTTCTAACTCCATAGAAACATGGAGATTGTTTTCTGAACCTACTGTTACTGTTTTTGCTTTGTACCCTATCATGGATAATTGAAGTACATCTCCTGCATTCGCGTCAATACTAAAATGACCTTGTGCATCTGTACTGGTTCCTTTTTGAGATCCTTTTACTGTAACGGATACTCCGGAAAGTGGATTGCCGGTATTATCTAATTAGATTTTTCTTAACAAATCAAACTGAAAAGACATTTTTTTGAAATTCATGCAAACGTTTGCGTAAATTAAAAAAAGTCTGAAAGTGTTAATGAGTGCGCAATTGGCAATTAGAGAAAATGGTTTATCACATTAAACTATAAAGTGAAGTATAGAGATATCATTTACCAAAATGTTGAAAATCAACAATAAAATGATGGATAGCATTCTGGATATGTTTAAATAATGAATCCCGAATTGTTAAAAAGATAGCACAAACTCCATCGATTAAAAGGAATTCAATACATCTTTAGCCTTATCAACAGCTACCTGAGCATTTTTTCCGTTCAACGTTTTTAATCCAAATTGAGAAATTACATCCTCCAGCTTTGTTAATTTCACCTCATCTCCCCTCTCTTTGAACACTTTTTTTAGGATAGTCGCCTTCTCAAAATCCTGGATTCCTTCCCTTAGTCTTTCGAACCGAATAGAACTTCTGGCTTCAGGATATACAAAATAGGTATCACCTGCAGCCCAGTGGCCATACCTGGAATCTAATAATGGATTTGCATTCCAATTATTATAATCCCACCGGAGATAGCCATCAAAGTTTCTATACAATGCATGCCAGGCTAACCAGGTCAATTCTGCGTAAGGAGAGGAAGTAAATGCATTCGGATAAAGTTCAGGACAAGCAGTATAATAAGTCGTTATAAATCCTTTCGCTTTTCTTTCAGCCAGCGTTTCCTGTGACATGTTTTGTTCGGAGGCGATGCAATAATCATATAATTCATTCTGGATCTCAGGATGATAATTTCCAGCCAGGGACACTTTAAAAGCAGGATCAGCAGATTTAATAATATCCAGGGCTATTCTCATATCCTTTGCAGGACGCTCGTCCATGGCAATAGTGGTTAAACCGAACCATTTTCGTTTTTTTAAATGCTGCGCAAAATCCTTTAGCATCCGGTACCAATGTTCTTTATATTCTTCCGATCCGGGCTTTGCCTCCAGGGCAGTATATTGTTCGGAAGCTTCGTCATAATACGTGAATTTAAATGTCCAGGGAATCATACTGTAGCAATTGATCTGCTTGTCAATTCCAAGGTCCATCATAAAACTTACCCATTTGTCAAACACGGTATAATCATAATCCCAATTGCCATTCTCTTTCTTGATCCACTTTACCATGCCGCCATATACATCATAGGTTTGAGAACTCCATGGATCATTAATAAGCGTTGCAGTTATTACTTTCTGTCCGGCCCCGGCAAGCATTTTATATACCGGTTTCATGGCGGCAAAATGTGCATCGGTCCAGAGTTCTACCCCGTTTACCCGCGCATCGCTATAAGGATTCTGCCAGAGATCTAAATGGAATTTCCAGTCTTTTGGTGCGGGCAAAGTATGGTCAAGCACTTCGATGGCAAAAGGATGAGAGGCCTTGTATTTCTGTCCTTTGATGGTAAAAGATCCCTGGTAAATGCCGGGTTTTGCATCTTCGGGTATTTGTACACTCAACCAAAGTGGGCGCGATTGATGTCCACCTATTGAAAATGTGCTGATATTGTCAATCATATCCGCATGTAATGAAATGGGTAAATTATTCGGAATACCGCAACCGGATTTTAATTCTCCTAAATGATCTGTAATGACATACCGGACAAAATTTGCCTGGATATTTTTATTGGAAATACTTTGCCCATCAGAATTTTTTAAATCACTGACCTCTAATTGTATGTTTTTTACCGGAACGGTGGAATAGATTAATGCCTGCGTATGCACTCTTTCTCCTTTCCAGGCTTTTTGATTCCAGGTATTTTGGACTTGCGAAGAAGCCGGGGCTGATGAACGGTCAAAATGTTCATTATCCGAAACAAAACCACTATGCGTACCCTTTTTTATACCGATCCACGATTCTTTATTTACCAGCAACGGATCAGCCGCTTCGATAAATGTTTTCCCCACGATTACCTGGGAAAAAGAAGGAGAACTGAAAAATAAAAAGAGAATGAATAGAGAGGATATGTGTTTCATGCCATTAAATTTCGATGTACTTAATAAATCTAAATTTAAACATACAAAAATGGTTACACATAATTTAATGCAATCGGTTGATTGAATGTGACTAAAGGTATGGTAACTGTGTGATGATGGAATTCCTTGACTGAATCTATTTTCAGGAGTAATAAACGGTTTTCTTACTTGACCGGCTTTGTGTACAAATAAGAAAAGCGGTCTGACACAAAGCCTCGAAAAGCACTAAGAAAGAGGGAAAATGAAGTTTTTTCCCTTTGTGAACGTAAAATTTTGGTGGTTACATTCTTCCTATCTTTTCTATTTGCTTAGTAAATATTTCCCCGACCTTCTGAAGCCGGTAAATATATTCATAGAAATGCTCTGCTGTTGCTTTTCTAAAAACATGCTGGTCATCTCTTTCAATATACAACTCGCCTATGCCTTCAAGATTTCCTTAGGTTTCTTTTTTATCTAAAAATTTCAAATAAATTTCTTGTTATTTCATGATGAACTAAGGCGCACTTTTTTGTAAAATCCCGATCTTCTCTTTTTATAGGATAAGTATTTAGAGAATAATTATAGATAAGAAAATTAGTAGGTTGAGATTCATTGTACATACTTATCAAACCATTAAAATAACTAACTTTCAGAAATGGAAAAAGAATTTAAACTCATCCGCCAACTCATTGCTGATCATCAATTTGAAGCTTTATCTAAACTTGATCTAAAGAAACCAAAAACGTTTAATTGGGTCAAAGAAGTATTTGAAGGAATTCAAGTGGCAGAAAGACCGGATGCTATAGCTTTGCTTTGGACGGATGGAAAGGAAACTGTTTCTTTTTCCTTCTCAGAATTAACCCGGCAATCAAACCAACTTCTCAATTTTCTGAGGAATAAAGGAGTTTATCAAAACGATGTAATACTGACACAACTTGCTTTACAGCCCATAACCTGGACAAGTATCCTGGCGACCATAAAAGGTGGCTTTAGAATGATACCTGCTGCCAGTATCCTGGGCGAGTTGGATTTACAATACCGCTTTGAAAAATTAATGCCGCAGGTGGTTATTGCAGATGCCGAAAACGCCTCAAAAACAGATGAGGCGGAAATATTGTCCGGTAAAAAAGTTACCGTAAAAATTATAGCGGAAGGCAAGAGAGACGGCTGGTATAACCTGGAAGATATCGACAAAGAAGATGCGAAGGCAGAAGCAGCCGAAACGCAGTCCGATGATCCCCTGTTTTTGTTTTTCACTTCCGGCACTACCGGTATGCCAAAAGTTGTCGTACATACGCATTTCAGTTATCCGTTTGGCCATTTGACAACGGCTTCCTGGATTGGATTGCGCAAAGAAGATATTCATTATAATATTTCTCAGCCCGGCTGGGGGAAGTTTGGGTGGAGCAGCTTTTTTGCCCCCTGGATTATCGGTTCCACAATTTTTGCCTGGCACCACTCCGAACGATTTAGTCCAACCCATACATTAGAAATGATCGCAAAATTCAAGGTGACGACATTTTGCGCCCCTCCAACCGTGTTGCGAATGCTCATCCAGGAAGATTTAGAAAAATACTCATTTTGTTTCCGGGAATGCGTTTCTGCGGGAGAACCATTAAACCCGGAAGTGATTGAAGCCTGGAAGAAAGGAACGGGCATATTAATCCGGGATGGATACGGACAAACAGAAAGCACGTGTATGGTTGCCAATCTTCCCGGAGGGAAAGTGAAATTTGGATCCATGGGAAAACCCACTTTCCTGTATGAGGTAGTCATTGCAGATCAGGATGGAAATGAATTGCCCATAGATGAAGAAGGAAATATTTGTGTAAAAACCGACACAGGTAAACCGAATGGAATTTTCGCTGATTATTTTGAAGATTCTGAAAAGAAGGAACAAGTTTTTAAACATGAATTATACTATACAGGAGATAAGGCGTATCAGGATAAAGACGGTTATTTATGGTTCGTTGGCCGGGATGATGATGTTATTAAATCTTCCGATTACCGGATAGGACCATTTGAGGTAGAAAGTGTTTTATTGGAACATCCTTCTGTAATGGAATCCGCTGTGGTTGCGAGTCCACACCCGGTAAAGGGTTTTGAGGTAAAAGCATTCGTAGTATTACATTCCCGTAACTTACCGGAAAAAGAGCTTTCAGAAAAAATATTTATTTATTGCCGTCAAAATATGGCCCCTTATAAAATACCCCGGATTATTGAATTTATTACGGAACTGCCGAAAACGATCAGTGGAAAAATCAGGAGAGTGGAATTAAGAGCGATGGAAGCGGAAAATAAAGCCAAAGGGATTATACAAGAGCATGAGTATTTTTACAAGAAGAAATAAGCTATGAGCTATGCATTATGATGGTCAATTGCCGGGTGCATTGAGCGATTAAAGATGTAGGATCTTCACCTTTATCATTAAAAAAGTAGCGGCCGATGTTGGTGTTGAGCGAAGAAAATTGTGCGGATGGCTCACCCATCTTCGGTTAAGAAGTTCACATAAAAAACTTTTAGATAATCAGGCACTGGCGCTGCGTTTTCGTATAGACGCAATGCATTGCGTCTATACAGGTCATCAGGTTCATGTATCAGGTATGATGCTGGCAACAACACTAATCATGGCGGTTATCTACCAATGCAGCAATCAACTTCAATCTATTTACTATTTGTATCTCACGCAGCAAATGGCTTTGAACTAAAAATTATTTAAATGTAATGATTTTCTCATTTTACTAATCTGTATTATTAAATTAAGGAATTAATATGAAAAAAATATTCTTGTTTTAGTACTTTCTATTGCGGTAATCACTTTGTTTTCTTCCTGTAAAAAGGAAACAAAAAAAGATAAGTGCTTTTCGAACCAACCAACTATCCGGTTCATTACGAACATCACTGCTACCATGAAACAACTTCAAGCTGATGAATATTAGATTCTTAATCAAGGTACAATCGACGATTAGGTTTATTCCTTGAAATCTTGCTACAAGTAATTGTCCGTGGCGAGGTTAAAGCAACTTCTCAAGCCGGACAGGGACCGTGTTGCGGGGAAAATTTTGTAATTTCAAAAATTTCAAAATGATCCTGATGGTTTTGAAAAGATTTGGACAAATTGTTGGAGAGGAGGCTAACTATAGGAAGCTTTTTTTTCGGTTGAAATTTTCAGGATTTTCCTGACATCAAAGTTTTCCCGAATAACCCGACAGGCGTATAAGATTATCTATATTTCATTGGTTTAAAATCGAATAAATCGGTGGGTCGATTTTTATAATTTAACATATGCGAACGAATGCACGAATTTCGGCAGCATCACCTTGGCAGCCCCGATTCGTGTCCCACGAATCGTATTGGTCCTGATTGTTTAGATGATTCCAATTTTTAAATAATACCGAATGTAATGGTAAATAGTCCAAAAATAGTTCTTGAATCGGCATTATACCATCTAATATTTACTCATTGTCCTTCGGACTATTTTATAAATAAAGATGGTATAAGATCTGATTTATGGTTTGAAAATAATCAGACTCCTGCCAATTTATTCAAAGGAAATTCGTGAGACACGAATTTAGGCGGCGCGGCGGAATGGCCTGAATTTAGGCAGTACGATGGAATGGCCTGAATTTAGGC
>JBBSUB010000147.1:0-10705 GCA_038235345.1 Chitinophagales bacterium
ATTACCCATGCCGGTTGTCGGTAAAATCAATACTGTTGCGGGATTTGCTGAAGCTACGGCGATTGGAGATTGATTTGGTGGCGGCAATACGGTTATAGAAACATTGTCTGTGCCTGTAGCTCCCTTATCGTCTGTTACAGTTAATAAGAAATTATACACGCCGGCTTTTGAAAACTGTACGCCGGTTTGTGCCTTGGAAGCATCTGAAATTGAAACCGGAATATCCGTGGTCAATTTCCACAAAAATCCTACAATCGTACCATCCGGATCATTTGAATTGCTGCCATCCAGCAATGCTGAACCCATTCCATTTGCAGACATTGTAACAGTTAAAGGTTCAGCTTTGACAACTGCAACGGGAGGAACATTTGGTTTAACACTTACCAATACCGAAACCGTTGTTGTATCTGTCGCTCCCCGATCATCAGTTACCACCAATTTAAATACATAAGTACCAGGTTGGGTAAATTTTACTTTTGTTACCGCTTTGCTATCACTTTCTATCGCCATTCCATCGGCTGGTCCGGAAGACAATGACCAACTATAGGACGTTATCTGTCCATCAGGATCTTTTGAATCGGCCCCGGACAAAACAGTGTCTCCCTCATTATTTGGATTTAAAGTAACCTCTATTGGCTTCGCAGTAGCACTTGCTATTGGAGGTATATTAGCTGCCTGCAATACGGTTATTGTAACATCCGCCGAATTAGTGGCGCCCACGTCGTCTGTAACAGTTAATTTAAAATCATAAACACCCTGCGATAAATTGGAAACAACTGTTTTGCTTTGATCGGGCGTTTCAATTGTTGCGTCAGCACCGGATTGTTTTTCCCATAAATACGTTTTTATTGTGCCATCAGGATCAGAGGAAGAGGTTCCATCCAGTGTAATAGAATTAACCGGCAATTGAACAGAAGCATTATCTCCAGGTCTGGCCACAGGAGGTTTATTTGGTTGTTCCGGCTCGCCGGAAATGATCATTTGAACCGGTGCACAATCAGAACAACAGAGATAAGGTAAATAAAAATCTGCGATGACCATCCCGTTCCCAATATCACTCATCGCATTGTCAAGCGGATCAGTCTTCCTATCCTTTAGATAAATGGTTGCATCCAATAAGAAATTTGTAACTTTTTGATTGTCGCTTTCCACTGAAGATGTTGTATTTGAATCAGCAGCAGGTTGAGCGGCTACTCCTGCATGATTGAAAATTCCTGTAGAAACAGGCGATACAACGACATTTTTTGCCTGAACAGGAATAGAGCGTTGCAATCCCGAAATAATCCGATCTCCTGCAAATGAAACCTTTTCAGTCACCCCCGTTGAAAAACTTTCCAGATGATCCATCATAGATGCATTTTCATTCACTTTTGTTTCCTTAACGAACACTGTTTTGGTAGAGTTATTCGGAGAAATATCAAAAAAGCGTTTTTCCATTATAGGCACATTCCCTTCCACATGCGTCATAGCAACACGAGGTCCAGCAACCTGAGCATTACTACGGACAACTTCGTGGTAAACGACAATAAAAGTCCCTCCCATGGTTACACCCGACTTATGTTGAATACCAGGATGGCAGCGAACATAATAGCCCGCTTGTTGCATTATTTTTACGACCAAAACTCTACGTAAAAATTCAAAATATAATTGAATCATTCTGCCGTCTGCACTGATCGATAAAAGAGCATCCAAATGGTCATTTTCTTCTTCACTAAGCGGATACCTTTCTCCATAGGCTTTATTAAGTAATTTAATATACCGCACGGTCTGGATTAGCGTGTAGTAGCGGGTATAGAATGCGACAAAATTAAAATTACTCAGACCTGTTGTAATGGTTTCGTACAACAATTCTATATAATACACCACCGCTTTAAACACAAAATCCATCAGATCATTATTTCCATTTTGACCAAATGATTGAAAAAAAACATTCAGCGGAATGAATGCCTGGGTTTTAACCGTCGCATAAAATTGTTCAAACTCTTGTCCAATACTATTGTTCGTAAACAGATAAGTTGAATCCGTCTTTACCAGCAAGGGAACCATTGGAACATTATTTCCCGGTGCAGGAAGTATTGGTTTTTTTGGATCCCTGGGAAGATCATAAAAGAATTTCATTTCGTTACTTAGTTTACCCGTCAACTCCGCCATGATGGAATCGAAGAGTAATTCGAGATCATTAAACCGGCAGCTCGTACCCATCAAAGATTCGAGAGTAGCCTGGGCATTGGCATTTCCAGCAGACAATAATTGGCCAATATTTTTTAGAAAATCTGTAATCGTGCTGATGTCTGCACTCAGGGCAACAATTTGAAAAGGTAATCTGTTCTTATCCCGCAAAGCGGAAATATTCCTGACTACCTGTTGATATGGTTTCCCGATGTGTCCTTCGATTCTTAGAAAATTATACGGCTCCAAATCATACAATAATGGTTGACGGATATCGTCATCAGTCAGATTATATTTTATAGCATGGTAAGACAAGTTCCTGGTGATTTTTCCTTCCAGCAATTTTTGAGGATTCCAGTTTTTCAGCAGGATGTCAGCCGAATTATTAATAGCATAATAATAAGGAATTGACTTGGTTGAAAAAGGGACATCGGCCAGCAGAGAAGGAGTTATCCGGATGGTCGTATCTTCTAATCTATATCTTCCTTTTAAATCTGGTGGCGGAACAGCAAATTTCTGAATTAGTAAAACCAATTTCCTAAATAATATTTTCAACCTTGCAACTGTTTTTTGCTGATCCGATAAAATAGGAGAAGGAATAAAATAATGACGATAAGAAATGACATCCGTTGTCACACCCGGTATAGCAGGCCCGAGCAATAAATGTCTTGGAAAAAGATCATCCGGGCAACACATTCCAATCACTTCAATTCCCTTTTTTCTAAACTCCGCATAAGCCATCAAAATATCCGAGAAAAGATCATAATAATATTGCATGTTTATTAACTGGTCAGAGGTCAGACTGCCATCATTCAAAAATTTGAAATCATTGGCCACTGTCGAAAAAGGATTGAAAGGAAATTCATCTGCCAGTATTGGCTTCAACACGTTGTAGGAACTACTGAGATTATTTTGGGTATTTGTCAAAAACTCCGTTGTCAAAATCCTTTGATATGCCTTAAAAATATTCAGACATTCAAATAAAGTTGTAGCCGTTACATCAAATCGTTTCATGCTTATTTCCGGCAAGGATAACCACGGGGTCGCACCCGAACCGGCACCACTCAACAAACCCCCAGCATCCTCTTTTGCTACCAACAACGGCCGGAAGTTTACAGTTACATTTATCCCTTTGTCATCACATGAATTCGGATCACAGTTTTTATTGTTTTCTTCCAATAATTCTACAAAGATCAAAACGATCTTTTCTCCATCAGTAAGAAAAGTGTTGTCCAATAAAGTCGTTCCTTCCCCTTCTGCTTCCTGTTTGAGTTCCCAAAGATTGAACAAGGATGTCTTGGCAGAAATGTTCACAAATTTTCTATAGTATTCACATTTAACGGCATCAAAAACATTCGTGGTTCTTTTGGTGTATTTAACTTCCGGTACGGAAATGAGATACCCGGAACTTGTAACCCCTACGCCTTTTGAAATAGTAATGCCTGATCCGTCAGGAGATGTTTTTATATCTAAACCGCATACAATACCAATACCCGATAAATTTGTGCGGGTCATCCTTCCCTGCTCATCAAGATAACCAAACAAATCATTTAGATTATCAGATGTAAGCACCTGATCTGCCACAAATTTTGGATAGTCGGAATTAGCTGCTGAAGGTATCATAACATGATATTTATTTCCGCCATAGCGGAACGTAAAAAATTTAATTTTCGTTTTTCTTTTTTTCAATCTGCTTATTCAATTCTTCCTCACTGATAATGGCTGTACTACCCAGAAAAACCCGGTTATCATCATTGCCATCAACACAATCGTGCAAGGTTGCCTGCGGATAAACATTTTTCAAACTGGTGAACATTTTCAATAATTCAACTAAATAATCGTGCAATAAAACTGCATCGGGCGCGGCTTTGGCTAGTTCTCCCAACCAGGCGCAATAGAGTTTCCCGAATTCCTGTAAATCTTTTTTACTGACCCAGCATATTTTCAATCCAAGGTGTCCGGGAGTTTCCATTCTGATCGTCTGTTCAGCGAATCTTCGGAATTCAATTCCTTTATTGGCAAGACCATCTTCCCCATTTAAAACCACCGTAATCCGGAATGAATACGGATCTCTTTCATCGCAATCGCTGCAATCCGTATTAAGGCAAACAGTCAATAAAGGATCTCCATCCTGAAATGGCGTAGCCGAATCAGGTATATTTCTCGGTCTCAATAATACATGTTCCACCAAAAATATTTTTTCAGAAAGAATCATTTCTTGGGCAAAAGCCGTGATTTCATCTCTTGCAGCCTCTGCTTCTAACTCCGTATTAAAGGTTTGAATACGGGTAGCAATAATGTCATTGTGATCATTAACCAAACGAAGTGTAAACTTATTTACCTGTTCTATTTTATAATTCGCGGATTCGCTCAAAAAAGGAAAAACCATATCAATATCATCTCTTGCTTTTTGCCAGGCAGACTCCCTGTTCTCATCAACAAACTTCATTTTGCTGCTCAAATAGATTTTAGACGAATTATCCATTAAACGCCACCTGAATTCAAATGCATCGCCTACATTCTCATTGACTTCATAAATTTTAAAATTTCCTGTAAATGCATTTCCATAGCCCAAAAGTTGCTCAATTCTTTGTACAAGTCCTGCCTTATTTCCCTGGGAACAAACGGAGGATGGATCTTTGTAATTAAATGATTTGGCGCGATCCCTGCTCAGCAAGGGAAATTTCCGTAAGAAAGAAATTTTATCTTCGATCAGTTGCGTATCAGTTACGGCTTCATCATCAGAATAAGAATAGAGCATAAGCGCGTAATCATTAAATGTTTCTGCAAACCGGGCCAGAAGGTGATCTAAAAACCGATTACGCCTGCTTAAGAAAACATCCTCATCTTCCATCAGTTGCTGCAATTTATTCCCATCTAAACCATAAAGTAAATCACCCAGCCCATCAATCTCTGTTGATTGCAAAAAATGCGAAAAATACGTTTGAGAGACCCCATTGTCCAGGGAAAATAATTCCTTTATGTTGGCTAATTGCGACAGGTAATTTACAAGCAATTGCTCAAAAAATAAGAGATAGGCTTTCAATTGTTTTGCCTGTGCTTTTCTAAGGTCCGAAGCAGAATCCGGCAAGCCATCTACTCCTGTACCATAGGTCTGTGGAAGAGAATTCTGAACAGGGAAATAAGATTCCAACTCGTAATATTTTCCATGAGGCACGGGAAGATCATTATCCAAAAAAGAAAATTTTGATTGAAAACGATCTCCGAAAACGACCTGCATACTGTCCATTAATTCATTCATATCGGGCAGAAAAGGCAATCCATTTTTAAAAACAAGCACTTTACTTGCAAGGATGTACAAGCGTGGCTGATGATTGGCAGTAACATTCATTTCCCAGGGTTCACTTTCTACCAGAGATCCCTGGTCATTATATCTTGCAAAAACAAAATTGGAAACGGACTTCACACCGGGAATATCCATAACAAGGTTAATGACGTCAGATGTGTAAAGAACCTTCCGTAAAGAAGCGCTTGCCAGTTCATCATTATTAATAAACCCATTATCCAGGGCAGGACCTTCAAAAATTTCATCAACCGGCGTATTTGCATCCAGTAATTCCTGCAGGGAATAGAATTTTATATCCGGGCTCATATATTGATCGATCCTGTAATACGCTTCCGCTAAAACTGCTTCAATATCAGCAGAAGATTCTACTTCCATATCTGTACAAATAGCGATCTCTTCTACTTCTATTGCTTTAATAGTACAATAATCCTCCGCCAGGTTCCGGTGTGTATGCAATACCTGTATTGTATCTGCAATCACTTCATCGGCTCTTTTTATTTTCTCCAAATATTTGGACAAAATACCCGCCGCCGTTTTGTCCATTAGAGAGGTTTTCAAATCCTTCAACTCTAATGCGCGACGATCATCTGTGGTCCTGAACCAAATATTCATGGGAACATCAGCGAATACCAGGACTTCTGTAGCTGCATTATTTTTATCCGGTTTAAATGTCACTTCTACATTTGCGAAAACCGGTTTGCGCAAAACGCTATCCAACACAGATTCCGGAGATATCGGGATATCCGCGACCACAGGTACTGAACCGGAAATAAACGGAATAGACACATTTGTAATTTCACTTAGAGGATTACGAAAATGCAGATACTTTCCTTTTTCCTGCTCCAGCTTAGCCCAGGATGGAAGGCGCATCTCCACCTGTGCATTTGCCCGATGAAGCCCGTTTTGAAAATTGAAATTATACTTTATTTTGCCACTGTTCAGGTTACCACTTTTCTCTTCCTCTTCAAACTCGAGCAGAACATCGTAAAGGCCTCGCACAATTATTCTATGATCGGTTTTCGAATACTGTAAAATGCTTTTAGTGCAATTGGCGTACAAAAATATATCGTCGCATGGGCATGTTTTACAAAACAACCAGCCATTTTTTATACCATCAATATTGATTAAGAGTTTTCGAAAATCGTCTGTCGTGCATGGGTTGATGGTAAGAATATTTCGTGCGGTGAATAAAGCCTGCCGTTTATCGTCGGGGAATTGTCCATCTGCATCGGCAGTTTCATTCTCTTTAAGTGCTAAAAGGTCTTTAATATCAAACGACGTACGGTATCCCAAATCGGTCAGGGCATAACAGAGAGCTTCCAGTAAAGTAATGCCGGGATCGTGAATATTATAATCAGTCCATAGTTTGCTGCCCAGATCTTCAATATATTCCATACCCTTCTGCCGCAAGAATCCAAAATCACTTCCGGGAAGTAATGACTGATTTTTTTGTATGGTAAAACTTTTACCCATAGGGCAAATAATTTTTTAGTTTGTTACTGATTATTTTTATCAATACATATTTGGATTACACTGAGGTCCTGCGGAACAATTTCATGAATAAGATGTTTTGATGCCGGTGCCGAAACAAGAATACTCCTTGCTGTAGAAGCTGTAATTTCTTCCATATTTCCACTTTCATTTGTTGTGTCATCTACTTTCACATACATCGAGACATCCGTAATAAAATCCACATAATATCTTTCTTCAATAAAATTGATCAGAACTGATTTATACACTTTTCCGCCAAAATCTATGGTGGAAGTATTCCCATATGCCCAGGGTGACAGAAACTTCGTAATCTCATCTTTCAAAAGATTTGCATAAAAAGTAAAATCTTTATAACTGTCATATAGTTTAAGAGAGAAGTCCAGTCTCACCTCTTCAAACTGTGGTTGGGAGGCACGTAATTGCACAAAACAGGAAATCCGTTTGCGTAAGAAATTTTCAATATTGGTTAATGTACTTTGCTGTGTGTAGGGTTTTAATGGATTGGCATCATTCCGGTTTATTTGAGATGGGATTGTTATTATGCTCACATATCCCGGTCGCACTTCATGATAAATCCCGTCATCTATTTGCGTATGGTTTAGACATTTCACTTTATATATTTCAGGAAAAGCTTCCAGCACAAGATGTTCATAATCCCAAACAGTTATCGCCCGGTTTTTATGACGGAGACGTTCGCTGACTCTAATATAAAATTGCCCATCAGATTCTGTTGCCCTGCCACCAAAGGATGAATACGGCTGAACGATCTTTTTAATAGCCGCATCCGGTATGGCTAATTTAGAGATCGTACCCGCAGGCAATGGATTATTTAAAAAATCAGGTGCATTATTATTATTGAAAAATGTTGAAACCGCTGCCTGGGCATCCACTGTTATTAATGCACACACAGCTTCTGCTGCCTCCGTAACAGAAGCTTTTAGCCAGGTATAGCCAGCCGGCAAAATAGTGTTCAGGGCAGTTGCATCAGCGGGAATTGCAAATGAAATAATTCCTGACTGCACCAAATCAAGCGTATTATCGCTTACATCCGAAGCTTTGAAATCAATCCAATGATTCTCACTTAGATAGGACCAGGAAATTTGATGGGCAGGTTTTACAACTGTGGGATTCGATGATCCTTCCATTACCTGGAATAATATATTGACCGATTCGTCCGGGTTCAGGTACTCAATGCCGATGTAAAACTCCCCGATATGTTGCAGAGTAACTCCATTACTGTTGTGATTAAATTGAGGTAAGAGATGAATTTTTGTCTCGGTTGAATCAGGGGATAAATGCTGTTCACAATCACCGAAAGGATACAAATGAAAAAAGAAAATCTCCCTCTCTTCAAAAAGTGATTTATTAGAAACATCATTGATACAATAAGCATCATACCCAGCATAAAGAGATTTTATTTTTGGAGTATAGGGTTCAACAGGTGGAACGGTGATCGTCTTTGTAGCAAGGGTTTTTTCAATTAAATAAAGTGACATATCCCGGATATAATCCTTATATCCAAAACTACTATCAAGCGATAATTTCATAAATCCATTGAGGGTAGCCGCATTGAGCGGATCATATTCTTCCTCGTAATCAGATACAGCATTATCCGGGATAGACTGGCCTCCAGAAAATAAAATAAACTGTGATGTAATGCCACTGAATAGAGCTTCTGATGCAGGAATGATATTTTCATCTGCATTATCCAACCATTTCCCGTCTGTCAGAATTTGAGGAATACAGGCAGGCGTAGTATCATTGGCTGCATTTGTTTCATACATGATTTTACTTGCAACATCCGGCAAAGCAGCCCATTCTACATTTAATTTTACCTCCGCATTTTTCTTAGAAAATATTTCTTTGTGGCCAATCACCAAACTATTGTCCTTTTCCGGCTGACCACCAAAGGGCATAAATGGTTTGGAAGCATCAATATCTCCAAAATCATTGGACAAAATGAGGTTTTTAATTCCATTTTGATTGTAAACAGAATCATTGCCCACTTCTACCCTTATCTCAACTTTTGAAAGGGTAATATCTTTTAAAGAATCATATTCATAAACTGTCTTATTTTCATTTATTAAAACAATTTTCATCATGGGCAGAGCCAAATTAAAACTGCCTCCATGTTTGGATGCATCATAATTAACAATTGGCGGCGCAGAACCGGGGATGACAAATGAAATTTCCGCACAGTGTGTATCATGATCAGAAAGTGTCTTATTCAATGAAATGGTTACAGAATCCACTTTGAACCATTCCTTTTCTGCGGTAAGATAACATTCCAGATTTTTCTCATTAAAAGCATCCGGATATTCACTTAAAACAAATCGTATAAATACATTTCTTACCCCTTCAGTAAGGTATAAATAATGGGAGGCAAGCGCAAAACCAAGTTCAGCTTTTGGCATGGCAATTTTTTCAAGTTCCGCATCCTTATATTGTTTATGTACAAATGGCTGCCATTCCTTACTAGGACTTGTCAATGCCGGTGTCAGACCATCATCGCTATTGGAAATAGGTGATGCAAATACTCGGCCCGCATTAATTTGGATGACAGTTCCTGTATCTGGATCTTTAAGGGTATCTCCATCACTGGCCTTATAGAATGTTTTTAGCTGGGAAACTTTTGCTTTCGTAAAAACCACATCACTATCCAGAGTATAGAATACCTCTTTCTTTAAGCTATCCTTACCGGCTTTTAAAGCGGTATTTTGTACAAGCAAATAACTATCAACTTGTTTTGCCAATTCCCCTAATACATGCACCTTATTCGCTTCCGCGGGTTTAGGCTGAAGCCGCAATACTTCTTTATAATAAAAATCGAGATGCCTTTGGGTAATAGTATTTATATTATCCTGCGTAAAACGATATAGCATCAGAAAGCTTAAAAACAAGGCATAATGCGGCGCATGGTTATCGTACTTTTCAAGTGTATTCAACAACCCGGCTTCAGCCTCCCGGATAATTTTTGTATAGGCAGATAAATATGTATCAAAGATACCGGTGAACAAATTATGATTGGCTGCATGCCCGATGCTAAGAAATTTATCGGAGGTTGTATTCAAAGGATTCTTGAAAATACTATCATCTGCCTGAATATTATTTGCAGAAGTTTTAAAGTCCGGAAATAATGAATCATCATACCAATTGTTACTTAAACCGGCATCTGTAATTATTGCTCCGGCATCTGTTAGGGGTTTGTTTAAGACTATCCAATTACTCAACGCAGAAGAATCAAGAAAATCTAATGTTGAAGATTTGGCAGCATTGTAATATCCGATCAGCCTTGTGAGTGCCGGCGCTAATTTTGTTTGAACCAGGTTAAGTATGGTGTTTTTAAGAGGAGTTTCCCCGGGTAGTTTTAATAAATAATTATCCAGGGCAGCTGATAAGGTTAAAAGCGCACTGAAGAGTTCATTTAATTTGATTCTGATTTCAGAAAGCGACATTTCATTTTCATCATCTTTTATAAAATCAAATCGTTCTTTAATTTCTGTCCGATAGCGGTTAATATTTTGAATAGCGATCGTGCCCAATTGAGCTGACACATCACTGGAGAAGAATGGCTGCCAGTTTTCCCGAATATTATTAACCTCAATGTTCTGGTTAAATTGATTATAGTATTTAATAAACGCGCTAAACTCTTTTGCAAAAACGATCCAATCTGCAAAACCTTTTTCATCCACCAAAGCAAATTGGCTTTTATCCATTCCCGGCAATAACCGTTGTGGC
>JBBSUB010000148.1:0-10701 GCA_038235345.1 Chitinophagales bacterium
ATAAAACTCCCTCCCGGTAAATACATCTCAATGTATTTTAAAATGTCGCTGGTTGGCGTCCCACTAACAGGATCTGTGCCTCGTCGGAGGTATATCTATTGCCCTACATTAACGTGTCGTTGCGACATTTTGAAATGCACCTGGATTTTGACTGACGGATTTCTTTTCAACTTTTGTTCGTAATTTGAACTTTAAATAATTTTATTGGGCTGACGGTTGAGCTGGACGAGCAATGAATACCAGCCCTGCACAAAGCCTCGGACGTAAGCGGTAATTTTATGACGACACTACGAACTACATTATTCCTCTTATTTACTTTAATGTTTTTCGTTTTTTCTGCGGTTGAGCAAGTCAAAGATAGAAACATAAGACAGCAGGTTTTGGAAAAGGGAATTATTGACAGTGTGTTTGTTTTTGGTAAATGGACGGAAAAAAGTCAAACAGAAACGCAACTGAAATACTTAGGAAAAGTAACAACTAAAACAGGCCAGACATTTAAAATCATGAATTCAATTTGGCTTTGGGGCCTTTCTGAAAGAGCGACTTCAAGAATCCTAATTTTCAATCTTAAAAATCAATATGTTGGGAATTATTATTTAAGTGGTACAGACCAATTGCCAACAAGCTTGCGAAATGGAAAACTCATTTTTACCAACCTAAGCGACGACTGTGACAAAAAAGTAATTACTACAATTAACCTGAACAACGGATTGCCCAAACAATTTTTTAGAAAATGTAAAGACAAGTTTGGAGACATTTTTAGTTTTGAATCAGACTAAACTGACTGACCAAAACTACCGCTTACATCGCATTGGCGATAGCTGGGGTTGCCGTGCATTTCATCAGCTTTTTGTTCGCTATTGGGCTGTAGTTCCGGGCTGAAAATTCTCTATTGAGCCATGAAATCTTAATCTCAACTATTTGTTCGTTTACTGTACTTTTGTTCCGGCTGATAATTCATTGAATGCCCAGCCAATCGCCAATGCGTAAACGTACATGCGATTCAACAAGGCCGCAATAGTTATCAAGCTTTCTGGCACCCGATATAAAAAATTAAAAATATTAGTTGCACTTTAAGGCAACTACTCTTACCTTCGTGCTGTGGAGAAAAATCAGAAATTCCGAACTGTCATTACTTATAAACATTACTTTGAGGAGTTTTTCGTAAAATAACGCCCAAAGGTAAAGGACAAAATTATCTGGACTCTTGACCTGATTGAGGAAAATGACAGAGTTCCTGAAACTTATCTTCAACACATACAAAACGGCTTGTATGAAGTTCGGGTAAAATTAGCCAGTGACATTTTTCGAATATTTTGTTTTTTTGAAGAAGATAAATTGATTGTATTGGCAAATGGTTTTCAGAAGAAAACGCAAAGGACACCTAAACAAGAAATTGAAAGAGCACTTAAAATAAAGAAAGAATATGAAGTCGAAAAAAAATAACATTATGACACTTGAGCAGTTCAAAGACAAACATTATGGCGTTAGCGGAACAGAGAAACGTGAACAACTTGAATCCGGTTATCAGAACTTCAAAATCGGCGCTTTAATACATGAAGCCCGACTTGAAAAGGGATTGACACAGGAGCAACTTGCTGAAAAAGTAGGAACGACAAAATCCTACATTTCTAAGATTGAGAACAATATTAAAGAAGTCAGAATCTCAACGCTTCAAAAAATCGTGGAAGTTGGTTTCGGAGGAAAATTGCAATTATCTATTAAACTTTGACAACCCGAAAACTGACCTGAACCGCATGTAACAGGTGACTTGACTGCTATGCTGGCTGACGAATAAATTCTTCCCGCACGTGAGGGATATTAGCTGACGGATTTCTTTTCAACTTTTTGTTCGTAATTTGAATTTTAGATAATTTTAATGGGTTGACGGTCGGACTGGACGAGCAATGAATACAGGCACAGCAGCAGCCCCTAACGTAAGCGGTCAATTTAAAACAAGCATTCAATGCAAATTAAGGCGCACAATCCAGACAATTACATCGACCAATTACCTGACGACAGGAAGGAAGTATTTAAGGAACTGAGAAAAACAATCCTGGAAAACCTGCCGGAGGGTTTTAGTGAAACGATGAGTTATGGAATGATTGGTTTTGTTGTTCCTCATTCTATCTATCCCGACGGATATCATTGTGACCCAAAATTACCGTTGCCCTTTATAAGTATTGCATCACAGAAAAATTTTATAGCCCTTTACCATATGGGTATTTATGCAGATAATAAATTATTAGACTGGTTTTGCACTGAATATCCCAAACATTCAAAAGGGAAATTGGATATGGGGAAAAGTTGCATTCGATTCAAGAAAATGAGCGATATACCTTTTAAACTAATTGGAGAACTTACCCGAAAAATGAGTTTGAAAGAATGGATTAAGATTTACGAAACCAACTTTAAAAAGTAGCCAATTAATCAACGCAGTCGAAGGCTCAGAATATTAGTCGCAACAATAGACAATGAAAACATAAAGTGAAGATGATTCCCATTGACATAAAAAAAGTAACACTTGACGACATTGACCAATTGCAAAAAATTAGCAGACAGACGTTTTATGAAACATTTTCTGGTGGCAATACAGAAGAAAATATGGAAATCTATTTGGTCGAAGGTTTTTCTATTGAAAAGCTTACGGCAGAACTGAAGGACAAGAATGTTGAATTTTATTTTTCGACACTTGACAATAGCGTAATCGGTTATTTAAAAGTAAACTTCGGAGAAGCACAAACAGAATTGCAAGACGACAAAGCCCTTGAAATTGAACGCATTTATGTTTCGAAAGAATTTCACGGAAAAAACGTAGGACAAATCCTTTACGACAAAGCAATTCAAATAGCCAAACTAAAAAAAACGGATTATGTTTGGTTAGGCGTTTGGGAAGAAAATCCGAGAGCAATAAATTTTTATAAGAAAAACGGTTTCATTGAATTTGGCAAACATATTTTCAAACTGGGTAATGACGAACAAACCGACATAATGATGAAACGAAAACTGCGCGACTAATAAAAACGAAAAGAAGGGCAATAACTAACACAAATAATGACAAAAGACGGAGTGAAAGTCTTCGCTTGAACGAAAGGGCCAAATCCAACTTTTATTCTTCAATTGAGTGTTTGTTTGTTCTAAAAATTCCGTCCCTCCCCTACTAAAAATTGGCAGAAATGACCACTGCCGCCCAAAAGCTAAAGAAATAACAGACAATGGAAGTAATCAATTATTCAGCAGAACCTTTAAATAAAATTTACGGGTGGTTGCCACATGACCTGGAGGCCGAAAAAGTCATTTTCTTTCCGGATGCTTGTCCGGGGAAATCCCCTTTGCCTACGGGAACAGTTGTATTTACAAAGCAAGAGAATTGGAGAAAATTTGCGATTTCCGATTGTGGCTGTGGAATGTTATTGTGTGAAGCGGAAATTACAAAGGAAGAGTTTACAAAGGAAAATTGGGACAAAATTTATTTTGATATTCAAGCCAACAAAGGGAAACTTGGTGATTTGGGATCGGGCAACCATTTTCTGGATGCTTTAGAATCTTACACAGATGACAAACTATATTTTCTTATTCATACAGGTTCAAGAAATGAATCAAAATTGGTGGATGACCTGATTGACTCTCCGAAAAAATTTGACAGCAAATTTTATGATGTTTGCAATTGGGCGAAAGATAATCGTTTTGCACTATTCAAAATACTTGAGAAATATTTTGGCCGGTTAAATCTTGTGCTTGACAAAAATCACAACCATTTTGAGATGATGGATGGAGGTGTCATTATCAGGAAAGGTGCCGTTAAAGTAACCGCAGGAGAACAGACAGTTATTCCTTCAAACATGAATGGGGATGTTGTTCTCGTAACTGCTACAGACGAAGTTGAAAACATATACAATTCTCTTTGCCATGGAACAGGACGCGTCATGTCGCGGGGAGAAGCCAAAGAATTCGCATCAACTTTTGACTATGAAGCACTGAGAGAAAGAATTTATATTCCGAAAATGATTGCGAATGACAACATAAAAACAGATGCCCCTTTTTGCTATCGTGACCTGGACAGTTGTTTAGGACTTATAGATAATCTTATAAGGATCGATAAAAGGTTTAGTGTTTTTGCTTACCTCGGGCAAATGTAAATTCTGCCTGTGCCGGATTTGGGTAAACGGTTCCGGAATACATGAATTCTAATTTCATGCCTGCATGAATGTGTGAGCGTATAGAAGCCCGGATTTATACTTTCAAAGGTGGAAGAATCCGTGAAACAAATAATTAAAATTAATGTTTAAAATTCCTGATTAAAACTTTCGATTTAAATAGAAGTTATACCGATACTAAAGTTGTTCGGACCATTTATAATTTATATTCGGTATTATGCAGAGACTTAGAGGTACGACGTTTTCTTTTTGAATTACTAATTTTCCCAATTATAATAGTATCATTGACTTGCTATGTATTAATTCCGAAGGGGTAACAGATTGTTTAACAATACGGTAAAGAAATTTATATCAAAAAACCGTATTAAGAAGCCATATAGAATTTGGAGTCCAATATACGAAGTCTGCATTTTGAAAAATTCGTGAATTCATGTCTAAAATTCGTGTTTAAACAATTGAAAAGGTATGTAAATACTCTACTATGAAACTTCTTCAAGTTCTTGCATTTCTGATTTTAAGACCGGTTTTACTGGTACCACTTCAATAATCTCCTTCTTCTTGCCAAAAATCAATTTCAGCAAAACGGGGCCTGTAGAAAGTAATACGATACCGATAATTATTTTTTCGAGGTTGTCTTTTGCCCATGCATTATCGCCTAAAAGATACCCGGCAGAAACGATCGAACTGGCCCATAGGATACTTCCCACAATATTGTAAAATGTAAACCTGGACATTTTCATTTGCACCATTCCTGCTACGATGGGCGCAAATGTTCGTATAAGCGGCAGGAACCTGGCCAGAACAATTGCTCCTCCCCCATTTTTTTCGTAAAATTCTTTTGCACGGAAAATATATTTCTTCTTAAATAACCAGGTGTCTTTGCGGTGGGAAAGCCATCTTTCAGATTTTCTTCCAAACCAATAACCGGCAAAATTCCCAATGATTCCAGATGTTGCTATTAACATTATCCAAAAAACAAGGTTCAGGACAGACGTATCGAATGGATAGGATGAATTTGCTATGATCATCCCGGAGATAAATAAAAGAGGATCTCCCGGAAGAAAAAATCCGAAAAACAAACCGGTTTCTATAAATACGATCAACAGAACGAAGTACATTCCTCCATTTTGCATGATCCAATCCGGACTGGTGAGATTATTAAAAAATTCTAGTATCGATTCCATAAAAATGTTGCATTTGTTTAATGACCACTCTTCTTTTAAAAAAAAAAGGGAGAAAGTGTGATGATGGAATGCTTAAAGTAAAGTGGTGTAAAAAAAATAAACCTTAAAAAAGTAAACCATATTTTTCCGGGTAATGAAGTTCTATTGAGTAAAATGGAATAATACTGAGTGGATTTTCCTTAAACGAATTATTTTCCCTTTTATTCTTTTAACTCATCCCAGGCAAAAGAGGGTTATTCAAAAGGTTTAAACATAAAAAGATAATTGTAATAGGCTGGTCTTGGTACAGAAAAGAATGGAGCAATAAATATTTCCTGATGCAGAATACGATTCAATTCATTCCCACCTATGAAACAATCATTTCTATTGAAAAGTCGATAATTCTTTAATCTGTAAATAAAATCAACATTCTGTTTTATGGACATGTCAGTTCCTGGAATATCTTCATTTTGAAGAGTCAAAGCATTATCCGTTAAATTGACAGGACTGCAAGAAACCGGCTTATCTACACCTGTGGACGCTAAACACACTGTACTAAACAGCGTGATTAGAAAACCAACCAAGATGCAGGTAAGTCCAATATGCTTCTTTAAAACCATCCAAAGAGTTTAATTAAAATTCACACAAAAATATCCGAAATATTAATATTGAAATGTTATTGTTTTAGTAAATTCAATATGAAAAAAGAGGATTAGTAAGACACGATCCATCAAGAATTAAAAAACATATAATGCTCATTGATTGTAAATGAGGAGTGGTTAATATAGATTTGTGAGATGTTGATGAGCAATCTTTTGTGTGATGTAGAATATTAAATTGCGAATGAAAAATAGGTTGGACCTTAAAATCACTATCCTAAAGCTTTAATATCTTTAAATCCGTTCCATTAAATCTCTGGACTAAAAGTAAAATATGCCTCAATTTACAACCCACAAATGAAAGTAATCCTTCTTAACACACTAATAATTATCGCCGGACTTTACGCCATCATTTGTGTACTGCTGTTCTTTTTTCAGGAGAAATTAATTTTCTTTCCGGAAAAACTAGAGAAAGATTTCAACTTTAATTTTCATCAAAATTTTGAAGAGATAAACATAAAGACCGAAGACAATAAATTACTGAATAGCATCCTTTTTAAAGTGGACAGTTCAAAAGGAGTCATTTTTTATTTGCATGGTAATTCAGGTTCTTTGAATTCCTGGGGTGAGGCCGCGAAAACGTATACAGATTTGAATTTTGACGTTTTTATGTTGGACTATAGAGGATTCGGCAAAAGTGAAGGAAAGGTAAACGGGCAGAAACAATTTTTTCAAGATATTCAAACCGTCTATGATGTTTTAAAAACGAAATATCCGGAAGACAAGATGATCGTTTTAGGCTACTCAATAGGAACTGGTCTTGCTGCTAAACTTGCATCCACAAACAATCCAAGTCTATTAATTTTACAAGCACCTTATTATAGCCTGAAAGATTTGATCCAACATAAACTTCCCATAATTCCATCCTTTCTCTCAAAATATACATTAGAGACAAATAAGTATTTAAGAAACTGCAAAATACCCATTGTGATTTTTCACGGGAAGGAAGATGAAGTCATTTATTATGGTTCCGCATTGAAATTAAAAGAAGAATATCAAAATCAAATCACCCTTATACCACTCATTGGGCTAGGACATAATGGAATGACGGAAAATCCGGATTACAAAATAGAGATAAAAAAGGTGCTGTCACGATGACTACGAAAGAAAGCATTTATCTCCCCTGCTTGAAATAATATTCTTAAGGCATTGCAAACACTATCCTACCAGAATGTTATTCAAATAATAAATTTTCAGCTCTTTGAGGCAACAGCCAGGTACCGTAATTAAGGCCATTGTCGACATCCCCGCCAAAAACAGTATTTTTATCTTATTATGTCCAATGAGTTATTTCTAACTTCCACCGCCCACGGCGCGTCGCCCGGGGTTGGTGTCCCCACCAACCCGCGACAATTTGAAATGCACCCGTCGACATCCCCGCCAAAAACAGTATTTTTATCTTATTATGTCCAATGAGTTATTTCTAACTTCCATCTGGTTAAATTTGAAGAATACATTGAACATCAGATCTACAATATCGAACAGATATTTTGAAGCAGGAAAACATGCAATCCATACGAATGAAAAAAAACATCCTAACAGCTCTTTTCTTTGGAATATTATTTACTGCTTGTGAAAACAATTCCGGCAAACAAAAAGAAACAGAGGTTAAAAACACACCGGAAACTAGTATTAATACTCAATTGGATAAAGACCAACGAAGCGATTCCGCAAGAATACCTGGTGCTATTGAATATCTTTATAAAAGTGATAAAGGAGAAATTGTACATGTATCTTTCTTTGAGGAAGATGGTGAAAAATTTATCGAAGTTAAAAGAGATGGACAGCCTGCCATTGTATTGGATCAGCTAAGTGCTTCCGAAAAGATTTCTGTATATGAAAAAGATAACTACAAGTGGATAAGCCATAATAATGAGGCAACTTTCACAAATGGAATATACTTCATGAAATTGACAGTAATAAGTCCTTTAAAATATACTTACACGAATGATGAGGAGGATATCACGATCATCTATTTTAGCATAGACAACAAAAGATTTGTAACCATACAAAAAGACAACCAGCCAGAAATAACTTTAGAACAAACGACTGCCTGGGCAAAGGGTGCAGAATATGGATCAGGAAATGTACAATGGCATTCCCAAAGAAATACGGGAACTTTAATTGAAGACGGAATAAAAACAGAATTTAAAGAGAAAGAATAATAAAGGGCCTTGTATTGAAAGGTTAATCGGTTAATCCATACCTAAAAAGCAGATTGAAATTTTCATTATTTTCCTTCTAAGCAATAATTGAGTAGTAGATTTTTATTAAATTAAAAACAATATTTTGAAGCAGAAAATCATGTTGCCGGGAAGCCAACATCGGAAGTAAAATTTTACATGGAACAACCCGAATCTAAAACCTCAAAATCCATGGTATAAAAAAATTTAATTTTCGAAATCGCATCTTCCGAAAAGGCCTATTATGTGTACCAGGAAATATAATATTGCAAAATTGCAAATGAACTATTCTGTAAAACACTTATCTTGAAATAGATTTAAGTTTAGTTCGCATTCATACGCCCATATCTATTTTTGTTACTGAGGTTTGTGAATGAAATGAACTATTCTATTTTTTTTCTTATAAATTCATACTTAATTTAAAATTTATCACCGTTTTCATTTATGGGAAATCTTCAGATTAAAGTTCAGCCAACCGTTTATGACGCAGTTATTGTAGGATCCGGAGCAGGAGGCGGCATGGCCGCCTATGTTTTAGCCAATGCCGGATTAAAAGTCTGCTTAATAGAAGCAGGACCTATGTATGATCCGGCCGCAGATTCTAGTCAGCTAAAAAATGCCTGGGATTCTCCCAGGAGAGGTGCCAGTACCAAATATCGCCCCTTTGGCGATTTTGATGGTTGCTATTGGGGCTGGGAAATAGACGGAGAGCCATATACGCAATCGCCGGGAACACAATGGGACTGGTGGCGCGCACGCATGGTGGGTGGGCGTACCAATCACTGGGGAAGAATTTCCCTTCGCTTTGGTCCGAAAGATTTTAAACATAAAAGTATTGATGGACTTGGAGATGACTGGCCGATAAGCTACGAAGATGTAAAACCATATTATGATAAGATTGACCGTCTGCTTGGCGTCTTCGGCACCAATGAAGGGTTGGTGGATGATCCTGATGGAATATTTTTACCCCCGCCAAAACCGCGCCTTCATGAATTATTTATAAAAAGAGCTGCAACTAATATTGGTATTCCGGTAATTCCCTCGCGTCTTTCCATTTTGACCAAAGCGATTAATAAAGAACGGGGCCAGTGTTTTTATTGTAAACAATGTAACAGAAGTTGTAAGATTTATGCAGATTTCTCTTCTTCCTCATGCCTGATTATTCCTGCATTAAAAACAGGAAATGTAGATCTTGTCACTGACTCCATGGTGCGTGAAGTATTGACCGACAAAGAAGGCCTGGCCACGGGCGTATCTTACTTTAATAAAACAGAACAACAGGAATACCAGGTAAAAGGAAGGACCGTGATTCTTGCAGCGAGTGCGTGTGAATCAGCAAGATTACTGTTAAATTCAAAATCACCCCGCCATCCGAATGGCCTGGCTAACGAAAGCGATGTGGTAGGAAAATATTTGCATGATTCTACCGGAGCAGATATGGGTGGTATTATTCCTGAATTGTTTGATCGCAAACGCTATAATGAAGATGGAGTTGGCGGCATGCACGTTTACACTCCCTGGTGGCTTGACAATAAGAAGCTTGATTTTCCCCGAGGGTATCATATAGAATATGGTGGCGGCTTTGGAATGCCTTTGTATGGCTTTAATTGGGGAATTGAAAAATTAAACGGCGCCTTCAAAATAAATAATAAGCAAAAAGAATCTGGTGGTTACGGTGCATCACTTAAAGAAGATTACCGGTATTTATTTGGTGCGCATGTGGGCATGGCAGGCCGCGGTGAATCCGTGGCAAGCCGCGACAGTTATTGTGAAATAGACCCGGATGTGGTCGATAAATATGGCATTCCGGTTTTGCGTTTTCATACTAAATACCAGGATTATGAAATCAAGCAGGCCAAGCACATGAAAGAAACATTCGCTGAAATATTACATTCCATGGGAGCGGTCATTACCTGGGGTGGAGACGATGGGCCGGAAAATAATTATGGCTTGCATGCGCCCGGAAAGATTATTCATGAAGCAGGCACCGTGCGAATGGGAAATGATCGGAAGCAATCGCCTTTGAACAAATGGGCGCAGGCTCATGATTGTAAAAATCTTTTTAATGTGGATGGAGGAATGTTTGTTTCCCAGGGAGATAAAAATATTACCTGGACCATTCTTGCCCTGGCAATGCGTACTTCTGAATATATTGTGGATCAGTTGAAGAGGAATGAGCTGTGAGGTGGTAGGTAGTAGGTATCAGGAATCAGGTATTAGGTATCAGGTATTAGGTAGTAGCTCGTTTATGATCGAAATTTTTAGGCTGGAAAACGTACAAAAACAAAAACGATGGATAGAAGAAAATCATTGAAAGTGCTGGCTCTCGGCACATTATCGGCAGGCGTTTTATTGAATGCCTGTAAGGATGCAGACAAGAAAATTGGCGGAAAGGTTCCGGGCAAAGCAGATCCGGAAAGCGACAAAACTGATCCGGGATTCAATCGCATGGCGGAAGAAAAAGCGCATTACAAAGAGGTGGTTTCGACGACCTTTTTTACGCAGGAAGAAATGGCAACGATTACTGTTTTAGCAGACA
>JBBSUB010000149.1:0-10626 GCA_038235345.1 Chitinophagales bacterium
GAAGGGATGAAGGAAGTGAATCGAAATCTAACCCCGAATAAATTTGACACGTCATCTTATTTGATGAACGTCCCTCAAAACACGCCAATTTCCCAACCCTATTGGCTTATGACGGAACCATCCTTTGCCTACTATAATTTTAATGATCAACTCCTGGTAGGTAAACCAATGAATACTCCTTCATTAGAAGCTACTTTTAATTTGACGATTAATGGAAACAAAATTGCGATTACCAGACCTGTTTTATACAAATATACCGATCCGGTAAGGGGAGAAATATTCGAGAATATAGTTGTGGCACCGCCTGTCACCGCCAACATAAAAGATGAAGTGTATGTCTTTACAGACGAAAAAGCTCAGCAGGTAGATGTAAAAGTAAAAGGCTTTAAACCTGGTGTGAAAGGTGTGGCTAATGTAGATGTTCCTGCCGGATTTATCGTCAGTAATAATGATCAGCCATTTTCATTAAAAAATGCAGCAGATGAGGTCATTATTAGTTTTAGCCTGGTACATAAGGGAGCGGTAAATTCCACTTCAAATGGTTTAATGAATGTTAGTCTGAAAGTAGATGGAAACCAATATAGTCGTGGTTTTAAAACGATTGCCTTCACACATATTCCGGCTATTACACTTTTCCCCATGGCCCAGGCCCGGTTGGCCTCCGTACCTCTTCTCAAAGGAAAAGGCGGAAATCAAATTGGCTATGTTATGGGAGCCGGAGACAAGGTCCCCGATGCATTGGTACAAATGGGCTATACCGTTCACTTATTAAGTGACAAGGATTTATCTTCATCAAATCTGGCTTACTATGATGCCATTATCGTCGGCATCAGAGGGTACAACACACGACATCATTTACAATTTGTCAGAACCCGGTTAATGGATTATGTACAAAATGGAGGTTCCTTAATTGTACAATACAATACCAATCAGGGGTTGGTGACTGATTCTATCGGACCGTATCCTTTTAAAGTAGTGAATAAGCGGGTGACTGATGAAAAATCGCCGGTTACTTTTTTGCTTCCTAATGACCCAATTGTCAATTATCCAAATAAAATCACCCAGGACGATTTCAAAGGTTGGGTGCAGGAAAGAGGTTTGTATTTTGTAGAAAATGTGGATGCCCGTTACCGGAAGCCTTTTGCGATGCAGGATCCGGAGGAAGATTTCCAGGACGGCTCCTTAATCGTAACCAATTTTGGAAAAGGAAAATATGTTTACACATCGTTGGATTTCTTCAGAGAGCTTCCTGCAGGAGTTCCGGGAGCATTCAGATTGTTTGTTAATCTGATTGCAAAATAATTTATTAAACTTAAACCATGTCTGATTATTATGGCAATCAATACGCTTTTTAAAAACCGAATCCGAACCAAACTATTCCTCTTAATCTGTTTTCTTTCCTTTTCAAATTTAGCTATTGGATTTAATCCAATTGACCCTGGTAAGGAAATTAAAAAGATTAAAATTTCGGTTAAGCATAATAGTGAGGGTGCTCCGTTAACGTTTGGAATTCCCTTCGCGAAAGGAGAATTATATCTCCCGGAAAATATTCGGATTTTAGATGCAAAAGGAAATGTTATTCCTTCCCAGATAACAGAGGTAAATACCTGGGAACCTGCTGATAAAAGCATACAATGGGTTTGGGTATTTATTTTTTCCAATGGCAGTGATGATTACACGTTAGAATACGGGACAGGCGTACGTAATAATTCCAACAATGGTGATGGAATCAAAGTATCGAACCATTGGGTAGAAGGCGGAAGAATTCGCGTAAATACAGGCAAGATGGATTTTTCTCTGAGGAAAGGGATTGGTGGTTTTATTGATGAAGTTCGTTTAAGCTCTGATAATAAGGGTTCTAAGGACGGAGATATGATTGCAAAAAGTCCTGAAAACGGGCGAGGGAATTTTGTCGACATATTGGATGATAGCACTCTTGACCCTTCCAAAGCGGAGATCACCTTCGTTCGCCTGGATAAGGGGTCCGGCCCGATGCACGTTATTTTACATATCGAAGGCATCTATCATTATGATAAAAAAAATGAGGCTCCGTTTGAAACCCATATTCATGTTTATAAGGACAAATCTTATATCAGGGTTCTGAATACCATCGTTTATACCGGGGTGCCTACGAAACATCCTCTTTTGGAAGGTCAACATGCTATGATGGCGATCAGTGACAAGAACATCATCAATGAGGATTCGGTAGCAAATGCAAAAGATAAAAGATGGACAGAACCCGGAGATCAAATCGCTCAAATGGGTCTGAATCTTAGTTATAATTTGAGTTACCCGCTTACATTTAAAACGTCCTACAGAGAAGGAGAGTGGTGGGAGAGTGGTATCCGGAAGAATTACAGTACAACAATTGAGAAGAATCAACATGTTTCTATCCTTCAAACCGGGCCCAATCCGAAAAGTATTCCTCCTTTAGAGACTTCTTCTCTCACAAAAAGATTAGAAAAAGGGAATTTTATTGCGACAATAAATAAAGATAAAAAGAAGGAAATTGAGCGTTCAAAATTAGATGGCTGGATTGATATAAGCGATAAAAAGTGGGGTATAGCTATTGGAATACGGAACTTCTTCCAGGAGTATCCGAAGGAAATATCTCTCGATTCTAAGAATGATTTATTGCATATATATTCATGGAGTCCCAATGTGAAGCCTATGGGTTTCGAGAGATATAGCGATTCAATTATTGATGGGGATGAATTCGATGATTTTGCCCAGGGTGTTGCAAAAACAACGGAGAATGTCTTTTACTTTCATGAAGCCAATAAAACGACGGAGGATGTGAAGAAGGTGTTAGATTATTTTTTAGACCCACCTGTAGCTCATGCAGATCCTCAAACATACGCCAAGAGTAAAGTGTTTGGTGATATTGCGGCAGAGAGTACCAGCAATCCGGCTTTTGAAAGAGGGCTTAAATATAAGTTTGAGTGGATGTTGTATAATCAGAAATGGGAGCCGTGGTATGGGATATGGGATTTCGGAGACATGAAAAATTATTTTTACAAAGGAGAATGGCATCAATGGAGTGGAAATGAACCTGGCCAGGATTTTATGTGGTGGCTTGAATTTATCCGGACCGGCGATCGGGATATGTATTTACAGGGACAAGCAATGAGTCGGATTGGAATGGATGTGAATAATGTACATTGGCCAAAAGATCCTGTTTTTGAAGGGGATTCTAATTCTGCCTTAGATTATTGGGAATTTTTAAAAAAACCAAAAGGTAGTCCGTATGTCGGTATGGGAAGGCGACATGCAGGTCAGCATTGGATATCACAATTAAGTGCGCATGTGTGGGTGCCCGGCTGGATTACTTCTTATTTCCTGACCGGTGAGCAACGTGGATTGGAAGTTTCCAAATTAACAGGAGATCTTTATTTGAAAAGGATATGGGGCGAACATGGTTTAACAGGTCGTCGCCTGTATTTATCAGTATGGAACCTGGATTGGATTTTTAATGCAACCAAGGATTCCCGTTATGGTGACGAATTGGATTATCGTGTCAATCGGATGATGGCTGCACAAAAAGAACAACAAGGAAATTTGGTTAGAGATCGATATGATTATGCGCAATTTTATGCATCTCATGGATTTGAGCAATATCTCAACTTTACAAATAGAAATCCGGAGAAAATTAAAGCTTCGATTATTGAAAATGCCAGGCGGCTTCGGGATGTACCACCATGGGGTCACGAATATGAATCTTATTTAGCGACGATTCATCCAATCTTACTGGGATATAAATATACAGGGGATAAAAGTTTTTTAAACGTTGCAAAAAGCAGGGCTGAAATACTTAAAATGGATAAATTACCGCAGCCTGTTAGTGATTACAAAACGCAGCAAGACCTTGAAAATGCCTTGGAAAGTGTGAGTAAACTTCCGAAGAAAACAGAACCCTATGAATGGATAGAAAACGGACTGGATACGAAGGCCGAAAAGAATGATAAATCGGGAATTCCTATTTGGAAATATACCAGCGGGTTAAGAATATTTGCCTGGACACATATTTATAGTGTGCCGTGGTTACTTTTTTCAATTGAAAATGAAGGAAAAGTTCAAGAATTAAAAATTAAAAATTAAGAATTAAGAATTAAGAATTAAGAATTGTGAATTAAGAATTAAGAATTAAGAAGTAAGAAGTAAGAAGTAAGAAGTAAAAAACACAGGAGTGGAAAAGGGATTTATTTGTATTATAGCCTGAGGTATTTTAATTTGAAAAAATATTTACGATCAAAAGAGAATGAAATAAATCCCGGGATATTTATAATTGTATAAACAAAATCTGAATGATACAAAGTGTCACCACTACTAAAAGAAATTACTACATCGTTTTTCTTATAATGCTTACGTTTTTTGTAATCTCTTTTCTGACTAATATCATAGGTCCGTTAGTGCCGGATATCATCAAAGGATTCAATCTAAGCCTGACGCTAGTGGCTTTGCTTCCTTTTGCCTTTTTCATTGCGTATGGCATTGTTTCTATTCCTGCAGGAATAATGGTCGAAAAATATAAAGAGAAAAAAGTGATGGTCGTCGCTTTTATGGTCTCTTTTATAGGAGCGCTGATGCTGGCTTTATTTCCCAACTACCTCACTGCAGTCGTTTCTTTATTTTTGATCGGTTGCGGTATGGCCATGCTCCAGGTGGTCATTAATCCCTTATTACGTACGTCCGGCGGAGAAGAAAATTATGCCTTCAATTCTGTGCTGGCACAGTTAATCTTTGGCCTGGCTTCCTTTATCAGCCCCCTTGTTTATTCCTACCTTGTGGTGGATCTGAATAGTCCAGGAACTCATAGCAGTTTCCTGAATTTCATCTCTTCTTTGGTTCCTTCAGGTTTAACCTGGATCACCCTATATTGGCTATTCGCTGTAGTAAGTATTATCATGATCATCGTTATCCTGGTATCAAAATTTCCCAAAGTAATATTAAACGATGATGAAAAAGCACCTGCGCTCAAAGTGCATTTAGACCTTTTGAAAAAGCCTGTCGTGGTCCTTTATTTTATCGGCATTTTCTGTTATGTAGGTACGGAGCAGGGCGTTGCCAACTGGATCTCACAATTCCTTTTGGAATATCACCAATACGATCCGCAAACGACGGGAGCTAAAGCGGTTGCTTACTTCTGGGGCTTAATGACGGCAGGCGGCCTGCTAGGACTGGTTTTGTTGAAAATTATGGATAGTAAAAAAGTCCTGATTGCTTTTACGGTGCTCGCCATTATTTCCTTGAGTTTCGGTTTGTTTTCAGATGGCAAAACTGCCTTGATCGCATTCCCTTTGGTTGGCTTTTTTGCATCAGTCATGTTTCCGGTGATTTTCTCTTTGGCTCTAAATTCTTTAAAGGAACATCATGGAGCTTTTTCAGGAATTTTATTGACGGGCGTTACGGGAGGTGCCATTGTTCCACTAATTATCGGTGGAATAGGCGACCATTGGGGCTTACGTACGGGTATGTTCTTTTTGTACCTTACCCTTGCGTATATTCTTAGCGTTGGTTTTTGGGCGCGGCCGATTATTTCTAATAAAACAATTCAGCTTGGGCACAAAGAAGCTTTGGATAAAGAATGACAGCAATATTCTGCAGATGACACATTTCCTTAGTGAATCAGGAAATAACGAGGTTGTGCCCCTTCATAAAATGAATTTATAACCTGGTTACCAAAAAGATCTCTGCGGAGCAATTGGTTTTTACCGGAAAGGCTGCTCAATTAAATAATATTACGTATTCTCAATTTCACCTTCGATCGGAAACATTAGCATAAATATTTAAAACAGAAAAAATCCAGAAAAAATTTAATTCTTCTCTCAGTGATCGCACCTTCCCAGGGGGTATATTGATTTCTTTCCATCTCCTTAGTTGCCCATTTTAAGTGAGATTTTGCCTGATTCAACGAATCCTTCCTTTTTTAAGCTATCTGTAGGCTTTAATTTTGAGAGAAATCATCAATTATGAACCTTCCAAATCTTTGTAAATCGCAGGCTTTACTGATTACAATTTTTCTCTTCTCAACTTTTTCAGTAAATGCCCAACACACATCCACGCATGGCCACCAACAAAATATATTTATTTCCATGATGGATACCATGATGATACGAATGGATGCTGCTGTGATTGGAATATCTCCTGAACAGGATTTTATCGTACAAATGATTCCGCACCACCAGGGCGCAATTGAAATGGCAATTTATGAAATCCAACATGGAAAAAGTTTTGAAATGATCCAATTGGCCAAAAGTATTTTGGCTGAACAAAAAATTGAATTGCAGCAGATGAACTTATACCTAAAAAAGTTACCGGCCGATAGAGCAGCTACACCTAAAGACTATAAAAAAGCAATGGATAAAACCATGGAGATTATGATGGAAAATATGCCCAATAATAATGAACTCACCGATATTGATGTTGCTTTTGCACGTGTAATGATTCCACACCACCAGGCTGCTATAGATATGGCTAAAGTTGTATTACAATTTTCTAAAGATCAGCAAACGGTTGCTTTTGCCAAACATATTATTTCAAATGAAGAAATAGAAATAGAACAAATGTTAACATTCATAAATAAACAATAAATCTAAACAATTATGAAAATCAGATTCTTAATATTATTCGTATTCTTGAGTTCCTTTGCATATACTGCTAAAGCTCAAAATCCTTACAAACATGACAGAGTGTATGCAGCTAACCAGATTTCCAATACTGTTTCAGTTATTGATCCTTCCGACAATACATTTCTTGGAGAAATCATTTTAGGTAAACCTTACCCCAACGTGCTGACTCCAATATACAAAGGACAGGTTTTGGTGCATGGCTTACGCTATTCTCCCGAAAAGAAAATGCTGGCTGTAGTTTCAATCGGTTCAAATTCAGTAACCTTTATTTCTACTGAAACCAATAAAGTATTAAAAACAATTTATGTTGGGCGCGCTCCACATGAACCTACGTTTACACCTGACAGTAAGCAGGTGTGGGTCACCATACGTGGAGAAGCTTATGTAAGCGTAATAGACGTAGATAAAATGGAAGAAGTAAAACAGATTCCTGTTGCTGACGGTCCGGGTATGATAGCCTTTTCAAACGATGGTAAGCTGGCCTATGTGGGTTCAAGCTTTACACCGGTAGTAGAAGTGGTCAACACCGCCACGTATGAAATAGTAAAACGAATTCCTGTAACAAGCCCATTTTCACCAAACATTTTTACAAGCCCTGATGGCAAACTGGTTGCGCTCACTCATAAAGATGTAGGCAAGGTTAGTGTAATAAATACAGAGAGTATGGATGTAGTGAAAGTTATTAATACCGGTGCCATTACCAATCATGTGACTTTTAATTATGTGGGAAAAAAACTGATGATGTATGTAACGGTTGGAGGAGAAAATGAAGTCAAGGTGTTTGACGTGGCCAATGATTACAAATTAGTAAATAATATAACCGTAGGCGCTTTGCCACACGGACTGTGGTCTTCACCAGATGGTAAACTATTATATGTAGGTCTTGAATTTGCGGATGAAGTGCAGGCGATAAACACAGAAACAATGACCGCTTTGCCTCCTGTGCATATCGGTCAAAGTCCTCAGGCACTCGTATATGCTGCTGATGCCGTTTCGGATGCCAATAACAAAGTCGGATTAAAGCCGCTCAATGATGTAAAATCAACTCAGGTAATAGAATTAAAGACTGCAAACGGTAATGATAAATCGTTCGGAACGCTCGCAGTGCGAAGTATTGGCCTGGCAGATTTAGTGGAGCAAATTTTTACATCACTGCCACCGAATAAATCGTACACTTTAGCATTAACTAAATCCTTAAAAGCTCCCTATAAAGCCGATTATGAAATCAATACCTTTACTACCGATGCAAAGGGCAAATACAGTGGTCAATCTACGGGTCTGATTAAAACAGTAAGCAGTAGTAAGGCAAACGCTGATTATAAACATGTAATACTAATCGATAAGAGTGATGGTAAATTAGTGATGATTGATAAATTATCCGGGAAAAATTGAGCGTATTAAGACATCGAAAACAAGCCCACGCTGTGTTTTATACCGAATGTAAAGGGGAAATAGTCCAAAAATAGTTCTTGATTCGGCATAATACCATCTAATATTTACTCATTGTCCTTCGGACTATTTCATAAATAAAGATGGTATTACAAAAATTAAATTGCAGATATTTTTACCCCAATGAAAGATTTGGGGTAAAAAATATCTTTGTTTATTAAAAAATTATCAGAAATGATTCTGAAAACAGATGCATATCCCAGTAAAGAAATGCTTTTCAGCGTTCCACCGCTAACCATCTGGCTTAGTTCCCTTTTTATGGGTATTCTGGCTTCTCTTCCTAAGATACTTCAGCCGGATACCCATTTTTCAGAATTATTAGTGGATTCTATTTTGGCGTTTTTGTTTTCACTTTTTGTGTGGTATTATAATATTTTCAACTTGCCAAAATATTCTAAAAATAAATCAGATAAGCGCTTTTTCAAAATTAAATTAGTACAAAGTCTTTTACTGGGAATTGTTTTCATTATTGTATTGGTAGGTGTGCATCACCTCCTATTTCCAAATTATGATTTTCTATCGATGGCACTTATGAATGAATTTCGTGGAATACTTATAAACCTTACGATATGTATGTTTTTGTATATTCTGTATCAAAGTTATCAAACACGTTTAATTGTAGTTGAATTGCAAAAAGTAAGGTCGGATCATTTGGAAGCAAAATATGAATTACTGAAACAACAGGTAAACCCGCACTTTCTGTTTAACAGCCTGAGCACGCTCAAATCGATGATTGAAATTGGTGAAAAACATACAACAGATTTTATTATTCATCTTTCCGACTTTTATCGTTTTTCACTTGAAAACCGGAAACAAGATGTAATACCTCTAATGGAAGAATTAAAAATTTTACATGCATATATGTTTTTATTAAAAGCCAGGTTTGAGGATGGCATACACTTGATTATTGAACTAAGTGATGAGGTTACACAAAGTCAGATTCCGCCATTTACTTTACAACTGTTGGTTGAAAATTGCATCAAACATAATGTGATCTCACTGGATAAACCACTGAGCATAAAATTATATGTAGAAGATGATTTCCTGGTAATTGAAAACGTAATCCAGCTAAAAAAAATCCAGGAGATTTCTACCGGAATGGGGCTGGAAAATATTAATGAGCGCTATTTGCATCTTATACAGAAGAAGATTAGGATAGTTAAAGACAATAATTCTTTCAAAGTTAAATTGCCTGTTATTTATGAATATACTCATTATTGAAGATGAAATAAAAACAGCGAAAGCTTTAGGCCACATTATAAAAACCATAAGACCGGCTGCAAACATTGTAGCTTTTATTCAAAGCATAGAAGCCGCAGTGATTTACCTTTCAGAAAACGCAAACCCCGATCTGATTTTTATGGATGTTCAATTGGCCGATGGACTTTGCTTTGAAATATTTAAGAATGTAAAAATTCAGTCGCCTGTTATATTTTGCACTGCCTTCAGTGATTACACAATGGATGCCTTCAAGACAAATGGAATTGATTATATTTTGAAGCCATTTTCAAAAGAAAGTATAGCGGAAGCGATGGAAAAAGCAGATCAGCTTAAAAACTTTTTTCAAACAAACAGCAATGGCATAGAAGGTTTTGAAAATATGTTACAAAAAATAGGCGTTGTTCAAAATGGTAAAACCGGTTTCCTGGTATTTACCAATAATAAATACATAACCGTCCCTACTGAAAGTATTGCTTTTTTTTATATTCACTTCCAGGCCACAATGATCATGACTTTTGATAAACAACAATATTCGATTGCACCGTCACTAGATGAAGTACACAAAGATTTATCTTCAAAGCAATTTTTTCGCATAAACCGCCAATACTTAATAAATTTTAAAGCAATAAAAGAGGTGGAGCACTATTTTGCCCGGAAGTTGCTTGTACATCTTACAATTCCGACTTCCGAAAAATTACTAATAGGAAAAGACAAAACAACCGTGTTTTTACAATGGCTTGAAAACAGATAAATGGGTGTTTTGTAAGTATTCAAAAAAGTTTGACTTTTTTTTAGGTGCTGCGAACATCCAGAGACCGATATCATCCAATAGAACACATTCGCATATTGCAGAAACATTTTTAGGATTAGAGCAACCAGATTCCGAATTACGTTATGTAAAACATTCAAATCAAACTATTATTAAACCAAGAAATCGGTTACGGAATAAGAAATTTTATTTGAGATAAACGAAATATATATTTATTGGTAGAAGATAAATATATTTAATCGAAAAATTAATTTTAGTAAATGAGAAATCAGCAAGTGATTGGAATTGATCTGGGAGGCACGCATTTGAGAGCAGGAGTAATATCTGAAGATCAGATTCCAAAAATGGTATCCGACCGTATTCCTGCGTCCGGAAATGTGGAAGATGTACTGACAATTTTGTATGAGCAGATTGATAAAATTATGAACCCTTCCGTAAAAGCAATAGGCATCGGAGTTCCAAGCGTCGTGGATATAGAAAGAGGAATTGTATATGATGTGCAGAATATTCCTTCCTGGAAAGAAGTACATTTAAAAGACTTATTGGAAGCACGCTATC
>JBBSUB010000150.1:0-10610 GCA_038235345.1 Chitinophagales bacterium
AAACCGTTTACAACTTTTGGAAAGTTTCAGGAAGGAGACTGCGATTGGTTTAATACGATTAAAAATTATATCGATATTAAAAGAGATCTGACAAACATTCACCTTTCAAATATTCTCCCCGATCACGTTTATCGTAATCGCACATTGCCGCTGACCAATCTCATTGTTTCAATTGACCAACGTTATCTATTTTAAAATTTACCTGAGGTACATTCACATTCCTAAATGGCACATTTAAATGTCTTAACCAGCAGACTTTCATTTTCCATTACACCATTAAATGCTTTATAAGCTTATTCATTTTTTTGCCTGCTTATCAGTTTGCAACGAATAAAAAGAAATTACTATGATTAATACTACCTCCACTGAACAAGATCCTAACGTAAAAATAGAAGAATTCCACGCTGTTATAAATGCATGGAAGAATATATTTCATTCCAGGATAGAGGAAAACATCCGGATGAAAAATAAACTTGGAGACATTTTAAAGAATAATTATGCTCAAAATCATCTATCAGAAATGGAGGAATTTCAGAATAAGTTTATACGCGAGGATGAAGTGACCGATCTTTTAAGAAATGACCTGATCAAATTTGATGATCTATCTTATAACCAAATATTCAAAGGTGAACAGATGAGAGAATCCTTTGAAAAGAGTTTGAATAATTTACGAAAAGATATCATAAAATCTGAAGAACATTTCGACTTGCTGATCGCTTCCTTTGATAATTTTGTTTTGAAAATTGGAACATCGAATGACTTTAGATTCCGGGGAGTTTGATACTTGCTCCTGCATACTGAAACCCGTGATTAATTTTTCAAAAATTTAGAGCAAGAAAACAATTTATTTTTATATTATATAAACAAAGGGATTTGATTGAAACCTGTATTTTATAAGATATCTAACGAAGATTTTAGCGAATAAAAAACAATCAATTCACAAAAGAATCCTTCCCTAATTCAGCATGTATTTTAATTTTTTAGCATCAAGAATTAATATACTTCCGTCATCTTTTATTTCAATAAGTTTTTCATTTCTAAAATCGCCAAGCGTTCTTATCAATGACTCTTTTGCCGTACCTGCAATCGTTGCAAGTTCTCCCCTGCTGATGGTGATTGATTCACCTTCTTTTTCGTTCTGACAATACTTTTCATAGATAGCCATAAGAGCATCCGCCACCTTTTTCCGTAAGGAATTGTAAGCAAGATTTACAAGTTTAATTTCCTTTTCAGCCACGTTTTTTGCGAGCATAAGATTGATTTTTTGGGCGACGTTTATGTTCGTATTTAATAAATATTCAAAATCTTCACCGGGAATGGCCACCAGTTCGGTTTCTACCAAAGCCGTAGCGGAATTTTTATATGGAGTAGCTTCAAGCAAGGCTATAATTCCAAGATAATCACCGGCTGAATAAAGGCCTGTAACCAGTTCCTTACCATCATCATTTGTTTTAAACACTTTCACTTTTCCGGTTTCAATGTAATAAAGATAATGTGGATGATTTCCTTCGGAAAAAACGACTTCATTCTTTTTGTATTTATTTAGGTCACCTTTTTTGGTAAGAGATTGAAGATCCTCTTTAACAGGGGAGGATTGAATCAAATCTTCCAGTTTTTCAGCTTCCTCTAACAGTTCCTCTTTAAACCTGTCTACTTTTTGCAGTCGGCCATCCACCGCATTTAATAGTTCTGTACCGGAAAATGGCTTGGTCAGGTAATCATCTGCACCCAAATCCATTCCTTTTCTTAAATCGATCCGTTCAGTTTTTGCTGTCAGGAAAATAAAGGGGATATTTTTCAGATGACTATTTCTATGCAAAGCATGAAGAACGCCATAACCATCCAGCACAGGCATCATAATATCACAGATAATTAAATCAGGTAAATATTTAAGCGCTTTTTCAACTCCGATTTTTCCATCTTCAGCCATGATCACTTCATAATTGGAAAGTTCCAGAATTTCTGCAGTGTTCTCACGGATATGTTCATTGTCTTCTATCAGTAATATCTTTTTCATCTGAAATATTTTTCTTTAAAGTGATCAATAATTTTAGTATACCAATACCTGTTTTTGTACTTCCATCGACCCTGATTCCTTCCAGCCGGAACAGGTCAATTTAGTCCTGATTTAATTGTTACTATAAATTCAGATCCTTTCCCAAGTTCACTTTTAAATTCCAATTTGCCCTCCATCATTTCAGCATATCTGGCTACAATATGCAAACCAAGTCCGGTACCTTGTATGTTTTGAGCATTTGCAGCCCTAAAAAAGCGCTCCATCAAATGTTTTTGATCCTCCGGAGAAATACCAATTCCTTCATCTTTAACTGACAATACGATAGAGTTGTTTTTTTGGACGGTTTTTACGCTTATAATAGTAGAATTTGAAGAAAATTTACTGGCATTGGAAACCAGGTTCATCAAAATATGTTTCATTAAAGAAAGGTCTAAAAAAACATCCGTATCACCTTCATGCGTATACTTAATTTGCTGGTCATTTTTCAGGTTATTTTTAATGTCATCAATTGTAGAAACAATTATTTCACTTAGATTAAAGGCTGAAAAATTTGTACGAATTTTCCCTTCCTCAATTTTACCCAGGCTAAGAAAATCATTTAAAATATCCGTCAGCATATTGACGGATTTCACAATCCGGAGCAAATGTTTTTCCCGTTTTGGCTGATCTTCTGTTGTGTTATATTTTTCTATGAGGTAGGATGAGGAAAGCACCGTACTCAGGGGAGTCCTGAATTCATGTGAAGCCATCGTGACGAAACGTGATTTTAATTCATTCAGATCTCTTTCTACTTGCAAATCCTTCCGTAAGCCCTTTTCAATCAATTTCAGCTCAGATATATTTTTTATAATAACGCCCATATAATGCACTATTCCATCTTCTTCCATTAAAGGAAATGCATCCATTATATAGGTGCCGTTTATGACCGGAAAAGGAAATTCAAATTCCGAAATGAATATTTTTTCTTTAAATACCCGTTTAAACATGGGAAAAATAACCTTACGTAAGGGTTCAGGAAAAAAAGGAAAGATTTCTTTGCCCAGGAGCGATCCAATATTTGCATTAAGTTTTTTATGAAGCTCACCACCTGTGTAAACAAAATGAAGATTATGATCTATGATACTGATAATTCCATCCGGATAATTCTCTATCAATTGCAAAAACAAATGTTCCGTTTTCAGGAGATTCCTTTCTGCCATCCTGGTTTCAGTAATATCCATTGCAACGGCCATAAAACCGGTGATTGATCCTTCAATGTTGTGTAAGGCGGTAATATTTATGGACACCGGAAATGATTCACCGTTTTTCCTTACAAAATCATACTCCTCCTCAGCCTGAATACCGCGCCTGGCGTTTTCTACTAAAACTTCAAAATTCCCTTTTATTGAAGAACCATAATCGTCAAATAGTCTTTTCCGTTTTCCAGCTATATCTTTTTTACTATGGAATAATACCGGTGTTTTTTTTCCAAGAATTTCGTCCTCACTATAGCCAAGCAAGATTGCAGCCTTTGGGTTAAAAAGATTAATGACTCCATTATTATCGGTGGCAATAATCATTGCACCCGCTGTATCCAGTAAAGTTTTTTGAAAAATTAAAACATTTTCAAGATCAATATTTGACTTCTCCAGTTTCTGCATAATTTCGTTCAAAACTTTCGTGCGTTTCGCAATGGAAATCTCTAACTCTGCATTCAACTTCTCCACCTCAGATTCAGCTTTTCTTCGAACGGAAATATCTTTTATAAATACAATTACCTTTTCAATACACTCCTCACCATAATTGCCCAGGCTGATTTCTATAGGAAACTCCTGACCATCACTCTTTACACAAAACAATTCGATGCCCTGCTTTGATACTTCACGTTTTGGATTTTTAATATACGCATCCCTGTACTGATGATGTGCGTGATGAAATCTTTCAGGAATTAATGATTCAAACTTTTTTCCAATCAAATCTTTCTTTGAATAGCCAAATTCTTTCAGCCCAAATGGATTGATATCTACAATTGCCCCATCCACTTCAGTAATGATAATTGAAATAGATGCATATCCGAAAAAGGATCTTGAATATTTATTGATATCAGTAGTGTTTGAAATAGTTCGTGCCATTAAATACGGGATTTCGAAAAATAATTCTCAGAATGTATATGAAGTTATTAAAATTCTATGACTTGTATTTATCTACCATCCGTTATTAAAGAGTTAAGTGTCTTTTTAATGATGACCGACCTTATTCAACTACTGCCTATCATTAACCTATAGCAACGATGCCATTGTTGGAACAAAAAAAAGGGATAAATTTTTCCAAACAAATCCCTTATCCATTGATGAAACTCATCACAATTGCTAACGAAGACAACGGCAATAAAAGAAGTGATCGTTACTTTTATAAAAGTTTTTCAAGGGATTTAAACAAGGGGCAGGATTTCTATCCAGCCTTTTGTTTTTTAAACTGGAAAGTCTTTAGAGAATAATCAGAAAAAATACCCTTTTTTGTTAAACGATCTTTTTCATTCAGATTTGTCTGACTGATATATTATTGACAGCCCACAGGTAAGGGAAAAGTAAACATTAACCGGAAGGATGTGGCTATAATTTTTGAACACGTTTTCTCCTTTTATTAGAAATCCACTTTTCAATTTCAACTGCAAAAAATACCAGAGAAGAAGCAATTCCAACTATAATAAATTCTTTGGCACTCAAAGCCTGCGTTTTAAAAATAGTTTGGAGGAAAGGAGTATAGGTGATGAGAAGCTGAAGAATAAAAGTCAACAATACCGCACCGATGAGAGGCTTGTTAGAAAATATTCCTATTCTGAATAAAGATTGGCTTTCTGAACGAATCGCCAATGCATTTCCCATCTGGCTCAGGCACACTACATTAAAGACAAGCGTTTGCCAATGAAGATTATTCTTTATAGCCCAGGCCTGAAGTGCTAAGGCTATAACCGCCATCAACACTCCCACCCAAATTATATGAAATCCCCGGCCATTAGCAAAAACGCTTTGACCAGGCGGCCGTGGAGGCCTTAGCATAATATTTTTTTCAGCCTTTTCAAATGATAACGAAATAGCCGGTAAGCCATCTGTCACTAAATTGATCCATAAAATATGAATGGGTAGTAAAGCCACTGGTAACCCAACCACCGGACCTGCCAACAATAGCAAAAGTTCACCGGAGTTGGTTGTCAAAAGGTATTTAATAAACTTAAGAATATTATCATAGATTCTTCTGCCTTCCTTTATTGCTTTTACAATAGTGGAAAAATCATCATCCAGCAAAATCATGTCAGCGGCTTCTTTGGAAACATCTGTTCCTGTAATTCCCATGGCAATTCCGATATTGGCTCTTTTTAAAGAAGGTGCATCGTTTATGCCATCGCCTGTCATAGCTACATAATGGCCTTTTTTCTGTAAAGCTTTTATAATCCTAAGTTTTTGTTCAGGAGATACGCGTGCATAAACCTTTATCTCCTCCACTTTTGCCAAAAAACTGTCATCATCCAGTTCGGCCAGTTGCCGCCCCGACATTATTAAATCTTTTTCACTGCGTACAATGCCGGTTCTTTTGGCGATAGCTTTGGCCGTTAAGGGATGGTCGCCGGTGATCATGACAGGTACAACACCTGCCCTTTTACATTCTGCTACTGCATCAGCCACTTCTTCCCGGGGCGCATCCATCATACCGGTAAACCCTAAAAAATGCAACTCATTTTCATGTATATTGACGTCCGGATTTTCAGGCAGTGAATCCCAGTACCGCCAGGCAAAACCTAATATTCGTAAACCCCCCGAGGCCATCTTATCCACCTCCTGCTTCAGTTTAACGGCATCTACATCCACGCAACGATTCAATAAAAAATCCGGTGCACCTTTAGTAAAGGAAATTATTTTGTTTTGATAACGATGAAAAGTGGTCATCAGTTTTCTGGCAGGATCAAATTCAAGTTCAGCCAGTCTTTCAGGATCTTCCGGCAGAACGTTTTCTTCCCGTACAAGTTCCATTAAAGCAATTTCTGTACTATCCCCCTTAAAATCATTTTTGCCATCTTCAATAACATTGCTATTTAAAGCCAAAGCCTGCAAGAATAACGTTTTCTGTTCAGATGATTTTATCGATTTAAATGCTTTTCGATCATACCATTTATCATTTAAAAAAAGCTGCTCTACAGACATTTTGTTTTGTGTAAGTGTGCCGGTTTTATCCGTACATATATAAGATACAGAACCTAAAGATTCTGCTGCAGGTAGTTTCTTTATCAGTGTATTCAGACCAATCATTCTTTTTGCAGCTAAAGCAAGAGAAATCGTAATGACTGCCGGCAATGCCTCAGGTATGGCAGCTACCGCCAGTGAAATACTCGTGAGCAACATTCGTGTGAGGTCTTCTCCCCGTAACCAACCGGCAACAAAAAATAAAGCACTTAAAATCAATACCAATACTGCCAGGTGTTTCCCAAAAGAATTCATGCGTTGTTGCAAAGGTGTTGAGGTTGTATCTTCCTGCAACATTTTGGCAATGCGGCCCAATTCGGTTTCCATACCAGTGGCAACGACCACACCCCTGCCATGGCCTCCGGAAACAAATGTGCCTTTGAAAACCATGTTAGTCTGGTCGGCCACCGGTAAGTTTTCTTTATGCAGAGCTTCACTGATTTTATATACTCCTACAGATTCACCGGTGAGTGCTGCTTCTTCGATTTGCAAATTCATAGATTCCAGCAAGCGCATGTCAGCCGCAACGGCGTTACCTGTTTCTAATAGTGCCACATCGCCTGGCACCATCTGTGTCGCAGGCAGACGGATCCATTCTTCATTACGAAGAACCGTCACTTGTATAACGGACATTTTTTTCAGGGCCAGCATGGCTTTATCAGCCCGGTATTCCTGGAAAAATCCAAAAAGGGCGTTTAATAAAACAATGACAATAATAACAATGGTATCAGTAAACTCACCAAAGAAACCTGAAATAACCGCCGCGATGATCAATATTAAGATCATGACATCTTTAAACTGCGCCAACAGCATTTTGGCAATACTTCTTCTCCCACTCTCTTCAAGTTCGTTGGGGCCTGTTCGTTCAAGAATTTCTTTCGCTTTAACGGTGCTTAAGCCTTTCCCACTTGTATCCAATAGTTTTAAAACTTCAGGTATGCTTTGTGTGTACCATTCCATATTAGATTACTTAAGGCATTCTATAAAAATCATAAAAAGGCAGGTTATAAATAATGACATATTTCCTCTCTTTTACTAAATATACACCACGATGAATTAAGCCGGCCCGGGTATATGTGATTTCGCCGCTCAGCCCGGAACGAATAACCTGTTTCTTTGGAAGATGGCATATGCTAGACAATAATAAATAACAAGGAACAACCGATTGGAGGAAAGAAATAAAAAACTGCCATTTCTTTGAAAATATAATCAGGTTTTTGTAAAATTTATTTCTTGCTTTTCATGTTCAGAAACTCTGCTTGCAACTCTGCTTTCATTTTTAATCACAACAGTTCTGTATGGATAAGGAATTTCAACCCCCTCTTTATCAAAGCGTTTTTTGATGCTTTCTAACACATCGCACTTTAATGAAAATGAATCTGAATAATGACGTGCCCAAGCCCACGCCCTTATGGTCATTGAAAAATCTTTTAGTTCAATCAGCGCTGTCTTAACGATTGGTTGATCATCTAATTTCTCAAATGGTAAACGATTATCAAAAATTAATGGATGATTTTCACATTCTTCCTGCATAATTTTTTTCGCTAAATCTATGTCACTGTCATAAGATATACCAATCTCTATACGCTCACAACATTTATGCTCGCCCAAATCATAATTAACTAATTTTTCTTTATTGATAATTGCATTGGGAATCACGATCATTTTGTTGTCGTAATTTCTAATGATCGTATGCCGCAAAGTAATATCAGTGACTGTTCCTACCATCGCGTCTGAAACCTTAACAGTGTCTCCAATTTTAAACGGTTTAAATGAAATAATGAACAAGCCACCGGATATATTGGCCAGGGCTTCCTGTGCCGCAAAACCTACAATAAGTGCTAAAATACCCGCACTACCTAAGGCAGTCTGAGCTACCCCTTTAAGCGATGGAAAAGCAAATGAAGCAAGCACCACACCAATTAAAACAATAATAAATACAGCAATATAGCGTAAGAATCTATAATTGGTTGAGTCATCCTTATTTGAAATTCTTTCCCGGACTTTATGCTTGAACCACAAATTACTTATCATTACAGCAACGATAGTAGTTACTGACACGACACCCAGATAACCAGACCGCTTAAAATACTCTTTAAAAATTGCTTCGCTGTCAACATCAATGAAAATAAAGCTCAATGCAATGATACCTAAAACCAACCATAGCAGAGTTAAGACATGTTTGATTAAACGTATTGGTTTTACAGGCGAACCCGGAAGCTTTTCTTTAATTTTCTTGATCAACCATGTGCGCGAAACCCTGGTTAACAGATAAAGTACCGCTACAATTGCAATAATTATTGCTGCATATAAAATATCTGATTTATACGTTTCAAAAAATTTGATCATAATTTCAAAAGTGTTACTTATAAAAGCCCTTTTCGTTTAGTAAAAAGCTTATTCTTTGCCATCCAAAAATTACATTTTCTTAATATTCTGAATCACGCCACCATCAACAAGAATATCCGTTCCTGTGATAAACCGTGCCTTGTCACTGATTAAAAACTCAACTACATCTGCAATGTCTTCCGGCTGACCATTTCTTTTTAAGGGGGTTGCTTTTTTGATCATCTCCATTTGTTCAGGATGTTCTTCGGCAGCTTTTAAACCCATCGGTGTTTCAATAACTCCCGGTGATATGGACACAATTCTTGCGCCCTTTTCTCCCCATTTGTTTACATGTTTTTGTACTAATAAGTGGACACCACGTTTTGCAAAATTGTAGAGGGTGTCTGAATTGCCGTCAATGAATTGACTGATTGTTTCAAAGGATCCGGAGGCCTGGGGATTCTGTAATGCTTCATCATATTTTTCATTAGGCGCGATTACATATCCCATCATAGAAGATAATAAAACCGCTACGGAATTTTCAGTTGCCAAATCGTAAAAGGCATCAATTAGTAATTCTGTAGCGACTAAATCTATCGCATATATTTTCTTTAAGTCTTTTACTGTTCCGCTAACTCCTGCAGTGTGGATCAGTGCTTTTAATGAGCCACTGTCAGATACGAATTGCTTCAGAGTATCCACTTGTTTTTTATCTGTTATATCACATGCGATTCCTGATACATTAAAGCCATCTTGTTTCAGATCTCTGACAGCTTTATCGACCATTTCCTGTGAATAATCGGTAATAATTAAATGTTCCTTTTTAAACACTTTTGCACAAGCCGTACCAATGCCACCTGCTCCGCCGGTGATCACGATTAATTGTTTTTTAGTTTCCATGTTATTTTTTTAATTGTATTGTTAATTATTCAAAATTTTCCACCGAATCTATTTGCATGAAATATTGAGGACGTGGTACAGCAATTATCGCGGGTAAGTCTTTATATTTTTCATTGGCACGTTTGTCCTATTTATATATAAATCAGTTGCTTCTTTAATGACAAAAACTACTTTTTTTTCCATCAGGCTGACGTACCACCTTTTATAAACGTGAACCAGGTAGTAACTTTAGCGCAAATCTAATTGGCAATGGGAAGAGGAATCGTGTCATATATCAGCCATAAAGCTGATTCATATCAACATACAACCTGAATATATCCATCGATCCATGAAAGATTAATCAACCATAGCACTTAAGAGTTTAAATTTCCCTTTTTTTAGAATTAAAATTCCATGTATTATATTTATCGAAATTTTGATACAAAAGAAACATCCATTCTAAAACCGGAAAAACATTTATTCATTTATAAAAAATAGTTTATGCTGCCTTTATTATTTAGAGATCCCAACAAGACAAAAGACGGTGAAATAATTGTTCTTGCCGGAGATGTAGGAGGTACTAAAACCAACCTTGCGCTTTATAAAATGACGAAGGGAAAAATAATTGAACTCAAGGAAGGAAATTATAAATCGCAGAAATACCAAAGCATAACAGAAATAACCGGTGATTTTTTAAAAGATCAGCCGCAACCAGCAGCCTGTTGTATTGGGGTAGCCGGACCTGTCTTTGATGGAAAAGTGAAACTGACCAATCTTTCGTGGGAAATGGATAGTATCGAAATCGCAAAGAAAATGGAACTTGCAAAAGTTTATCTTATTAATGATTTGGAGGCAACCGCTTATGGATTAGCGATGTTGTCTGATGAAGATTTAGTCACTATTCATAAAGGTAGTGATACGCCTTTCGGCAATGCAGCAATCATTGCACCAGGCACAGGATTAGGAGAAGCCGGTTTGTATTTTGACGGAAGAATCTATCATCCTTTTGCTACAGAAGGCGGCCATTGTGATTTTGCCGCAAGGGATCAGGAGGATTTTGAATTGTTTGAATATTTGCAAAAAAAATTCGGTCATGTAAGTTATGAACGGGTTATCTGCGGTCCGGGAATTTCTAATATTTATCAATTCCTGCAAGAAGAAAAAAAGTT
>JBBSUB010000151.1:0-10610 GCA_038235345.1 Chitinophagales bacterium
CATAAAGCGCATCGATTGTTATATCCGGAGAAATTCCCGGGGCCAAATCAATACTGATCTCAACTTCCGCAGCAGTATTATCTGTAACTTTCTTGATCTTTATTTTACCCGAATCATTGGCTTTAATGATACTGTCAATTAATTGAGTCGTCGTACTTCCATAAGGAACATCTTTAATGATCAGGGTCTTTTTATCCAATTCCTCGATGTGGGCACGCACCCGCACTTTTCCTCCACGGATGCCATCATTATAATGCGACGCATCGATCATTCCACCTGTAATAAAATCCGGGAAGAGTTCAAATTTTTTGCCTTTATAATATTTGATCGTGGCGTCGATCAGTTCACAAAAATTATGTGGTAATATTTTAGTCGCTAATCCTACCGCTATTCCTTCCGCCCCCTGGGCAAGTAATAAAGGAAATTTCATTGGAAGCGTTACGGGCTCATTTTTACGGCCATCATAACTTAATTGCCAATTGGTAGTTTTATGATTATACGCTACTTCCAATGCAAACTTGCTTGGACGTGCTTCTATATATCTCGGTGCTGCTGCATCATCTCCGGTCCGTACATCTCCCCAGTTTCCCTGTGTCTCAATCAAAAGATCTTTTTGCCCCAGGTTTACGATCGCATCCCCGATACTTGCATCTCCATGTGGATGATATTGCATACTTTGACCTATGATATTCGCCACCTTGTTGAAACGGCCGTCGTCCATTTCCTTCATGGCATGTAATATCCGTCGTTGAACGGGCTTCAATCCATCTTCTATGGCAGGTACCGCCCGTTCAAGTATTACATAGCTGGCATAATCAAGAAACCATGTTTTATACTGCCCGGAAATACCTGAATCACTATGTTTGTATTCTTCCTTATTTGTCTTGGCCATCCTTTTTTGAAAAAAATTTAGGTTTGTTTTTTAATAGCGTTTCAGCTATTTTATTCATCAATAATATGAATTTGAGCCGCAATATACTAAATCCTTTGGCAACGTGGGAAGATGAAATTTATTTCAAATCTTTTGGATATCGTACGAAATGTAAATAGTATTTCATCCACAAACTTATGGCGAATAATGTAGGCTTAAACCGGTATGCCGATAATAAACAATGAGTTATAAAAAGGTTTGGAACTATAAGATGCTGTATCTATATGCCTTCCCTGTCAACCGATTAACGTGTTCTTTCTTATTTCTAACACTGATTGATAATGGTAAAATTTATTTTGTTTGGGATAAAACCTGAACCCATGCGGCCATTCAGTAGAAAAATGCTGTCCTTTTGAATTGCCTCCAGCTTTAGCTGGAGGTATCAAAAACAGCGGTTACAGGGCTTTAGCCAAAATTTTCTTTTTGTTTTATTCTGATTATCCAATTAATGGATAGACACTGTTTTCAGATTTTAAACTCAAGTAAATCGGTATAAAGACATTTTTCAATAAAAAAATATGTGCCGTTTTCTTTTTAAAGTCAAACAAAATAACTGGAACTACTAAAATATTTTTTTGTGGTTATTGTAAAAGAACGCCTCATCAGAAAACAATGACTTTAACTTTGAAAGAAATAGAAATACTTTTGACTAGCCGTTTCTTACGCCAGTAAAAAACTACAAAACCATCTATAATAAAATCTAAATAAAATAGTATGCTGACAGGTATTAATCCAAAGTTACCAATGCGAAACAAAGAAGCGACAAAGGACTTCTACTTAAACAAATTAGGTTTTCAGATTTTTGGGAATGATGACTATGCCGAATATTTAATGATAGAAAAAGATGGGTTACAAATTCATTTTTTTGATTTTAAAGAACTTGACCCCAAGGAAAACTATGGTCAAGTATATATCAGAACGAACGATATTGACGGGTTATATCAAACATATCTTGACACAAAGACAACCGTTCATCCTAATGGACATTTAAAAGTAAAACCCTGGGGTCAAAAGGAATTTTCTGTCCTTGACCCGGACAATAACTTACTCACTTTCGGGCAAACTATTTAATAATCGACAGGTAAAAAAAACGAATTGCCAACACGAATTGATAAGGCTGGTTTGGTGAATTGATCAATTGGAACTCTAAATGACATTCGTGCAGAATTGTACATTTATGTTTCGATTCTCAACTCTTCACCAAGTCTTAAAACGATGGATGCTGGTTTTAATTACAGAAACATCTTCTTTGTTACTTCTGCATCATGGCCATAAATATCTTCCCTGAATTGTAATTTACCGGCATCATCTACCCACGCGGTATAGTATGTGATAAAAACCGGGACAGGTTCGCTTAATTTTACAAATTTCTCTTCACCTTTATTCATCGCTGCGTTTATTTTAGCATCATCCCAACCTTTTTCATCTTTTAATAAATAGGCGGCCAACTTTGCGGGTTCACCCAAGCGGATACATCCATGGCTATATGCCCGTACATCTTTATCAAATAAAGCCTTGGCGGGAGTATCATGAAAATAGATATTAAAGCTGTTAGGGAATAAAAATTTGACTTTTCCCAGGGAATTCTTTTCACCAGGTAATTGACGCACCTCCGGAAGGCCATTCACCTCCTTGGTGATTTCCATATTGTTTCTTTCCAGGTAGGAAGGATCGTTTTGTATGGAAGGAAGAATTTCACTTTTAACGATACTTGGCGGTATATTCCAATAAGGACTGAATACAATGGTGGTCAACATATCAGAAAAGATTGTCGTGTTATGACCATCTTTTCCCACCACAACCGGCATTTCAAACACATCCTTTTTCCCATCAGTTACACGCAGGGTAAAAGCGGGTGTGTTCACTAAAATCAATTTTCCATCTGGTTCGAAGGGCAACCAACGCATTCTGTTCATATTGATCAGTAATTGCTTTACCCTTTCCTTCGGTGTGATGTTCATTAATTTTATCAATTTGGCAGATAGTTTTCCATCGGGCGTAAATCCGTTACGTGCCTGGAAACTTTTAATGCCATTCAATAAATAATCATCGTATAAGCCGGAACTATCTTCAACATTCATATCTCCCATCAGGAAAAGGTTTTTCTTCATGACAGCTATATTGGGAGAGTTTTTTCCCTGTTTAAAGGATTTTAAATCACCATCGATTAGCATCCAATTTTTATCCTTTTCCAATTGCAGATATTTTTTCAATTGTTCCGCCAGTAATTTGTAGGGTTTATTAATATCTGCAAAATCCTTTTTCTGCCTCTTTAATTCTGCCAATAAGGAATCTCCCTGGGCAATAGCATTTTCCTTTACATAAGGGATAAATTTCTCTATCTCTTTTCTTTTTACATAGCCTTTTTTAAAATTCGTTTTAGAATAATTGATTAAATTTTCTGTTAATAACAGCTCTGTTTGTAAAATACCTTTATTGGATGGCGTTACATTTAAATTTTCCGCTCCAATATATTCATGCATTGTACTACGCAGTTTTTTTAATGTTGCAGAAGTGTCATCCGTAAAGTTTAAGAGACTGGTAAAACCCATGGCTTGTTCAGAAACCCCATCAGATGAGAACCATGCATATGCATAGTTCCGGGTGTTGTAAAAACTAATTATCCGGCGGGCGGTAGAATCCGGAATTTCATTCATAAAAATATAATCAGCTACGGACATACTATCCATGAACAAATTATTATACGCATTCTCTTTTGTAATGCTGAAATTCCGTATACTTATTTTTCTTTCTTCTTTTTCGTCCTGGTTACATGCGGCAAGTACCATTGCGGCAGATAAAATCAATAGCAGTGTTTTTCTCATAATTTCAGTCCTAAACAAAAGATGTGCATATTCTTTTCGTATAAAAATAGGGGAAATAATTTTATGTGGAATCAATTTTTTAAATTGCGGTCATGAGAAACTTTGAAGATACTTATCGCCATAAAGGACTGCGAAAAAAACTAATAGACTCCCTGAAAGAAAAAGGAATTACAGACGAAAAAGTATTGGAAGCGATGATGAATATTCCCCGCCATTATTTCCTGGATACGGCTCTGGAACAAATCGCTTACCAGGATCGCGCGTTTCCAATTGGTGAAGGTCAAACGATTTCTCAGCCTTATACAGTTGCCTTTCAAACGCAGCTTTTACAAATTCAGCCCTATGATAAAGTTCTGGAGATTGGTACAGGAAGCGCATACCAGGCAATAGTCCTGGCAGAAATGGGCGTGCATGTCTACACAATCGAAAGACAGAAAAAACTATTTGATCTTACTAAGAATTTTATTTTACGATCCAAATACCCAAATATTAAATTCTTTTATGGTGATGGCTTTGAAGGTTTACCAACTTACGCCCCATTTGACAAAATATTAATAACCGCCGCTGCTCCGATCATACCCCCAAAACTGGTGGAACAATTAAAGTTTGGTGGGAAGATGGTGATTCCTTTGGATGATAATGGTGTACAGAAAATGTTACGCCTTACAAAACTGGAAGATGGAAGTATGGAAGAAGAACGGTTCTCGGATTTTTCTTTTGTGCCGATGCTGAAAGGGAGGAATTGAGGAAGGTTTCAGGTGTCAGGTTTCAGGTTTCAGGTTTCAGGTGTTAGGAAGTAGGTAGTAGGTAGTAGGTAGTAGGTTGAATGCTTCGCGTTGAATACGTTGTGTTGAATGCCTTCGGCGTTGAACTGTTCCAAAAAATGTGAAGTGTTTTTCCTTTGTGTTCTTAGAGCCTTAGTGGTAAAATTGTTTTAGCTCCAAATACATGGTGCATTTTTTTGGATTACTTCTAGTGGATTATGATCCGGTCTTTTCATTTGAGTGTCAGGCTGAGCCTGTCGTAGTCGATGCGACATTTAAAAATTATCCGTTGTCTGACCTGCGGTACCGACAACTCTGAACTCTAAACCCCTAACTTGCAACCCAAACTACAAACTCCAAACTCCAAACTCCAAACTACCTCACAAACACATCCATTTTCAAAAAACCTTTAAACGTATTCCATTGGGAAATAACAATGTATTTTCCTTTGGAAGGCTGACCTTTCAGCAGGAAAATACCATATAAAATAAACGATGCGCCGAATTTAAACAGGTACTCGAAGAATTTTTTGAATACCCCCGCTTTATTTCCTTCGGAGATCAGTCTTCTTTTTTCCTCATTTCCTGTTTTCAAGAAGAGAGTTTTAAAATTCTTCATATCCAGGCGATAGCTGTCTATATAATGATATAACCATGCATCGGGAAGGTAATAAATTTGGTTGGATACTTCATGCACTTTGTAGAAGATATATTTATCGTCACTTCGGAATTTAAGATCATTATTAAATCCGCCCGCTTTGAGAAGGATCTCTTTTTTATAGATCATATTGCAACCTGCGGGGTATTTCATCGAAGGGCTGAAGAGTTTAATTTCTGTTCCATGGTTTACATTGCCAACAAATCCTGCCAGGTATTTACTCATCCAAACGGGCTCTGAACCGCTTTCATATTTTGGAATTACTTTTCCTCCTGCACCGGCGGCATTTAGATTATTGTCAAAAAAGGAGATTAATTTTTTCAGATAATCAGGCGTTAAAATCACATCATCATCCACATAAGCGATCAGAGGCGACCTTGCTTCTGCAATGCCACGATTGCGGGCAAAGGACAACCCTTTGTTTTTTTCAAAATAGTAGGAAACGTGGATGGATGGATTTTCATTGATATAATTCTGTACAATTTGGGCAGTATTATCTGTACTGGCATTGTCTATCACCACTACCTCAAACAAACGCTTATCAATTGTTTGAAGATGGATGCTTTCCAAAGACCCTGGTAAATATCCCGACCGGTTATACGTGCAGATAACCAGGGATATTTTGAACAATTCATTATTCATGAAGTAGCTTATTTCATTTTTTTATTAGAATACAAAAACAATTTTTACACTGTTTGTGTTTTTAGACGCATTTATTTTAAGAATAATAAACCCATTCCGGCAAATTAATATTATTTTGTCCAGAGTATCCTAAAAATTATATTTTATTCCAGATGAAAACAGTCTCTTTTCTATCAAAGTTTACAGTGATCTGCAACCTTGCCTTTATCATTTTTGCAGCAGTAAATAAATTTGGCTCCAATCTTCCTAACGAAACCGGTGGAGAGGGAATTCCTGAATTAAACTTCTTTAAAAATATCGTAATTACCCTTGGATTTTCCGCGATCGTTATCAACCTGATGATGTGCATTGTTTATTCGATTCTCCTGGCGATGGGCAGAAAAAGAATTATTCCAAAATGGCTTGCGCTCATTAATATCAGTTTCCTGATTTTTCAATTCTACTTTTTCTTTTTGTAAGAATAAATTTATATGATCCAAAAGATATTGAATGATAAACCAACAAAACTTTTTATTGGGTTCACTGCTTTTTTTGCCTGCAATGCCCTCATCGCGGAAGCTATAGGAATGAAATTATTTTCCCTGGAAGCTTTAATGGGAATGGAACCGGCGAATTTTGCATTATTCGGAGAAAGTGGCCTGGCTTTCACCCTCACCTGTGGGGTTATTTTGTGGCCGCTGGAGTTTGTGATCACCGATATTATTAATGAATATTATGGCCCAAAAGCAGTGCGGCGAATTTCCATCACAGCCGTCATATTGATCAGTTATGCTTTTTTAATGTACTTCATAGCCATTGCGTTGCCTCCGGCAAAGGTTTGGATTAATAGCAGCGAGATGCAAGGTGTAGCGGATATCCAGGCATCTTTCAAAGCTATTTTCGGACAAAATATGCGGATCATACTGGGAAGTATTGTTGCTTTTTTAATAGGACAGTTCGTTGATGTATACGTTTTTCAAAAAATAAAAAAAATAACCGGGGATAAAAAGCTGTGGTTGCGTGCGACAGGTTCCACTTTGGTTTCTCAATTGGTGGATAGTTATATTGTGCTGTTTATAGCCTTTACGGGGATTTTTCATTGGCAATTGATCCTTGCTATCGGCATTATGAATTACCTGTACAAAGCTTCTATGGCAGTTATTTTAACGCCCGTAATCTACCTGATCGAAAAACGAATCGAAAAATATGTTGGGAAAGAAACTGCTATTAGAATGAAAGCAGAAGCAATGACGGCGTAAGTGTCCGGAACTTTCTAAGAACTGTTATTAAAACCAGGACAGGATAGTTTTACGGGTAAGAATTACTGATTTTTTAAAAGTATTTTTGCAACAATTTTATCAATAGGCAAATGGACACTTTCCGGACCAAACCTGGCTAAATCTATAAACCGAAAGGTTTCTATTTTCTTTTCTTTTTGATAAGCCTGTAATTGCTTTTCTGTAAAATCAAACGGTTTTTCGATCAAAGAAAAATTGATTGGTTCCAGCGGTTTTACAAAATAATAAACGGAGATGATCTGATCTCCTTTTTTGAAAGCACTTGGTTGAAAAAAATCAGTGGTATAAATATGCTCCGTCACCTCAATCTCCAAATCCATTTCTTCTTTAAATTCCCTTTTCAGGCAATCGCGCGTCCCCTCTCCAAGTTCCACCCCACCCCCCGGGAATTTGGTAAAATATTCACCGCGAATATATTCATCACTAACCAGGATCTGGTGCAATTCATTGATTAAGATGCCGTAAGATCGAAGATTAAACATTCTTGTCTTTGATTTTCATTTCGCCTTTAAAAACAAAAACTGCCGGTCCGGAAAGCCAGATATTTGTGAATTGAGTATCACTCACCTTTTGAAATTCGACATTTAAGTCTCCGCCATTTGTTTTTATTTCTACGCGGTTAAATCCATTATCATTATGCGCAGCAATAAGTGCAGCAGCCGTTACTCCCGTACCACAACTAAAGGTTTCGTCCTCCACGCCCCGCTCATAAGTGCGAACGTAGATTTTATCTTTATCTATTTCTTCCACAAAATTTACATTAATACCTTCTTCCAGGAAGTCTTTACTGTTGCGTATTTTTTTACCTTCCTCTTCCACATTAAACTTTTGAAGAGCTTTGACATATTTTACATAATGGGGAGATCCTGTATTAAGCACAAAATGATCTTTATCGAAACTTACTTTACTTACATCACTCATTTTAAGGCTAACTTCCTTATTCAGATTCACTTTGGCCCGATGCTCTCCATCCACAGCAAGGAATAAATACTCATCTTTTTTGATACCCATTTTTGAAGCGAATTTCACAATACATCTGCCCCCATTTCCGCACATAGAGCCCGGTTTTCCATCAGCGTTAAAATAGATCATTTCAAAGTTGTACCCTTCCTTTGTCTGCAGAAGCATTAAGCCGTCTGCACCTATACCAAAGCGCCTGTCACATAGTTTATTTACCTGCTCCTCTGTAATATCAGTATAATTCCCTCTCATGTTATCCAGAATGATAAAATCATTTCCCGTGCCCTGGTACTTATAAAATTCAAAAATCATTTTTTATTCTTTATATTTTAATTTCAACTATTCCGATTAGTCTATTTTCCGATTTACAATTTATCTGCCATTATTCCCAGTGATTTTACGATCAGCTTTTCTATAAGCGCTCCACCATCCGCACTGAATGTTTTTTGTATCCTGTTGGCAACAATTGCATTCAGCGAAAGACAATGATGTTTTAAAGCCTTTCCAAGACCGTAAATAGCGCTTGTTTCCATTTCAAAATTAGAAATCCGGTGATTTCCAAAATTGAAATCCGTCAAACGATCGATGAGGTGTGGATTAGATATTCCCAGGCGAAGGATTCTTCCCTGTGGACCATAAAAGCCGGGACAAGTAACGGTAATTCCCTGGTGATAGCCATCTACAAAATGCCGGATCAACGCCCCCGAAGCACCTGCAATATACGGACTGAATTTGCTATGCAATTGAGTCTGGGTAATGAATGCATGTATGATCTGTCTTTCCTCTTCATTATTTTCATGAAGATAAAAATTCATCAGATTGTCAATACCTAAACCGTGCGTACTTGCTACAAAGCTATCCACCGGAATATCGGCCTGTAGGGAACCGGAAGTTCCAAGACGAATGATATTTAACTGCTTCAATTCCGGATTGATCGTTCTTGATTCGAAATCAATATTTACCAATGCATCCAATTCATTCAGTACAATATCAATATTGTCCGGCCCTATTCCGGTGCTAACAACAGAGATGCGTTTATTGCCAATCAACCCGGTATGGGTAATAAATTCGCGGTGTTGTCTCTTTACCTCTATCGTATCAAAATGCTTACTCACCTCTTTCACCCGATCCTGATCACCTACCGTTATGATATTTTGAGCCAATTCCTCCGGCCGTACATCCAGGTGGTAAATAGCTCCTCTTGAGTTGATAATCAGTTCAGATTCAGCGATACGTTGCATAATTTTGATTAAATTAGTAGATTAAAAAAGGCATTTCCTGCCACAAAACCTCACAATATACTTCCTGCAAAGTTATTCATTGTTAAGCATTTGTATTTTCTGATTTAGATTTTGAAAATTCTAAATAAAAAACCTACATTTGCAGCCTTCTAAAAGGGTCCTGTGGCCGAGTGGCTAGGCAAAGCTCTGCAAAAGCTTCTACAGCGGTTCGAATCCGCTCGGGACCTCTTTTTCTTTCTCTAACATTACTTCTCTTTACGTCAAAGTGTTAATTTTCAATCTTCTATAACAACACTTTGTTTTTTTACACATTAGCTTTACTTATTATTACATGCCCTTATTTGCTAAAAAATCGACAAAAAAATCGACAAAAAATGAGTGTATAGTTGACTTCTTTCCAGTTTTTTTAAAGTTTTAATCGACAAAATCATTAAAAAAGCAAAATTATGGCAACGCATTTACCAATTAAAGCAATCTGTAACCCCAAAATGAAAAGGGATGGTACACATCTTATCTCTATACAATATTGTGAAAGTCCTAAAAAGCGAACAGTTATACCAACGCACATATACATTCCACGGATATTTTGGAATTCAAAACAAAGAATTATTTTCAATAGGCTACCAAAAGAGTTTGGGGAGGCAGATTTATTGAACCATCGTTTGAATAAAATGATTTTAAGAGCACAGGATATTATTTTTTTGGCTAAAGAATCAAATTGCAAAGACTCAATTGAATTCTTAAAAAAATACCATGCTAAACAGCATACTCTTGAAGAAATAAAAGCAGAAGAACAAAAAATTGCGAAAGATCAAGAATTTGCAGTAATTCATCAACTTGACTTGTATCATCAAATTGATGACTACATTCAATCCAAAACGAAAAAGGTTTGTAAGGATATGCCGCGTATTTACAGGAATATGAAAGAGCATCTTTTAGAATTTGAAGCCTCCAGAGGTGAAACAATAACCTTTGAAAGCCTCAACCTAACTTTTTACGAAGAATTTGTTGATTTTTTAATGTATGAATATGTACAAAGAAGACGTACAATAAAGATCGTTGGATTGAAAGTAAATACGGTTGGAAAAACTGTTAAGCAGTTTCGGACATTTCTTCGAAATCGAATCCGGAAAGGAATTATTCCACCACTTGATATGGATGGTTGGAAAATTTTGGAAGAAGAAGTGGATGCTGTTTATCTTAACTGGGATGAAATAAAAAAAATATTTCAGGTCAATCTTTCCCGGTTTCCAAATTTGGTGGACTATAGAGATGATTTTGTCTTAGGGTGTATGACAGGTTTACGTTTTTCA
>JBBSUB010000152.1:0-10605 GCA_038235345.1 Chitinophagales bacterium
AGACAGCACGCTTAAAAGCCGGTTATACCTGCTCCGCTTGATAAAATGTTGATCAACAATAGCTTTATTTATAAATCCCATTCCCTGGGAAGTAACCACATTATCATTTCTTATCTCCTTAAATGTGTCTTTATTCTTTTGGTCCTTTTCTTCGCCCGTGATCATGATCTCCGACATGATTGCGGCGCCCGCACTCGTCCCCGAAATGGTTGCGCCATTCTGATAGGCCAGGTGCATGGCATCGTACAAAGCTGAACCGCGCACCACATCCATAAATTTGTTCTGATCGCCACCTACGATGTAGATCAATTTTGCATGGCGCACAGAGTCTATCCAGGCCTTGTCTTCATTTGCCTGAGCTTTATTAAAATTAAAATTTGAGATCTTGTTATTGCAAAGTTTGGCCAATTGAGAGCGCGTGGATTCAAATGATTCTACCGGTTCGCTGGTTGCCATTGTCAAAATAACAATGTAATCACTCACGGCAGGATTGACGGTTTTTATTAATTCTCCCATCAATGCAGGCGTTCTTTCTCCCCCGCCGATAATAAACAAATTTCCTTTCTTCTGACCATAGCCAGAGGATAGTACAAAAACAAAGACCGTAACAAGGAGGAATTTTTCCAATAAAGTTTTCTTCATTATTTATATATAGATATGGTTATTTTACCGTTTTCATCTACTGTTCCCCGGTACATGCCGGATGTATTAAATTCCATGGCAACTTTGCCTGATTTGTCCAAAGCGATCATTCCTCCATCACCACCCATCTTCCCAATTTCTTCAATCACTTGTTTTGCTGCTGCCTGAACGGAAAGGCCTTTTAATTCCATCAGATCAGAAAGACGGTGAGCCGCTACTTCTCTGATATAAAATTCACCCCATCCCGTAGATGAGATACCCGCGGTGAGATTATTACAATACGTTCCGGCTCCAATGATCGGTGCATCTCCAACCCTTCCGTATTTCTTGTTGGTCATGCCACCCGTAGATGTGCCCGCGCCAAGATTTCCGTCCTTGTCTAAAGCAACCGCGCCTACCGTTCCGAATTTTTTATCTGCTTCGGAAACACCGGAAATCTTACTATCTCTCGGATTAAAATTATTATAAGCAGCGCGGCCTTTTTCACTCTCATCTATGGTTCTTTGCAACTGATCCCATCGTTCCTGTGTGAAAAAGTAAGAGGCAGGAACCGTATCACAACCATTCGCTGCTGCAAACATTTGAGCACCGTTGCCAACCATCATCACGTGTTCTGATTTTTCCATCACAGCCCTTGCCGCATTGATCGGATTTTTGATGTTTGAAACTCCGGCCACAGCACCAGCCATGAGTGTTTTCCCATCCATGACAGAAGCATCCATTTCATTTTTTCCATCGTGCGTAAAAACAGCACCCTTTCCGGCATTAAATAACGGCGAATTTTCCATGATGTTTATAGACGCTTGTACAGCATCCAGGGAAGGTTTCCCTTCTTTGATCTTATCATACCCGGCCTGAAGAGCTTCGGTCAACGCGTCTCTATAAGCTTTCTCTTTTTCAGGCGTCATAAACTGCTTTTCAATGGTGCCGGCGCCTCCGTGAATTACCATTACGATCTTAATATCGGTATCAGCTTTCGGCCGATCGCCACAGGATATCAACAGCATGTTGCAAACAAGTGCAAGGCATAAAAATTTTAAACTTCTTTTCATTCTTATAATTCTAATTTTCAATAAAAATCATTTTACCAGATACGGCAGACCACCAGTAACTGGTCAGGCCGGTTGTGTTTTCCGGTTCAAAAGTGACAACATTAAACTGGTTGCCCCGCGCCTTCCCGGATATTTCTTTTACCATAATCGCTTTACCATCCATATTCCAGGTAACAGGCTTATTTGATTCCAAAACTTCCGGTGCTTTACCCGAATATGTTTTTAAAAAGAAGGCTTTGTTGCTTCCAAAAACTTCCGCCAACCCCTTGTCGTCAACACAAACCGCCGTGGCTTCATCAACGGCAATTCCATTGGGAATTTTATTCCAATCTTTCATAATCCTGCCCAGGAAAACAGTTGTTCGGCCTTGTCTGTCACGTTGCGTAAAATGCTGGTCGGTGATCACATTTTGCATAAAGGGAGCCTGAAGGAAATCGTCTTTATACAAGGTAATATCACGTGAATACGGATCAGCAAGTGCTGTAGCAGATGTGACACCGGATCTTTCACCAGTGAAATAATAGTTTCCTAAAATGGCCGCTCCGGCACTCGTTCCACCAACGGGAACTTTCTTTTGAGTAAGCAAATAATTAATTGCATCCATCACCTTGGTACCTTTCCAATATGCCGCATAATCTGATTGATCACCGCCGGCGATCCACAACATTTCAGCATTCCGGATGATTCTTGCTACGCCGGCATTTTCTGCCAGAACGCGCGAGTTTATTAATAGGGTTTCCACTGAATTTACCTTTCCCAGTTTATTCACATACGGATTATATGCATCCGTACCTGTGGCCCGGATAATGACAACATCTCCACCACCGCTGCGTTCAATCATCCACTGGAAAGCAGCATCTACATCTGACCCTCCGCCCATAATTACTAAACCACCTTTCGTGGTTGTCTGAATATCCGACGTATCTCCAATTACTCCAATAGATGCCGGCCGGGTATCCGTTGATGTGGGGGGAGGCGTTTCACCGGGAGTAAATGGATTAAAGTTGTCCTCTTTCTTACAACCTGTAAAAAGTAAAATAATAAGTGGTATAGAAAAAAGAAACTTCATTTGTTTATATTGATCGTATTTTTTATTTATGCTCTATCCGGTTTATCAAAAATCATTTAGCGCAAATCTTGCTGTATTTTTTAAAAGACGGATCAATTTAAAAATATTCTTTTGTGGTGTTTTAATAATTTGGATTCTGAACCATACTTTTATTCACCGACATTTCATCTGCAGGAATTGGAAAATTATACTGTGCCTTAGTTGGCTCCAATTTCACAGCGCCTGAGGCATTGATGGCATCTTCAGGTGTGCGCTCAACAGGAAGATTTCTGCGTTTTAAATCGAAAAAGCGATGTCCTTCAAAGGCGAGTTCCTTGAACCGCTCATTATAAATCGCATTCAAAAGAACTTGTTTATCTGTAAATGTCTGATCCGTATTTAAATATATTCTCGCACTCCTCAGATCATTCAGATCTTTCGCTGCAGCACTTATTCCCGCGGCACTATTATCTTTTTCAACCTGAGCTTCTGCTCTGATCAGGTACATTTCACCGGTACGGAATAATTTGATGGTTGTCAGGCCGGGATAACGTGTATCACTTCCCTTATATTTTTTTACCAGGTAAGCCGATTTTTTCCCCTGGGAATTATCTTTTCTAGCCTGGTCATATGTAATGTATTCCTTGAACCGGATATCATCCCCCTTATTAAAAGTATTAATGAGTTTGAAAGCCGGCGCGTATAATACGATCTCACCTGTCTGGCGGAAAAAGGCACTTCCGATTTCGGAATCACCAGCAACTCTTGCCAATTTCCAAATCACTTCCGCGTCACTTTGGTCCAACCATATTTTGCCAAAGTCATTCTTTGGTGCTAACGGTTCTTTCGCAATCACCTCAGAAGCATAGGTGACCGCATTGGCCCAATCTTTTCCATAAAGAGCTACTCTCGCCTGCATGGCAGAAACCGCCGTTTTAGTGATGCGGGTTTTGTCATTAAAACCATCCGGTAACATATTTTTAGCAGCCGTTAAATCCGCATTAATTTCATCAAAATTCGATTTTACCGTAGGTCGTGCGGGGTAAACCAGTTCATGCTTCTTCATATAAGGAACACCCATTCCATTCGGATCATAAGAGGATGCATACGCTCTCAAAAGCTCGAAATGAGCATAGGCTCTCAGTGCCAGCATCTCGCCATGATATTGATCCATGCGGCTTTGTAAAGCAGGCGTTACCGTAATATTTGGAATTGCTTCCAACACCCGGTTCAATCGGTCAATGATTACATAATTCTGATTCCAGGAAGAAGTTACTGATCCATAGGAAGAGTTATACAACCACCGGTAAGAATCTGTATTCGATACTGTATTTTCCGTCGGTAACATCACCTCATCCGATACAATGGCTGAAGCAGAAATAAGTGTATAATCCAGGGGTGCGTAGGCACCTAATACACCCAGGTTCAGATCTGCCAGGTTACGGAAAGCTTTTGTCGGGTCAATGGAGTCTGTGGGCGACATGTCCAGCTTATTGCAAGACAATAAAACTACCCCGGCACAGGACAAAGAGAGAAATATATTTTTTATATTCATGATTCTTAAATTAAAAATTAACATTAATACCAGCAGTGTAAGTTCGGGCATTCGGATATTCAAACCTGCCGTAAACACGGCTGTTTTCGGGGTCTAATCCTCTCCAGGATGTCCACGTAAATAAGTTTTCCGCCTGGGCGAATACGTCAACAGATTTGAAAATCTTTGTTTTCTGCATCATTTGTGCCGGAAGGCTATAAGACAATTTTACGTTCCTTAACCGCATAAAGGATGCATCCTGAATATCTTTTGAAGTAAAATTTCTTGGAACATCTATCCGTTGTAAAAGAGCATCATCACCGGGCTTTTTCCAACGGTCGTAAAGCATTCTCCTGCTTTGGTTACTGGTCATGTACCGCTGATTTTCTATATAAAAATCTATATTATTCCAGCGGTTTACACCGGAAACAACGGAGAGTAAAGCATCCAAAGTGAAATTTTTCCAGGAAGCACTTGTCGTGATACCACCCGTTAAATTCGGATACATACTTCCTGAATTTGGCGCGTTTTGATTTTCCTCATTATATACATTGGTAACACTTCCGTCCCGGTTGTAATAAAGAGCGTCTCCTGTTTTAGGATCTACACCAGCCCATTGGGGAGCAAGATAGGTTCCGTACGGATAACCTACTTTGATTGTCCTGGTATCACCATCAGGCAGCTCATCTGTAACATCTGTCACATATAAAATCCGGTTTTGATTGATTCCGGCATTTACACCAATTGTCCATTTAAAACTATTGCTATAAATCACATCACCATTCACGCTAAATTCAACACCCCTGTTTCTCATCTTACCTGTACTCAATGGAGCTGAGGTGGCTCCGGATGTTGCTGATAGTGGCTGATCTATAAACATATTTTTTGTAATCCTGTCGTAGAAATCAAAGATGATCTTTACTCTTTGCGAATTGAAAAGAGACAGGTCAAAACCGGTGTTGAATTCATCTACAAATTCCCAATCGAAATCAGGGTTACCTATGGCTGATGGTCTGATTGCTGACTGTCCTCCATACGTGGTACTTACCGAATAGGTCGGCAAATACAAGAAGTTGCTTCCAAAGGGACTTGCTGTTTGGCCATAACTAGCTCTCAAACGCAGCGTGGATATAAAATCACTTGATTTCAGGAAATCTTCTTTTTTCGCATCCCAATTTGCTCCGAAAGAATAAAACCCATGCCAGCGATTCGTCGCAGGCACTGAAGAGGCACCATCATATCTGTAACTGGCTGTTAAGGTATATTTGTCATTATAAGTATATCGACCTACTCCCATAAAAGAAGCCAGGGCACTGGATGTACGTCCTCCTCCCAAACTTGGAAGAAATTGGGTACTTACTGTAATTCCGGCCGGAGTTTCCGGTAACCTGTCATCTAAACCATATCCTGTATAATTAAAAGATTTGTACTGGTTATACAAATATTCGAAGAATCCGGACACCTCAAAATCATGTTTGTCCATTTTGTTTTTATATGTAAGGCCGGAGGTGGAAACAATATTATAATTTCTTCTTAGTCCTTCTCCAAAAGATCCCTTTAGTCCTTTTTGTTTACTTCCAATATAGGAATCAGGATTAAAGAATACCTGGTCGGTTGAATTCCTCAAATCAACCCCGGCGCGGGTAGTCACTTTCAATCCCCGGGTTATTTCATAGCCCATATTCAGCCCCAAAATGGTTTTAAATTGTTCTGTCTTATTGGATGTACCGTACAAGGCATCAATACCCCTGCTACCTTCCCGTGTATCCAGAAATGTGATAGCACCATCAGCGGCATGCAACACACCGTCCGGCGTATATGGATATTCATAAGGCAATGCATAATAGACAGAAGCCATTGGCGATCCGACTCCGGTACCACCTTCATTATAGGTAAACCGGGAGTTTGAATAACCCATCGAAACATTTAATCCTGCAGTGAACTTATCAAATTTCATATTTACATTGCTACGAAGAGAGTACCTGTCTAACCCTGTTCTCTTCACTATTCCATCTTCATTCCATACACCTATTGCATTATAGAATTGAACATTATCATTACCGCCGCTCAGGCTCACCTGCTGCTGCATAAATCGACCTTTTTGAAAGAATAAGTCTCTCCAGTCCGTGTTCATATCCCGTAGACTGTCAAGGATGTGATCTGCACTTTTCTGCCATGCTGCCGATTTAGAAGAATAATTTGGATTCTTGGGCGAGTAAGTCCATCCTGCACCTACATCGCGGCCGGTTTCCAATCCCACTTCTTCTTCAAAGCGCAAGCGCTCTTTGGCATCCATCATTTCAAAGACCGGGCTGGTAAGGGTTGAGAAACCGTATTGAGAACTATAGCCCACACGTAAACTTCCTTTTTTACCTTTTTTAGTCGTAATAACAATAACGCCGTTAGAACCTCTCGAACCATAAAGGGCTTTGGCTGATGCATCTTTCAGTACAGTAACGGATTCAATATCCTGCGGATTAATCGTTTGGAAATAACCACTTTCAATCGGAATTCCATCCATAACATATAGGGGTGTTGTACTTCCTCCGATACTTCCAACACCTCGAATCACTACTGACGCACTTTGGCCGGGTTGACCGGAGCTGGAAGCGACGCTTAATCCGGGTACACGTCCCTGGAGTGCCTGGTCTACCGTACTCATTGTTGTTAGATTAATGTCTTTACCACCTACATAGCTGGTAGCACTTGGGCTTTCTTTCCTGGAATAATCGGTGTACCCTGTAATAGTTACCTGTTCCAATTGACTAATAATTGCTTCCAGGACAATCGTTATATTTTCTGATTTACCTACTCTTACATTTTTCGTTTCAAATGATACATGCGAAATGATCAGTTCCTCGCCTCCCTTTGCTTCCAATGAGAACCTGCCGTTTTCATCTGTAGACGTTGCCCTGTTTTTGTTCCCCTTCACCTGTATGGTCGCCCCTGCAACCGGATCGCCTTTCCCATCTACTATCTGTCCGCGAATAGGTGCTGCCTGAATTTCTTCCAATGATTGAACAGTACTGTTTTTATTTTGCCCAGGCTTAATAATCACTGTCGTTCCGATAATGGAATAGGTAAAGGGTTGATTTTTAAAACAGATTTCAAGTACTTCTTCTACCTGTGAGTTTTTGACATTCAGATCTACCAGCTTCGCCTGATGCAGCATTTTGGTTGTATAAAGAAATTCATATCCACTTTGCTTTCTTATTTCTTTAAATACTTTCTCTAACGGTGCTTTTGTCACTGTCAGTGTAATGTTTTGGGAAAACCCATTTGCACTGGCAGTCATATATGCTGATAACAGAAGAATAACTGTAATCTTCATGATTGTCCTGATTTTCTTTAAAAAAGACTTTTTATTGAAATTATTCCCGTTTGGAGAGAATAACGTAAAAGTCCTGAGACGATTCGACACCATAGTTTTGTTTTGTGGGGTTAGTTAAAATATTTTTTCATTATGAATTATTATTGATTTTTTCTACGCTGAAAAGGTTTCTGATCCTTTCCAATTTATTTATCAATGGTTTATTAACCTTTTAAAGCACTTTAATTACAGTAATTTTTTTTCCTTCTACCTCAAATTTAATGGCTTGTGTCGCTTCCAATCGTTTCAGTAATTCCGAAACATTTTTTTGTCTGGACATATTTCCACCAAAATTTAAATGATCCATACTGCCTTTGTATTCAATCTGCACATCGTACCACCTGGCCACTTCTTTCATGATGTTTTTTATATTTACATCATTAAAACTGAACCGTTCATTTTTCCAGGCAATCACGTCCTCTACCTGCACATTTTTATTAATGCTGAGCTTTCCATTTCCTCCTTCTACCGCCTGCTCCCCAGGATTAATTAGAGCTGAAGAACCATTGTTTGCAAATACCTTTACGCTACCCTGTAATAACGTGACTTTTATTTCATCCTCATCACCATAGGAATTTATATTAAAATTAGTACCGAGGACTTCCGTTGACAATCCGTTTGCTTTTACTACAAATTTCTTTTTAAGATCATGCGCAATTTCAAAATAAACCTCCCCTGTAATGACAACTTCTCTCTCAATCCCTTCAAAAGCGACAGGATAAGTGATAGAAGAGGCTGCATTCAGCCAAACCCTGGATCCATCATTCAGTACCATATTGATGACTCTACTTCCTTTGGGGTTAGTTAATGTATTAAAGACTAAGCTTCTCTTTTCCCCCTGTGTTCCTGATGCATATTTAATTTTACCATCTGCGGTTTTTGTCAAGGCAATATTATTTTGAAGTGCAAGTATTCCACTTTTTACACTGTCTATTGAAATCCTTTTTCCATTGGCCAATGTGATGGTTGCATAACTTACTGTTGGGGGTGCAACATCGTATTCTTTTACTGTAGCAACTTTCGTTATTGCAGGTTGGGAAATGCCCTTTTCTTTTTGGTTAAAAATGTATTCGCCAATACCAAGAGCGAAAATAACTGTCGCCGCTGCTGCCCACCAATGGTGCTTCGAAATCCGGAATCTCTTTTCCTTTTTTCCAAAAATTCGTTCCCCGGCTCCACTCCAGTTTTTTCTGGCTATTTCTTCCGGCACCGGGGCCTGATATAATGAATAAATAGCCCTTTTTACCACATCATCGTCTTCCAGTCTTTCGGTTAATGCCCAAAACTCCCGGACTTCTTCAGGAGTTGCTTTATCATTAATAAAGAGGTCATACAGTAGTAAAAAACGACTTTGATCTTCCGACATTATTCAGGCTTTATACGTACACTACGTCATGAGAGGTTCTGAATAACTATTGAGGATTGATTTATTTTTTAAAAAGGGGTCAAACACGAATTTTAGGCACGAATTACATGAATTCCTGGAGCATGTCTCCAGGCCTATTATAGCAGTTACTTAATTTTTTATCTTTTCGTATATTTCTTCAATCCAACACCAACAAACTGTTTATACCACAAACCTCAAAGGACACGAAGAAGAAAAGAAGGAAAGAAAGAAAGAGAAAAACTTGTTTCCCCTCATTATGTTCCTGGTGTCTTGGTGGTAAACTATTTTCTTTAATTTATAAACATAGGAAGCGCAAAGAACACGAAGAATTTATTTCTGCAAATAAAATACCTTCCCGCGGGATTGGACCATTGGGGTTTTCCGATTGAAGAACCTTTTTACAGTAAAAAAATACAGGACTTAAAAAAAGTGCCCTACAAAAACACGGTCTTCAATTCGTGAAATTCGTGCCTAAAATTCGTGTTTAAAAAATAAAAAAATTTTTATCCGTCAATAAATGGTTGACATGTCTCCAAAATTAAATGAACAAGCAATGTAGATAAAGCAGCTTTTCCAATCACGTGTTTTTTCAAATAATCAGAGATGGAACGTGTTGCAGAAACAATTGTATTATTTACCGTACTTTTTGATAAATTCAAAATATCTGCGATCTGCTCATGACTTAGTTCTTCTTCACGACTTAGTTGATAAATTAACTTTCGTTGATGAGGTAATTGATTTACAGCCCTTAATAAGAGTAATTTCGTCTCTTCATCGATTAACAATTCATCCGGCATTTTTTCTTCTTCTGTCTTTGCACGATTAATATAAACTTGCTTAAGTTGTTGTCTCCGGGCTGTTGTTCTTAAAAAATCCAATGCCTTGTAGTAACCCACTTTGTGAAAAAACGCGGAGACTTCCTGAATTTGGTCGGCTAATTCTCTTCCCTTCCATAGTTTCATGAATATATCAATTACGATCTCTTCAGCGATTTCTTTTGATTTAGTATGGCGCAGAAGATAATAGTACAATTTTGAACGGTAGCGTTCAAAAAGAATCGTAAACGCCGCTTCATTACCAGTCTTTATCAGACTTAGTAATTGTTCATCGGTATGTGATGGGACAGCTCTCATGTTTTTCTGCAGGTCGTCAAAGTAAAAGTTTCGCTTTAGTAAATTAAAGAAATATTCTGTTATGCCTACCGATTTTTATTTTATAAAAACTTCTATACAGCACTACTGGTAAAGATAATAAAACAATTAAGATACTATCTACCGTCCATGTAGATCGAAATTTGAGAAAATATTGAGTCAGGAAAAGAAATGTTTTGTGTAAGAAATTTCTTATTCATTTTACATCGTTCCCCTCATTTTTTAGCTACTTTTCAAATTTCCATAAAATGGATTACGAACGGAAAAGTAACCACTTCCCCCTAAATTTCAATATCCAAATCAGCAATAATTTTTGCACTTCTCGGCCACGAAAGAAGAAAAAGGAAAATCATCGCTGCGGTTACAACCATCAACAGCATATTGCCACTTAAATACACAAGAATGATACAGAACAAAATCG
>JBBSUB010000153.1:0-10383 GCA_038235345.1 Chitinophagales bacterium
AAGTCAAAAAGCCACCAAGGCACAAAGAGCACAAAGGAATTATTCCTTCGGAATAAAATGGAAAGCAATTCAAAGTTTAAATACAGCCCTTCGCCACTTACCGGACAGGTCGCGACCTGTCCCTACTACAAACTGCCTTGTACGACTATCACAATCTCCCCTCTTACTTTTTTGCTATTAAAATAATCCATGACTTCCTGTAGCGTTCCGCGTTTATTTTCTTCAAACATTTTAGTGAGTTCCCGGCTGACGCAGCACATCCTCTCCGGTCCAAAATATTCAATAAAATCTTTTAAGGTCCGGGGCAGTCGCATAGGGCTTTCATAAAAAACCATCGTGCGGGGCTCCGTTGCCAGGTTTTTTAAAAAAGTCTGTCTTCCCTTTTTCAGCGGAATAAATCCTTCAAAACAAAAACTGTTCATGGGTAAACCGCTATTCACAAGAGCAGGAACAAAGGCAGTCGCTCCCGGCAGACATTCCACCCGGATATCATTTTTAATGCATTCCCGAACCAATAAAAAAGCAGGATCACTTACACCCGGCGTACCTGCATCGGTAATTAACGCCATGGTTTTACCTGTAACCAATTGTTCTGCTAAATGAGCGACAATTTTATGTTCGTTATGCTGATGATAGGGAGTGACCGGTTTGTCAATTTCGTAATGCCGCAAAAGCACCGAGGAAGTCCGGGTATCTTCTGCTAATATTAAATCCACCGATTTTAATACCTTGATTGCCCGGAAAGTCATATCCCCAAGATTACCAATTGGCGATGGAACAATATAAAGCATTTGAAAAAAATAATAAGCAAGGTATAAATCACCTGGCTATCATGAAAAAATTAGAGAATAGTCACCTTGTACTCTTCCATTACCTGGTTGGCAAGGAGTTTTCCGGCAGCTTCTTCAGCAATAGATTTTGCTTCTTCCGCTGTGGCTGCTTCAATACTTAAAAGAACGTTTTTCCCGATCCGCACATCCTCTATACTTTTTATTCCTAAATTACCCAATCCGGATAATACGGCTTTACCCTGCGGATCCAACAATTCTTTTAGGGGCATTATTTTTATTTCAGCTTGAAAGTTCATTCGGTTGTAATTTTTTTGAATTGATTATTGAGATTAAAATATACGCTATAAAAACGACGGGCACTGCCACCCAATGCAAAAATACCGCAGCCAGCAGTGCAATGACTATTAATATTATTACTGGAATATTATTCTTGAAGGAATAGTCAGGGAATTTTAAAGACATGATCGGGATATTGCTCACCATCAGGTAAGAAACAACCACGATGCATCCATACAAAAACCATTTATTCATAATAATGCCATTAATGCCCGGTAAGGTATTAAAGTGCAATATTAATGGAAAAGATGCAATTAGAATTCCCATGGCCGGCACGGGTACTCCTTTAAAAGAGTAGGTCTGATCTGTAGCTATATTAAATTTCCCCAGGCGATAAGCAGCAGCCATCGCAATAATAAGTGCCGGCATAAGAGCCAGTAGTGATACATCCAAACCGTTTTCTTCCCGGGCAAAACTGAAACGTAATAATTGATAGATAATAACAGAAGGAGCCACACCAAAACTCACAACATCACTTAACGAGTCAAGTTGTTTTCCCAATTCACTTGTTGCTTTTAAAAGACGGGCAACGAATCCATCCAAAAAATCAATTATTGCAGCTATAATTATGCAAATAGACGCCCAGGTCAATTTTTCAGGAATATTAAAACTACTGTTGTAATGCTGATCAATATATATAATAACCGTGTTTGTCTGTAAGGCGAAGATAATTGCCATACCTCCAAAAAAGAGGTTGAGAAGGGTGAAAATATTTGGGATTTGGCGCATAGTAGGTGTTAGGTGTTAGGTGTTAGGTAGCGGGATGAATGTTGAATGCCTGCGGCGTTGAATACTGCGTGTTTAAAGCTTCGCGTTGAAGTGAACTTTGAACTCCGAACTCCGAACTCCGAACTCTGAACTACAAACTTCAAACTTCAAACAACAAACTATTCCTCCCCCATGAGTTTTTCAATCTCTTCCACCGTTATTGGAATATTTTTCATTAAATCGATATTTCCATTTTCTGTGATCCAGAAATTATTCTCAATCCTAACGCCCATTTTCTCTTCCTCAATATAAATACCGGGTTCAATCGTAAATAACATTCCCGGCTTTATTGGTTCTGTTTTGGTACCAACGTCGTGCACATCAATTCCTAAATGATGTGAAATTCCATGATATAAATATTTTCTGTAAGCCCTGTTTTCCGGATCTTCATTTTTAACTTCTTCTGCTGTAAGCAAACCAATGCGTTGAAAGATCACCGTGGCTTCATCAGCAACTTTTTCAGTGTATTCATTAATGCTTATACCAGGTTTTAGAATCGATGCGCAATAATGATGCAAATCAAGACAAGCATTATAAACCTCTTTCTGACGGTCTGTAAATTTTCCATTAACAGGAATTGTTCTGGAGAGATCCGCATTGAAGTTACCGTAGCTTGCTCCAAAATCCATTAAGATCATATCACCATCCTTACACTCCTGGTTATTGGATACATAATGTAAGGTCCGGGCACTATCGCCGCTTGCAAGGATACTTCCATATCCCGGGCCAGTGGCTCTTTGGGATAAAAACGAATGCCATATTTCAGCATCAATTTCATATTCCATGACACCGGGTTTTATAAATTTCAATAAACGCCTGAACGTATTGTCGGTAATATCAATTGCTTTTTGAACCACTTCTATTTCAAGGTCGGTTTTAATAGCCCGCACTTCCCGCATTATTTTCGAACTGCGTTTAAATTGATGAAGAGGGTAACGTTCACGCATAGCGGCTGCATACCGGTAATCCCTAACCGGAACTAAATTTGCCTTGCGGTCATTCTCGTTTGTGTTTAAATAAATGGTATCTGCCAGGTGAATCCATGGTTGAAGTAATCCGTCCAAAACATCCAGGTACACGATCGTTTTCATACCTGAAATAGCTTCCGCTTCATGATTACGCAATTGATGCCCATTCCATTTCTCTTTTAATTCATTTGGCCGTACTAAAACCAATACTTCCCTGTATTTTGGATCGGGATGTTCAGGAAATAATATGACCATCGTATCTTCCTGCTCAATTCCTGAAAGCCAAAACAGGTCTGAATTCTGCACAAAACTATGCAAGCCGTCCCCATTCGTTGGAAGCTCATCATTACTGTTAAAAATGGCGATTGAATTCTTTTCCATTTTATCAATAAACCGATGCCTGTTTCTGACAAAAATTTCGGAATTAAGAGGTAGATATTTCATGAATCTTTAATTTTAAGTATTGCAAGATACACGAATAATTTTTTTCTATTTTGGGAGATTCATTTGCGTAACTCATACACAATAGAAAAAAGAAGTTTTCATTGTTTTTAACAAAAAATAATACTTAAGGAATTCTTTCTAACAAATTTCATAATTTATTGAATATTCACACCTCAATTTTGGGTTAGACCAAATAAAAGCACGTTCAGAAGGCCTATATTTAAAAACAGCCCAAAATGTATTGTCTAACTTCGTAAAAATCACCAATAAAAAATTTTTTTTCATGTCAGTACCAACGATGTTCGCTGCACCTAAGAATTTACTTTTTTCTGCCGGATTTACATCCTCGCAAAACACATTTTATCAATTATCACCGGAGGAATTGGCCACTCAATGTGTGGAAAGAAACGAAGGGAAATTAAATGATACAGGAGCTCTTGTCATTAAAACAGGAAAATTTACCGGACGGAGCCCAAAGGATAAATTCATTGTGAAAGATAGTATCACAAAAGATTCTATCGACTGGAATACTTTCAATCAACCAATAGAAAAAAAATACGCTGATGGTCTTTTAAATAAAATGATTGACTATTTAAAAGATAAAGAAATTTGGATAAGAGATTCTTATGCTTGTGCAGATCCTGCATACAGGTTAAATATCCGGACTATTAATGAAGATCCGTCCAGTAACTTGTTTGCATACAATATGTTTTTGAGACCAACCGAAAGTGAGATAGCCGATTTTACCCCGGACTGGTACATTATTCACGCACCATCTTTTCTTGCAGATCCTGAAACCGATGGAACGAGACAAGGAAATTTTACAATCATTGATTTCACAAAAAAAATGGTCCTGATTGGTGGTTCAGCATACACAGGTGAAATAAAAAAAGGCATCTTTTCCATTTTAAATTACATATTACCTCACGATAAAAATGTGCTCAGTATGCACTGTTCGGCCAACATGGGCCACGATGGGGATACTGCTATATTTTTCGGACTAAGCGGAACAGGAAAAACAACACTTAGCGCTGATCCTAACAGGAAATTAATTGGAGACGATGAGCATGGCTGGACAGAAAATTCTGTTTTTAATTTTGAAGGTGGTTGCTATGCTAAAACGATTGATCTGAGCGCGGAAAAAGAACCGGAGATTTATAATGCCATCAGACCAGGTGCTTTAGTGGAAAACGTAACTTTTATAAAGGGTACGAATAAAATTGATTTTTCCAGCAAAGAAATAACTGAAAATACAAGAGTTAGCTATCCGCTGGATTACATCAGCAACGCACTTCATCCATCAGTTGGTAAAATTCCGAAAAATATATTTTTGCTTACAGCGGACGCGTATGGCATTTTACCTCCGGTAAGTAAACTCACTCCCGGACAGGCAATGTACCAGTTTATCAGTGGTTATACGGCTAAAGTGGCTGGTACAGAAGAAGGAGTAAATGAACCTAAACCTGCTTTCAGCGCTTGTTTTGGCGCTCCCTTCTTACCCTTACACCCTGCACGCTATGCTGAAATGTTTGGTGAAAAAATGAAGAAACATGATGTGCATGTCTGGATGATCAATACCGGCTGGAGCGGTGGCGCTTATGGTATAGGAAGCCGCATAAAATTAGCGTACACGCGGGCAATGATCACTGCTGCTTTAGAAGGCAAACTGAACGATGTACAATATGAAGCACATCCTATATTTGGAACGCTGATGCCGGAAAGTTGTCCCGGAGTTCCTTCGGAAGTTTTAAATCCACGGAATACCTGGAACAACAAAGAAGAATACGATGAAAAAGCGAAAAATCTGGCACATCAGTTCATTAAAAATTTCGAAAAATTCGCGGATCATGCGAGTGAAGAGATCTTAGCTGCCGCTCCAAAGGTTTAGTACTATAAAATTAACTATTTTAAGCGGTGTGATTAAAAATCGCACCGCTTTTTTCATTGGCCAATTTAAACGTTGTTTTGCAGTGATCAATCTATTGCGAATTTTGATTCGGCTAATCCACAAAATTATCAAAAAACGCAATGATTATAATCTGTATTGTTTACAGGTAAAATAAAACAAAGATTTACTTATTGCTCTTTGTGTTCTAATTTAGCTTTGTATAAAAGAAAAAAAATACCAAATATGAAGAAATATTTTTTAATAATCGCAACGTCTCTTCTACTTATTTCGTGCAATGAAAAGGGCAAAACAGAGGAAGCAGCCGGAGCGGATTCACCCTTTGTGGAAAATATAGTCCACCGGAATATTGTGCCCACCTCTTCCCTTGAATTTATTGAAAACTGGAATGGAAAAACTGCTATGGAAGCAGGTATGTTTGAAGATAGCGTTCTTGTAAAACGTCTTGAAAATCTACTTGAAAATGAATTTCAATATTTTAAGGAAAACTGGAATGTTCAGACGCCCATCCAAAAAGTCCAGGGGATATATTCTGCAAGCGGATGTAAACAGAACGATTGCTCTTCTTATTATTCAGTCGTTTATTTTGATGTAAAAAATAACAATATTAATGTGCTCATAAAAAGAGGGATTCATTCCAAGTTGTTTACAGAAAATGGAGAAATCCCATTGCCTGAAGAACTAAAAGAGGATCAAAGAACAATCAGGGCGAATGCCTAATAACTGTTAACCGTTGGACAAGCCAGAACCAAAAAGGTAGTAGGTAGTAGGTTGTAGGTTGTAGGTAGTAGGTTGTAGGTTGTATGTTGTAGCTTTTCTACTTGATAACTGCCTGTTCCTAATTCTCTTTTTCCTTGATGAAAAAAGAAAAGAGATTAACCTTGAATCTATATACCTCAATGAGGAAAATAGCTTAACGGAATGTTGGCTGACAAAACAAAAAAGGTGCTCAACAATTTGAGCCAGATTAGTTTCGGATCTGTTTTTTAATAAGAATAGATTCGGGAAGAAAAAAGGCCCATTGCGAAACATTATTAATCAGAAACTACTGATAAAATAGCGATAGCCATATACTTTTTCAAACTCCTGCCAATTTTGGCTAATACCTAACACCTAACACCTAACACCTAACACCTAACACGTAACACCTAACACCTAACACCTAACACCTAACACCTAACACCTATATTAAAACAAGCCATATAACTGCGCATCAATTTGGTTGATGATCTCACCAAGATCTTCTTCGTTCTCAGCAAATTTATTGGTATCTGCATTTACAATCAACAATGGTCCTTCCTTATAATCTTCGATCCATTTATTGTAAAAATTATTGAGTTTTTTCAAATAATCCAGGCGGATATTCTCTTCATATTCACGGCCTCTTTTTTGAATCTGGGCAACAAGGGTTGGGACGGATGCATTCAAATAAATCAATAAATCCGGCGGTTTTACCATTGACTTCAGAGTTTCAAAAAAACTATAGTAATTATTAAAATCTCTCGTAGTCATCAGGCCCATATCATGTAGATTGGGAGCAAAAATATTCGCATCCTCATAAATAGTGCGATCCTGGATAATCGTCTCTGTCCCCCTTTGTATCTCCAATAATTGATTTAACCTGCTATTTAAAAAATAAATCTGAAGATTGAAACTCCAGCGGGGCATTTCTTCGTAAAAATCATTCAAATACGGATTATGATCGACATCTTCAAATTGGGGAATCCATTTGTAATGCTTGCTTAACAATTCGGTTAGGGTTGTTTTTCCTGCACCTATATTTCCTGCTACTGCTATGTGTTTTGGTTTTTTTGACTTGGCCATTTCCTGGTTTCAATTTTTTTATTTCTATAATTTGATGATAACCTTCCGGATGGCAGGTGGTCAAAAGTAAATATAAAATTGATAGGATAAATTCAAAGATATTTTTTTTGTTTTCTACCCCCGGTATACATAAAAATCATCACTTATTGTTGGTCAGGTTAAAAAGCCTGTACTGATAATTTTTATCTTACCCAATACCATATCTTGCCCGGATTGGGCATACAACCTTCGACACCACATCCACTATTCATCCAGGGAGCGGGGGTCCAGCCACTATTAGAAATTAAAGTACCCCACCAGCTACCCCCGTCACATTGTATACTTGTCGTGATAAATCCACTGCAATTTGAATACCAGGGCATTCTTTGTTCAATTCCGGCATCATGATAATTCCATGTTCCAAATTTTATATCAAGTGTAACATTGGTTTGAGTGTTATTATTTTTTACAAAGGTATAGTCACCGTTCGCCGTCCAGATACCACCAAAGCTGTTTCTTGTATTCGCATCAATCATATATTGAAAGCCGCTGACGCTTTTTTTAATATAATTGGCCCAACCAATAATTGAATAATTGGAATTGATGGATGGTGCAGTCGGATTGAGTGAAATGGCATTATTAAAATTCCATCCGGCATTAGATGCGTTACACATAATCAACGTCCAGCCACCTCCATCTGTCGTCATATCTGCATAGATTTGAAATGGGTTTCCTCCGTTTATATTCGAATTTTTGATCCAATAATATCCATCCGCAGAAGCAGGAAATGCTTGCTTAATTGCGTAAGCACTGGCAGCCGCGCTGGCGGGTGTGATACCGTCAGAAATTGGTGCACCATTAATCCAATTACTGGTACTTCCATTTAGCGCAAAATTGTTTAATGTTCCGGTGCCCGCACCGGAGGTTTTATCGATGAGTGAAGTAATACCGGTATTAAGGCCACCAGACACACCCTGGTTAAAATTGTAATAGGCTACCAATCCTGCCTCGTTGCCTGCAAGTTCCATTTTCATAGAAGCCTGAATTTCTGTAGCAGTTTTAGCTACATTCCAAATACGTAATTCATCAAAAGTGGCATTGGCGTTTGGATCACCTCCCCAATTGCTCTTTCCTACATAACAATTGTTACGCACGATATTTACGGGTTTAGGCAAAGTAGCAGTTCCCGCGGCAATTCCATTGATATAAATAGTGGCTGTATTACCATTTAACGTCGCGGCAATATGAGACCATTGATTTAAAGAAAGTGTTTGCGTGGCCTGGAATTGCTGCCCTTCCACATAAAAGCCGGGCGCACCGCTGGTTCCGTAAGTATAAGAAAGTAAGATATTATTGCTACCTGCGCCATTTCCAAAATCAATAATCCGTGCCCAGTTTGCAAAACTTCTTGGATAAACCCAACATTCAATCGTAAAGTCGCCATTGAAATAAGTAGCTGCCGGCAAAGAAACATAATCATCAATTCCATCAAAATTAAGCCCGTTTGAAGTTCCCGAAATGGAATAAATACTCCCATTTTTACTTAGGCCACTTTTACCCAAAGCGCCATTCTCATTCACCAACTCAGATGAATTGCTACTATTTTTTCCATACTTATTTAAGCCCTGACCAAACACGGCGCTTATCATAAAAAGCATCAGAACAATAAAAAGAAATTGTTTCATAAATAAGGATTAATAAAAATAGTCAAACTGGATTCTATCAGTTGCGGTTAAGGAATAAGTTCCATTATTAGCCGCATTATAAGTTAGTACTTTGTCACTTACAGAATAGGCTGTATTACTAATCCTGATTCCGTTTATGTACATTTTCACTTTACTATTCGCCGATGGTGTTTGTGTTAAATTAAAGCTTGTTTGTGATGCAGTTGCAGAAAACTCATCAGCTGCATCAGTAATCGTATTACCAGTAGAAACGGTTCCATCTGCCATTAAAAACTGTGATGAAGTACCGCCTGATTTTTTAAAACTTTTAGCTGTAATATCCGCACTGGTATTTACAGCCGTTACACTTGCATTACCTAATTGAATTTTATTACTCGCGTTTACAATAGCACCATAACCAACTGCCGTTGAATTAGTTTGATTATTTCCGGCTACGTCAGCCTGGTAACCAATTGCTGTATTATAGTTCCCGGTTGTATTTGTTTGTAGGGCCGCAACTCCATTTGCTGTATTGTAACTCCCGGTGGTATTATAACTAAGAGCGGCAAACCCGTTCCCCGTATTGCCCTGACCGGTTGTATTATTATTGAGTGTGTAAAATCCGTTGGCAGTATTATTATAACCACCGTTATTATTGGCAAGAGTCCCGGACCCAGTGGCGGTGTTCGAACTTATATTACCAGTTCCGCGCCCAACTACTATACTATTTACCAAAAGATCAGAGCTAAAAGTTTTTGTTCCGTCAATAGTTTGCGCGGTGCTTACATCAACCAAGTCCCTCAAAGCTGCCTGTTTAGCATATGACGATAACATCGCGGCTGTGTCAGACAAATTTAATTTTAAATCAATTCTGTTTTGCACCAAAGTCAGAGAATCAATCATGCGCTGAGTTCTTGCATACACGCTCAACATAGAAGCAGTATCAGCAATATTTACTTTGGTATTTAATTCTGCAGTAGAATTGGCTACTGTTGCATAAGGACTTAGCATCGCGGCTGTGTCAGAAATATTTAATTTTAAATTGATTCTGCTTTGAACCAATGATAAAGAGTCAATCATTCTTTGGGTTCTTGCATAAGAACTCACCATGTTGGCAGTATCAGCAATATTCAATTTTAAATTTAATCCAGTGGTTGAATTAGCAACAGTCGCATAAGGACTTAGCATCGCGGCTGTGTCAGAAATATTTAATTTTAAATTGATTCTGCTTTGAACCAATGATAAAGAGTCAATCATTCTTTGGGTTCTTGCATAAGAACTCAGCATGGTGGCAGTATCAGAACTATTTACTTTCGTATTTAATCCGGTCGTGGAACTGGAAACGGTAGCGTATGGGCTCAACATGGAAGCCGTATCAGCGATATTTAATTTTAAACTTATTCTGCTTTGAACAAGGTTTAATGAATCAAGCATGCTTTGAGTTCTTGCATAAGTACTCAACATAGAAGATGTATCAGAAATATTCACTTTTGTCGCGATGGAGTTATTAACTGTTGATGCGTTGGCGTATGGTGCAAGCATGGAAGCTGTGTCAGCAATATTCAGTTTCAAACTGATTCTGGTTTGAACATGGCTTAATGAATCAATCAATCTTTGAGTCGTTGTATAAGGGCTCAACATCGAAGCCGTATCAGAAATATTGACTTTCGTATTTAATTCGGTCGTTGAACTTGCTATGGTAG
>JBBSUB010000154.1:0-10364 GCA_038235345.1 Chitinophagales bacterium
ATAGAAGATTCTACCGACCCCAACGGGGTCAAATGTTGATAGCAAATGTTGAATCCTTTTACACCGACCCCAACGGGGTCGAATATTGTCCGCCGAATTTTGCAGATTTAAATAGAGATAAAACTCCCTCCCTGTAAATACATCTCAATGTATTTTAAAATGTCGCTGGTTGGCGTCCCACTAACAGGATCTGTGCCTCGTCGGAGTATATCTATTGTCCTACATTAACGTGTCGTTGCGACATTCAGAAGTGCACCCATTTTTTTTTCAAGAAGTAAAATAAATATTTACCTTTATATCTGTCAAAAATGAATCCAGCAAATAGTATTCATTTTTTTTCTTTTCTATTATCCGTCCAATTCCCCTGAAAAAATTGTGCTGCTAAATGAGCTTTTTTGTTTCATTTTTCAAAACAATCTTATGCATCAGAAAATTTCTTTCTTGCTGCTGGTGATGCTTATTACATTCGCCGGCTATTCTCAATCAGCCCTGCCTTCTAACTTTTTTCTAAAAACCCTTCCGAATGGTTTACAGATTCTGGTTATTGAAGATCACAGTGTGCCCCTTGCTACTATTGAAATTGCTACAAAGAATGGATCCTATACTGAGTCCCCGGAGTTCAATGGACTAAGCCATTTATATGAGCACATGTTTTTTAAGGCCAATAAAGACTACCCGAACCAACAAGCTTTTATGGATAGAATAAAAGAGCTGGGTATTTCTTTTAACGGAACCACCGGGGAAGAGAGAGTCAATTATTATTTCACTCTTCCCAAATTTAATTTGACAAAAGGGTTGCAGTTTATGAATTCTGCTATTCAATATCCCAAATTTGATCCTGCCGAAATGAAGAAAGAAAATGTAGTTGTAGATGGAGAATTTCAACGAAATGAATCCAATCCCTTTTTTGCATTATTTGACACAATGAACCATCATGTATGGGGGAATCTATACAGTAGAAAGAACGTGATCGGTAATCATGAGGTAATCCTTACTGCGACTCCCGCAAAAATGGAAGCCATTAAAAATAAATACTATTGGCCGAATAATTCCTTGCTGACGGTTGCGGGCGATGTAAATCACGAGGAAGTTTTTAAACAGGTGGAAAAAATAATGGGCGGATGGAAATCATCCGGATTCGACCCTTTTGTGAAATATCCGATTCCTGAATTTAAACCTTTGGAAAAATCAAACTATTTTATTGTTCAGTCTGAAAACGCCAAGGTGCCGATGATTATGTTTCAATGGATGGGACCTGACACGCGCCATGATAGTAAAGCGACCTATGCCGCAGACGTACTTTCGTTTATTCTAAGTCAAAATTCATCTAAATTGAGTAAATCTTTATTAGAGTCTGGACTCGCCTTACAGATACAATTCAACTATCTCACCCAAAAATATGTTGGTCCAATCTCCTTTATTGCTATACCAAATCCGGCCAAAGTAAAAGAGTGTTTTGAGGAAATGAAGAACCAGATAAACCAGATGGATAGTGAGGATTATTTTACAGATACACAATTGGAAACAGCCAAAAGGCAATTGGAGATAAATGATATAAGAGGAAAGGAAATCACTTCTAATTACGTACACACTGTTTCATTCTGGTGGAGTTCTTCTACACTGGACTATTACTTTGATTACATCAAAAATCTGAAAAAAGTTACACGCGAGGACATTCAAGCTTATGTACAGAAATACATTAAAGGAAATCCATACGCCGCCGGGCTTTTGGTAAGTCCACAAATGGATGAGCAAATGAAGCCTGCAACTTTTTTCAAAGCCAATTAATTTACTTCTAAAAAATTCATTATGAAACGTTTCAATATTTCGTTTTCAATCATTCAAATAGTATTATTCAGCCATTCCGCCTTCGCTCAGAATGCAGAAAAGTTTGTAGTGGATGGCATTACAGTTATCATGAAACCCACAGTTAAAGACATTATCAATGTGAGTGTCTATTATAAAGGGGGTGTTACAAATTACCCGGCGGAAAAAGCAGGTATAGAAAACCTGGCTCTTTCCGGCACAACGGAATGTGGTGCGGGCAACTATTCCACGGATGCCTTTAAAGATAAAGCAGATAAATACGGAATTTTTGTGTCAGGAAACTCAACTCTCGATTATGGAATGATCAGTCTTAACTGCATCAGTAAATATTTTAATGAAGGCTGGGACCTTTTGAGTTCTGCTGTAAAAAAGCCTGCATTTAATGAGAAGGATTACGACCTTTTGAAACAAAAAATAGTATCCCAGATAAAAAACATGGATGGAGACCCGGATAGCAAACTTTTAAAGATGGGCATCGCAAATACATTCAAGGGAACTCCTTATGCGACCGATCCCATGGGTGAAGCAAATACTATAAATACTATTTCCGCGAAGGATGCAAAAGATTATTATTTCAACACATTACTGAACAAAAACCGGATGTTGATCGTAGTCGTTGGAAAAATATCAAAGCAGGATATAACCGCTAAGATCCAAAAAGCTTTTAAAGATCTTCCCTCCAAAACCTACAGAGAATATAAATACCAAACTCCGGTAATAACCACCAATTCAGTAAATATTGAACCTCGTAAATTGGCAACAAATTACATCATGGGAATTATGGATGCTCCGCTATTTACTTCTAACGATTATGCACCTGGTCGATTGGCAATCGCTGCCTTCAGTGGTAACCTTTTTACAGAAATACGTACAAATAGAAATCTATCCTATGCCCCGTATGCAGTCTCCCTTCCACTTCAAATGCCTTACAGTTATATGTATGTCAGCACGACCGATCCCAAAACATCCGTGGAGGTAATGGTGAATGAAGTAAACAGATTAAAATCAGATGGCTTTTCTCAGAAGGAATTTAATGATATCCGGAATCTTTTCATTACCTCAAATTATATGAAGGAAGAAAGCACAGATAGAATGGCAACCTCTCTTGGCCAGGCCGATATATTGGGCAATTGGAAAATGGACCAGGAATTTATTGGTAAGATTCAAAAAACAACCCCGGCTGATATGACCAGGGTTTTTAAGAAATATATCAATGGAATTAATTGGAATTATTTAGGAGATGAAAAAGCAGCTGAGGCGGCAAAAGCGGCTTTTGCCGAAAAGGTAGAATGATACCTATTTTTTTGGTGCGTAGGTAAATAGGAAATTCCCAATTTTAAAAAAAAAGTTATTCAAAAAAAAATTTGGCAGAAAAACCAGAATGCATTAATGTTGCATTCGTAATTAAAGATTACTTATCAAGAAAGACAGAGGGTAATGGCCCGATGAAGTCTTGGCAACCGTCTAAACAAATATTGTAGAAATGGTGCTAAATCCATCCCGGATAATGGGAAAGATAAGTCAGACGCAAAAGTTAAACATCATTGGTTTAAAATAACTCGAGCACTTCTGATTTGTCAGAGGTGCTTTTTTTTTCTGAAAAATGGCCACTCTAAATGGATGACTTGATTCGTAGTTCAAAAGTGTACTAAATTCAAAAACAATAAAATGAAACAGTTAAAAGGAATCACTCCGGCCAATTTACAGGTTCCTTCTTTTAATTTCTCACACCACCTTACTATGTGGTGTTGTACTACCAATTCCGGTAGCTGCTGTTGTTGTTGTAAATAGTTTTCCAAACACTCTTCCGGTTTCAAAATGTAATAGCCTGACTAAGGTATTGACATGCACATCATCATGCTATGACGATAGCTATATCTGTGTCCTGATCCATGCCTGGTGTATCGCTTTACCGGAAAAATTTTCAAAAAAAATCTTCAAAAAAAATTACTAAAAACATTCAATTATGTACAAAAGTTATAAACTTTTAACGGGCATTCTATTGCTCCTATTTTCACAATCCATCCATGCGCAAACACTTCAAATAGAGGGAAATGTAAGCACAAAAAACAAAAGCCTATTTCTTACCGGGGCTTCTGTCTCCGTCAAAAACACCTCTAAAAGCACCTTGACAGATGCAAAAGGAAATTTTAAAATAAACGCTCCTGAAAAAAGTAACCTCATCATCTCTTTTATTGGATACAAGCCACAGGAAATACCCATATTACCTTCTACCACTTTTATTAAAGTTAGCCTGGAGCAGGATGATAATATCCTAAATGAAGTAGTGATTACCGCATTGGGTATTTCAAAAGAAAAAAAATCGTTAGGCTACGCGGTGCAGCAATTAAAATCTGAAGATATTTCCGAAGCCAAAGAAACCAACCTGGTGAATGCCCTGGCCGGAAAAATCGCCGGTGTAAATGTCACCAATAGCCAGGGTGATATTGGCTCTTCCAGGATCATCATTCGGGGTGAAACGTCTATTGATGGGAATAACCAACCCTTATTTGTGGTAGATGGCGTACCGGTGGATAATTCTCAATTACTGGGTTCCGGAGGTTCAAGAGATTTTGCCAATGCAATTGCAGATATCAATTCTGAAGATATTGAGTCCATCAATGTGTTGAAAGGACCTAATGCAGCAGCGCTCTATGGCTCACGTGCCGCGGCGGGAGTCATTTTAATTAAAACTAAAACCGGTAAGAATAAAAAAGGACTTGGCATCAGGCTCAATTCCAATACGACCTTTTCTGATTTACTGGTTTTACCCTCCTATCAAAATTCTTTCGGACAGGGTTCTAATGGCCGCTTTAGTTATGTAGATGGAAAAGGAGGTGGTGTAAACGATGGTGTGGATGAAAGTTGGGGACCGCCATTGGATGGACGGTTGATTCCACAATTTTATTCAAAAGGAGAAGCCGTTCCTTTTATAGCGCACCCAAATAATGTGCGGGATTACTTTAATACAGGATATACTTACAACAATGGAATTGCCATAGCAGGCTCAGATGAGAAATTTGATTTTCGGTTTTCTTACAATAACCTGAAACAAAAGGGTGTGATTCCCAATTCTGACCAGGGGAAAAATTCTTTCCTGGTGAATACCACTTATCGTGTAACACCCAGGCTTACAGTGCATGCTATAGCCAATTATATCCGTGACGAAGCAGCAAACCTTCCGGCGTCCGGCGGTAGAAGAGCTACCAGCAGTATGTTGCAGTTTACCTGGTTTGGCCGGCAGGTGGATATTCACCAACTTAAGAATTATATCGATGAAGACGGAAATACTTTCAACTGGAATAACAGCTATTATAGCAATCCCTATTTTATTGCTTATGAAAATACAGTGGGTCAGCGACGCGACCGCCTAATCGGCAGCGCTGAACTAAATTATAAAATCACGGATTACTTATCGGCCAACCTTCGTACAGGAACTGATTATTATACTGACCGTCGGAAAATAAAAACTGCTTACGGCACGAACGGAACCCCTTTTGGATCCTATGAAGAAGATGCTTACACACTGAGTGAAAACAACACGGAAGCACGACTTGAATTTAATAAAAAACTGAGTCGTGATTTTACAGCAGACGTTTTTGCGGGAGGAAATATTCAGAGTAATACATTTGAGCAAAATGATCAGTTGGCCCCTAAACTGGCTGTGAGTCAGCTTTACACCTTGAGCAATTCCCGTGATGCACTGATATCTTCCAACTATTATTCCGGCAGAAAGGTGTATAGTCTTTTTAGTTCAGCCCAGGTGGGATTTAGAGAATATGCCTATATAAACCTGACGGCGCGCAATGACTGGTCCTCTACCCTGCCGGTCAAGAATCTTTCATACTTTTACCCTTCTGTTAACGGAAGCTTTATACTGTCACAGGCTTTAAATATTAAAAGTTCTACGCTAAGCTTTGCAAAGCTTCGTGGAGGCTGGTCTAAGGTAGGTAAAGACGGGCTTCCCTACCAACTGATAAACGCTTACAATTTTACAGCTCCTTTCAATGGAAATCCACAACAAAGTGCTTCAAGCAAGAATCTCAATCAAGACCTAAAACCGGAAACCACGACCTCTTCTGAGGCAGGACTGGAAGTGGGATTGTTTAATAATAAGCTTCACCTGGATGTGAGTGTTTATACTACCCTCAGCAGTGACCAGATCTTAAGCGTAGACGTAAGCCCTTCCACTGGATACGGTCAAAAACTCATCAATGGAGGCAAAATAAATAACAAAGGCATAGAGGTACAACTAGGTTTGACAGCATTTAGGACCAAACAATTTAGCTGGGAGGTAAATTTGAATTATGCCCGGAATGGCAGCGATGTTTTGGAATTGGATAAAGAAGGCAGGTTACAAAGCTATGTATTGGGAAGTAATCGTACCGTGCAAGTGCTTGCTGCGGTGGGCCAGCCTTATGGAACATTGTTTGGAAATGCTTATCTGCGTAATTCTTCCGGGGAAATTGTTGTAAGTGCAGGTGGAACGCCGTTAATTAACCCTACAAAACAATATCTTGGAAAATTCACTCCAGATTGGTTAGGTGGTATCCAAAACAGTTTCACTTATAAAAATGTCAATCTGAGTTTTCTCATTGATGCCAAAATCGGCGGATCTTTATATTCCAATACCAATCGCACAGGCACATATACCGGGGTACTTGCTTCTACCTTACCCGGCCGGGATGCAGCTCATGGAGGTTTAACCTATTATTATCCTGGCGATAACAAAGCCTCAGGAACTATTCGATTAAACGGTACGACGAGTGCGCCTAATGGAGAAACAGTGTATAATGACGGAAATATTTTCCCAGGAGTATATGCGGATGGTAAGGCGAATTCAACCATTTTGCCGGCACAACTTTATTACAAAGGATTTACAAATGTGGATGAGCAATTTATTTACGACGCGTCTTTTATAAAACTTCGGGAAGTAAAACTAAGTTATTCACTTCCTTCAAACTGGATTAAACAAATTGGCTTTCAAAGCGGATCCGTTTCTTTAGTAGGACGTAATCTTTGGATCATTCATAAAAATGTACCCAATATAGATCCCGAAACTGCATTCAATACTGGCAATGCCCAGGGATCGGAAAACCTTACGCTTCCAACTGTTCGCAACTTAGGCTTTAATATTAACCTTAAATTTTAATGACAATGACACACAAATATGCATACATAGTATTATTAGCAGCGTTATTATTTTCAATAACATCCTGCTCAAAAGAGCTGGAAAGGATCAATCAAAATCCGAATTCAGCAGAAATAGCAAAACCTGATTATTTACTTACGGCGGCAACAAAGAACATAGTAGATGAATATTGGGGAATTTCCCGTGGATCAAATCCTACTTCTCTTTTTATTCAGCATTGGTCCATGATCCAATACACAGATCCTGACAGATACATCCTGACTAATAATGATTTCCAGGGTCTCTGGAAGGTTGGCTATTCAAGTATTGTTAACTTAAACCAGATCATTAAAATGAGTGATCAGGAAAACAATCCGAATTATAAAGGTGTCGCTCTTGTTCTCCGCTCCTGGATATACTCGCTGCTCACAGATAATTTTGGTGATATTCCCTATAAGCAATCCATCAAAATTGACCAATATCTGACGCCTGCCTACGATGCTCAAAAAGACGTGTATCTGGGATTACTGGAAGATTTGAAAATAGCCCAAACTTCCCTTGATCCTAATGGAAAGGCAATTGCCGGAGATATCCTGTATAAAAACAATATTTCCCTCTGGAAAAAGTTTGCAAACTCACTACGTTTGCGCCTTGCCTTAAGGATTGCTGACCGGGAACCCGGAATTTCAAAACAAATAATAACAGCTATTCAGACTGAAGGGGGATCGTTTATTAACAATACAAAAGAAATCGCCCAATTGGTTTATGTGAATTCTCCGAATCAAAACCCAATCAGCAATTACTTTGATACACGGGATGATTATCGCCTAAGCAAAACCATCGTTGATAAATTAATTGATTTAAAGGATCCGCGATTATCCATCTACACGGCTAAAACCAAGGATGCCACGCCACAGGAATATGTCGGACTTCCCAATGGGTTATTAGTAGGAGATGCCAGTAATTATGGTTTCTCAAAAACCTCTAAACCCGGGACGTATTTTTTAGATCCGCATGCTCCTGCAGTTTTATTCAATTATGCAGAGCTTTTATTTGACCGCGCAGAAGCTGCTGCCAGGGGCTTTACAAATGAAGATCCTGCTGTTCTTTATACCCAGGCCATTAAAGCATCTTTCAATCAATACAATATCTCCAGTGAAGCCATCATTGCTGAATACCTGGCGCAGCCGGCTGTTCAGTATGAGACGGGTAACTTTAAAAAGTCTATTGGAAACCAAAAATGGATTGCTTTGTTTGGCCAGGGCCTGGAAGCTTTTGCTGAATGGCGCAGGCTAGATTATCCGCAATTAATTCCTGCAGTTGCCGGAGTGCTGGATGGAAAAATACCCGTGCGTTTCCTTTATCCGGGTGCGGAACAATCCCTGAACGGCCAGAGTTATAAAAACGCAATTACCAACCAGGGACCGGATCTTTTAACCACCAAACTTTGGTTTGATGTAAAATAAAAAATATAGAAAAAATGAAAAGAAAAAAATTATTATCTCAAAAATATGTGCCGGTCTATTATTTATTCATCCTGGTTTTCTTGTCTATCCATTGGATAGGCAAGACACCGGTGCTGAAAGAAGGCGCATACCAGTTCACTCTTTACAGGCCGGACGGCATACAAATCATTTTTAACACGTTTCTGAAAAACAAAAAGAGCAAAAGAATATTATACATAATCAATGGTAACGATAGTCTCCTCGTGAATGATATTGTTACAAGGGAAGATTCCGTATTTATACAATTGCCCTTTTTTGCCTCCTCTTTTAGTGGCAAGCTGAATAATTCCGGAAATATTGAAGGTGTATGGACAAAAGATTACGGAACAAGAAATCAAACGATGCGCTTCACTGCTACCATTAAAATCACTGAACGTTATCCTGTAACTTCTTCGCCTTCCCAAAATATTTCCGGGAGATGGGCAGTTCACTTTGCAGCCTCTACTAACGAGGCGAGGGAATCCGTTGGTGAGTTCACACAGAAGGGATCTTATGTTACTGGTACTTTTCTTAATCCTACCGGAGATTATCGTTTTCTTGAAGGAGTCGTTAGCGGAGATAGCCTTTACCTGTCAGGGTTTGATGGAGGAAACGCATTTTTATTTACCGCGAAAATTAACAATGAAAATAAAATAACCGAAGGTAAATTCTATTCAGGTAAAGAAGGCTTACAAGATTGGTTTGCTGAAAAAGACAGTAGTGCGAAATTGCCGGATGGATTTAGTCTGACCCATTTAAAGCCCGGGGAAAGTAGATTGAATTTCAGTTTCCCGGATGTGAATGGTAAAACAGTTTCATTAGCGGACCAACGTTTTAAAAATAAAGTCGTCGTAATTCAGATCATGGGATCGTGGTGTCCCAATTGCATGGATGAAGCGAAGTTCATCAGCGATCATTATAAAAAATACCAGGAAAAAGGCATTGAATTCATTGGTCTTGCGTACGAACGTAGTAATAGTTTTGCTTCGTCCCAAAAAGCTTTACAACCTTTTATAAGAAGGTTCAACATTCAGTATCCGCTGCTTATCACTGGTGTTTCCGTTTCAGATACTCTGCGTACAGAGAAAACTTTGCCGCAGATTGATAAGATAAAAGTGTTTCCCACGACAATTTTTATAGATAAAAAGGGAAATGTACGAAAAATTCATACAGGCTTTGATGGTCCGGCTACGGGAGAACACTACCTGAAGTATCAAAAAGAATTTGAGGAAATAACGGAGGGTTTATTGAAAGAGCCAGTGGAATAAAATAAAATACCGGGAAGTGGTTGGTGCAGACACCAGTCATAGAGATTGACATCCAACTAAAACCCAAAAATGGATTTAGGGAATCATGTAGAAAATGGCCGGTGTTGATCACCGGCCATTTTTAAAAATAATCGTTGATTCAGATTACGAAAATAAAGATGATACCATCTTAAAAAAAATCATAAAAGATTATTAAGTCCCATCTATTTCCCAAACTTCTTCTTCAGCAAGCTCAAAGCATCTTCCATGGTCTCCGGTTCTTTGGCAGCAGGTTTAGGAGCATGATGTTTGAAAGATGGCTGTGGTCTTTGATGTCGCTCCTGTGTTTTCGGAGCATCTTGCGTTTGCTTGATCGATAAGGCGATGCGTTTGCGCGCTTTATCCACTTCTAATATTTTTACCATCACCTGATCATTTAGTTTCAAAGCCTCTCCCGGATCAGCAATGTATTTATGCGCGATTTCAGAAACGTGCACCAGGCCATCCTGTTTTACACCAATATCCACAAAGGCTCCAAAGCGGGTGAGATTCGTTACAATTCCCGGAACGATCATACCCGTGTACACATCATCGATAGAATAAATTTGAGCAAATTCAAATGCCTGTGCTTCACTTCGTGGATCAAGCCCCGGCTTTTTCAATTCCTTTAAAATA
>JBBSUB010000155.1:0-10356 GCA_038235345.1 Chitinophagales bacterium
AGCGTCATCGCTTAATTGGAACGAATGGCTGGGGAATACTTGCAGAAATATGGCAACATACAGATACAGAACACCCAAGCAATGAAGATGATATAGTACGGGTAACGGATGATTTCGGCAGATAATCCGGTTAATATCTCCCTGATGAAAAATATAAAATAGTCACCTAATACAGGTGGCTTTTTCTTTATAAAAATTAGCCACCAAAGTTTTAAAAATTAGCCACCAAAGCTTCTATATCTTTAAAAATAAAGTAAAGATGCACCATAAACAAACTCATTTCTAATCATTATATATAAATACTTTACATTTTATATATAATACATGGCCTGATTAAGGTGAATATTATATTATTAGAGATTATACAAAAAGAAAGGCTAAAATAACAAAACCCCTTCGAAAAGGGGTTTTGTGGTGTGGGGCGGGATCGAACCGCCGACACAAGGATTTTCAGTCCTTTGCTCTACCGACTGAGCTACCGCACCGTTTAATGGGCCGCAAAAATAGAATAATTATTTTAAAATAAAAATCTATTTTGCCTTTTTTTTAATTCCCATATTCACATAGGAATTTGATCCGCATTATTTTAAGTTGTTCAAGGGAATAATTTCCGTCAGAAAGCTCTTCCCGCGCAATTTCCAGGCTGGAAGTCTGACAACCTTTGAAGTAATCAATGATTTCCTCGCACTCATATTCATCCATCATATCTTCAATAGCATAATCCAAATTTAGTTTGGTTCCACTGGCTACGATTGTTTCCATTTGCTCTAACAATTCTTCAATTTTTAGAGACTTAACCTTTGCAATCGTTTCAAGCGGCATTTTCTTATCAACATTCTGAATAATGAACACTTTATTGTTATTCCTGTTCACAACACTCTTCATGACAAAATCATCCGGCTTTTCAATATTATTCTCCTCCACGTATTTTTCGATCAGATTAACGAATGGACGGCCAAATTTCAAGGCTTTCCCTACACTTACACCCTGACACTTTTCCAGCTCTTTAAGCGTGGTTGGATACAAAGTAGCCATATCATTCAAGCTGTTCTCTAAAAAGATCACAAAGGGCGGCAAATTGCGTTTCTTAGCCTCCAGTTGCCGTAAGTCCTTCAACATCTCAACTAATTTAACATCAAGGGCAACACCTTCACCCGCATCCTCACTTTCTTCTTCTTCTTCATCTCCGTCTGTTTCATAAATATGATTCAACGCTATTTTAAAGGAGACTGGTTTTTTCATAAAAGCTTCTCCTTTCTTCGTCACTTTTAAAACACCATAGTCTTCAATATCTTTTTGAAGCAATTCCTCCAGAATCAATTGTCTGATCAATGAATTCCAATAATGTTCGTCATTCTCCTTACCTGCACCGAAAATAGGAAGTTCTTCGTGCCGGTACATTTTAATCTGCGGATTCAGCCTTCCAAGAATTACAGGGATAGTGTAGGTGATTGGAAATCTTTCACCCAGGGCTTTTACAGCCTTTAAGGCAATCAAACATTCCGCTTTTGCTTCAAGCATCTCTTTTGGACTCTTACAATTATCACATTTGCCCCCGCAATTCTCCAGTAAATAAGATTCTCCAAAATAGCTCATGAGGATTTTACGCCGGCACACGCCACTTTCTGAATACGCTACTGTTTCATTTATGAGCTGAGCACCTATTTCCCTTTCACTCAAGGATTTATCGCGCATTAAATGTTCCAGCTTTGCCACATCCTTATGGGAATAATATAATAAACATTTTCCTTCAAGACCATCCCGACCTGCTCTTCCTGTTTCCTGGTAATAATTTTCAATTGATTTTGGAATGTTATAATGAATCACAAAGCGGATATCCGGTTTGTCGATTCCCATTCCAAAAGCTATTGTGGCCACGATAACCTGGATATCTTCTCCCAGGAATTGATCCTGTCTATGAGATCTGAGCTTAGCATCAAGACCCGCATGATAAGCAACTGCTTTAATCCCATTCGCCATAAGCATCGAAGCAAGTTCCTCCGTCGTTTTCCTGTTCAGCGTATAGATGATGCCGCTTTTGCCCTTATTCTGAGATATAAATTTGACGATACTTTTTATAGCCTGATCCTTTTTCACTTTCGGAACCACTTCATAATAGAGATTTGCGCGATTAAAAGATGAAATAAATATATTCGGTTCACGTAAGCCAAGATTTTTAACAATGTCGTTCTGCACTTTTGGAGTAGCCGTAGCCGTTAGGGCTATAATCGGTTTGGAAGCGTCGATCACTTCCATGACCTCTTTCAAACGGCGATATTCCGGCCGGAAATCATGACCCCATTCACTGATACAATGCGCCTCATCCACAGCAAAAAAAGAAATATTTAATCCTTTAAAGAAGGCAACATTTTCTTCCTTGGTTAACGTTTCCGGTGCTACATAAAGTAATTTCGTAACGCCGGAGGTTAAATCGTCCCGTACTACTTTTTGCTGACCTTTATTAAGTGTACTGTTCAAAAAGTGAGCAATATTATCCGTGCTACTGTATCCCCTAACAAGATCCACCTGATTTTTCATCAAAGCGATCAACGGTGAAACAATTATAGCAAATCCTTCGCTAATAATAGCCGGTAACTGATAACATAAACTCTTACCTCCACCAGTAGGCATAATAACAAATGTATCTTTTCCGGATAATAGGCTGTTAATAATTTCCTCCTGGGGATATTTAAATGAATCAAATCCAAAATGCTTTTGAAGATTTTCTTTTAGCAAAACATTTGATTCAGCCTTAGCTGTTTTTTTCTTCGGTGTGGATTTGGTGGTGGTCTTAGGATTGATCTTAGTAGTTGACATGAATTTTTCTGTGCTTACGCAGTCTTTTAATGGATGCTTTCAAAGTTAAATCAAAAGAAACTTAAAAAAGTAAGTTAATGTCATTTTAACATACTGCTCTAAAACACCCGATTTTGCCCATTTTGCGGATGAAAAAAGATCGCCGTATTTTTGCGGATTGTCCTGTCATTCATTTAAAGTAGGTTTGCATTTTTAGGCGAACTAACCGCAGGCAAATATTTAAACAAACCGAAGAATCTTTAAATCCCAATGCAAAAAAGTATACTCAATATTGCCAAAGAAACCATTGCTCTTGAAGCAAAAGCATTAAATGAATTATTGACATATCTTAATGAAGATTTTGAAAAAGCAGTAAAAACCATTTACGATTGTAAAGGAAGATTGGTTATAAGTGGTATAGGTAAAAGCGCCATCGTTGCACAAAAGATCGTCGCTTCTCTAAACAGCACAGGCACTCCTTCACTTTTTTTACACGCTGCTGATGCAATACATGGGGATATCGGAATGGTTCAACAGGATGATATCGTAATGATCATTAGTAAAAGTGGGGACAGCCCCGAAATCAAAGTGTTGGTTCCAATAATCAAAAATTTCAGAAATCCATTTATTGCCTTATGTGGAAATGTGAACAGCTATCTGGCAAGAAGTGCGGATATACTGTTAAATTCAACTGTATCTGCGGAAGCATGTCCTATAAACCTGGCACCCACAAGTAGTTCGGTAGCACAAATAGCCATAGGAGACGCCCTGGTAGTATGTCTCATGAATTTAAGAGGATTTACCGCCGAAGATTTTGCAAAATTCCATCCGGGTGGTACCTTAGGCAAAAAATTATATCTGCATGTATCCGATCTTTTTATCAACAATGAAAAACCGGTCGTGCATGTAGAAACAGAATTAAGGGACGCGATCATTGAGATCACTAAAAAACGGTTAGGCGTTACAGTTGTCCTGAATCAGGAAGAGGAAATTGTGGGTATCATCACAGATGGTGATCTGAGAAGAATGCTGGAAAACGATCTCTATAGAGCTGGTGTGAAAGCAAAAGAAATTATGACAGTCAATCCAAAAACGATTGATAAAAATGAATTGGCCGTTCAGGCATTAGATTTAATGAGGAAAATGAATATTACGCAATTGATCGTAACAGACAACAAAAAATATGTTGGTATTATTCATTTACACGATCTTGTTCGTGAAGGAATAATCTAATTTAATAAAACAACTTAATACGTTATTTACCAATAACTACGTTAATGATAAAATAATACATTCTAAACTGGTTGCTTAAAAAATAAACCTTTGCTTAGTTAATCGGGATCTAATTATAAATATATAATCAAACTAAATGAATAAAAATAATTACGTAGCTATAATGGCGGGTGGAATTGGAAGCAGATTTTGGCCAATAAGCCGTCAGGATTTTCCGAAACAATTTCTCGATATTTTAAATACCGGAAAAACGCTTATTCAAGCAACATTTGACCGCTTCGCAGAATTCATTCCTGTAGAAAATATATTTGTTGTTACCTCAAATCAATACCGGGAAATTGTCAAAGAACAATTAAAGGATATCAAACCGGACAATATTCTTTGCGAACCTTCCCGAAAAAACACGGCAGCCTGTATTGCCTACATTTCCTATAAACTGCAGGAATTGAACCCGGAAGCAAATCTAATTTGTGCGCCGGCTGACCATCTTATTTTAGACAACACGTCTTTTATAAAAGTAAGCCTGGAAGCTCTAGGCTTTACCGAAAAAAATAATGCTCTTGTTACGTTGGGAATAAAACCTTTTCAACCAAATACCGGCTATGGATATATTCAATATGAGGAACCGGGGGTGTCTGCGAATATTTTTAAAGTGAAAACCTTCACGGAAAAACCAGATCTGGAACTCGCCAAAACCTTTCTGGCAAGTGGCGACTTTTTATGGAATGCCGGTATTTTTGTCTGGAAAACAAGAAGTATCATCGCTGCCTTCGAGAAAAACCTCCCCGAAATGCATGAACTTTTTTATGGTGCGAGAAAGGCGTATTTAACAGCAAAAGAAACAGAAGCAATTGATTTAATTTATCCTTTGTGTGGAAATATCTCCATCGATTATGGTATACTGGAGAAAGCCGATAACGTGTATGTGATCCCTTCCAGTTTTGGATGGAGTGATCTAGGAACCTGGGGTAGTGCTTATGAAAACCTGGAAAAAGATTACATGGATAATGCGGTCGTTTCTGATAATGTTATACTTTTTGATTCAACAAAAAATGTCGTTCATTCTGATGGAAAAAAACTGATTCTATTACAAGGCCTGGATGATTTTATTGTTGTAGATACTCCCGATGCTCTTTTGGTTTGTAAAAAAGATAATGAGCAAAAGATTAAAGATTATCTTCTGGAAATAAAAAGAAATAACGGTGATAAGTATCTGTAAATTATGCCGACACCATCCGTTATTAGTAAATTACCTGCGGTAGGAGAAACCATTTTCACCGTTATGAGTTCTCTGGCACAGAAGCATCAGGCTATTAATTTAGGCCAGGGATTTCCTGATTTTTCAATGAATGAAAAGTTAGTTAACCTGGTACATAAAGCGATGATGGATGGACATAATCAATATACGCATAAGAATGGTTCCATTGAATTAAGGACAGCACTTGCTGAAAAGATTTCATCTCTATATAACCAAACTATTGATCCGTTATCAGAAATCTGCATCACACCCGGAGGAACTTATGCCATATATACAGCCCTTACAACAGTATTAAACCTGAAAGATGAGGTTATTGTATTTGAACCTGCATATGATAGTTATTTGACAAATATAGAATTGAACGGAGCTATTCCAATTCGAATATCTTTAAAATATCCTGCTTATAAAATTGACTGGCAGGAAGTACGTGATAGGATAACACCGGCCACAAAAATGATTATTTTAAATAGCCCGCATAATCCAACCGGAACTATTTTAAATAAACAGGATATAGATCGGTTAATAGAGATCGTAAACGATTTCAATTTGTTGATTTTAAGTGATGAGGTTTATGAACACATTATTTTTGATGATAACGTGCATGAAAGTATTCTAAAATATCCTGCACTCTTTGAGCGGAGTTTTGTTACTTTTTCTCTGGGGAAAGTTTTCAATTGTACCGGTTGGAAACTTGGATATTGCGTAGCTCCTAAAGTGCTTATGCAGGAATTCTTGAAAGTACATCAGTTTAACGCTTTTTCATGTTTTTCTCCCGCTCAATTTGCCATTGCTGAATTCTTAAAAGAAAAAGAGGAATATTTACTTTTAGGCAGGCAACTGGAAAAGAAGAAAGATTTCTTTAAAGACCTGATGACAAGAACATCCTTCAAACCTCTTCCATCTTCAGGGAGCTATTTTCAATTGTATAATTACAACGCTTTAAGCCAGGAGAATGAAATAGATTTTGCCATAAGGCTCACGAAAGAAGCAGGTGTTACCGCTATTCCTGTGGCAGCATTTTATAAAGAACCTGTGAATAACTCCGTATTAAGGTTTTGTTTTGCTAAAAAAGAAGATACCCTTCAAGCAGCAGCAGAAAGACTCATTCAGTTTGAAAAGAAATAGGTTTTCTGTCGAAAAATATTACCGATATATTTAATTCTCATTGAATAAATAGTTGTTTCAACTATTTCCCTAACCGGTCAATTTTTTCAACAACTATTCTTTATAGAATACTGTTAAAAACGACTATACAGTATATAATTACTACTTGGATTGGCTTTTGCAAAAAAGAGGTCAACCAACAAATCTTATTAAATAATTAAAAACTAAATCATGAAAAAATTAGCAATCCCGGTATTATTTGCAGCGACCTTGTTGTTTTCAGCATGTGATAATAGTTCAAGTTCAAACGCAGACAATATCAATGACTCTCTTAGCAAACAAAATAAAGAAACCGCCATTGTAGATAATACTGATCAGAATTTTGTAGAAAAAGCTGCACTTGGTAGTATGATGGAAGTAGAAGCTGGAAAAATTGCCGTAGAAAAAGCCTCAAACGCTGAGGTGAAAGCTTTTGGCCAAAGAATGATTGATGACCATTCCAAAGTTGGAGATGAATTAAAATCTATTGCAAGTAAAAAAAATATGACTTTACCGACTTTGCTGACTGAAAGCCAACAAAAGGATCTGAATGATCTTCGTGAAAAAACCGGAAGTGATTTCGATAAGCATTATGTAAAAATGATGGTAGATGATCATAAGGATGATGTAGATGATTTCCAAAAAGCAGTTGACAAATTAGATGATATGGATCTAAAAAACTTTGCCATAAACACCTTGCCCACTTTGCAAAAACATCTTATTTCCATCCAGGAAATCGAGAAGAAAATGAAATAAAAAAATTAAAATTAAATTAAAAAAAGGAGTGTAGAAAAGCACTCCTTTTTTAATTGAAAGAAAGGACGTCAGCGATGGAATATTTTTGTATTTAATAAACTTTATAAAAATCTATTTGATGCTTTATAAACTAAATAATTCATTTTTAGTGCTGACGATAAGTTTACTATTTAATGGAGCAATTAAAAAGAAAATATAAACCCTTAATAAATAAAAGTATGCTAAAACCATTTACATAAAAGCCCGGTTTAAAAAATCAATATAGACTGTACAATTATAGAGGAATAATTATATAATGCTGTTTTATTAAAACAAATTCAAAGTTTTACTTTGAAATTTATAATAACTAAAATTATTAACAAATAATACTAAAATTATTAGTGTTGATAAATAATAATATCTATATTTGCGCAACAAATAACTTTACAGGAATTCTTACAAAAAAAATAAACCATGGCAGCAGCAAATACAGATAAAAACGCAGAAAAATTAAAAGCCTTAAAGCTTACCATCGATAAAATAGATAAGGATTTTGGAAAGGGAAGTGTGATGATGATGAATGAACGCTCCCAGGAGCCTCATGAAACGATTTCAACAGGATCTATTGGATTGGATGTAGCCCTGGGAATTGGCGGATTACCAAGAGGTAGAGTGATTGAAATATATGGACCTGAATCATCCGGTAAAACCACTCTTGCAATTCATGTAATAGCGGAAGCACAAAAGAAAGGTGGAATGTGTGCTATTATAGATGCTGAACATGCTTTTGATAGTGCTTATGCAAAAAGATTAGGAGTAGATGTTGATAACCTTCTAATCAGCCAACCGGATTATGGGGAACAAGGTTTAGAAATTGCAGATAGATTAATCCTTTCAGGTGCTTTAGATGTAGTCGTGATTGATTCCGTGGCCGCTCTTGTACCCAAGGGAGAATTGGAAGGAGAAATGGGTGATAGCAAAATGGGGTTACAAGCAAGATTAATGAGCCAGGCATTACGTAAATTAACAGCTACAATCAGTAAAACAAATTGTTCCTGCATATTTATTAACCAGCTTAGAGATAAGATTGGTGTTATGTTTGGAAGTCCCGAAACAACAACGGGTGGTAACGCCTTAAAATTTTATTCTTCTGTAAGATTGGATATAAGAAGAATGGCACAAATAAAAGATGGTGATACATCTATCGGAAACAGGGTTAAAGTAAAAGTGGTTAAAAATAAAATGGCCCCTCCGTTCCGCATTGCGGAATTCGATATTATTTTTGGAAATGGTATTTCAAAGGTTGGTGAAATCGTTGATATGGGTGTAGATATGGGAATTGTTCAAAAAAGCGGAAGCTGGTTCAGTTACGATACCACCAAACTTGGACAAGGCAGAGAATCTGTCAAACAATTATTCATTGATAACCCGGATCTGGCCAATGAAATTGAGGCAAAAATCAGGGCAAAAATTGCAGAGGGGGTGGTTTAAAAAATTGAATATTTGTTAGTAATAAATAAAAAAGCTTGCCGTTAAGGACAAGCTTTTTTATTTAAAATTCAAGAATATACTCCTATTTAAACTTAAATAGAATTCAGTTATTTTTCAAAAATTACATTTAATTTATTAAATTAGTCTTTTACAATCCAAAACGCTTACTTATTTCCAACATTCTTTCAATCGGTTTTTTAGCAGCAATCCTTAACTCTTCCTCCATAATAATTTCAGGCTCTTCGTACTCCATGCATAAATAGAGTTTTTCCAACGTATTTAGCTTCATATAAGGACAATCATTACACCCGCACAGATTATCAGGCGGAGCCGGAATAAACGTCTTAAAGGGCGAATTAATTTGCATCTGGTGAATGATGCCGGATTCTGTTGCTACTATAAATTCTGTTGCTTCATTCTCTGAAGAATATTTTAATAATCCACTCGTACTGCCAATGTAATCAGCTATTTCCAAAACTGCTTCTTCACATTCAGGATGAGCAATGATCTTTGCTTTAGGATGACGGATTTTTAACTTCGTCATTTTTTCCCGGCTGAATATTTCATGAACCATACATGCTCCATTCCATAAGACCATGTTTCTTCCCGTTTTCTTAATCAGGTAAGCACCCAAATTTTTGTCCGGTGCAAAGATGATTTTTTGATCCTTTGGCAAATTATTGATGATCGTTTCAGCATTGGAAGAAGTGCAAATAATATCGCTCAACGCTTTTATTTCTGCCGAACAATTGATGTAGGTGATCACAATATGATCCGGATGAGCCTCCTTAAATTTTTGAAATTCATCTGCAGGAGCAGAATCAGCAAGAGAACAACCGGCTTTTAAATCAGGCAGTAAAACTTTCTTACCCGGATTTAATATTTTAGCCGTTTCCGCCATGAAATGCACTCCTGCAAATACAATCATATCGGCCGTGGTGGACTGTGCTTTTTGGGCAAGGGCGAGACTGTCCCCGATAAAATCGGCAACATCCTGTATATCTGGTTCCTGGTAGTAGTGTGCAAGTACGATGGCATTTTTTTCTTTTTTTAGACGTTCTATTTCTGAGAAGAGGTCTAAGGTAACATCAATTTTCAAATCGAGATAACCTTTTTGATTTACTTGCCGTCTTGCTTCTTCGATGTTAATATCTGCCATAGTATTCTATATTATTTCATTATTTATTTAAAGGTCTATTACTATTAGGGGTGTTAATATGTGGATAGAAATATTAATTGCTTTGATGCAAATTTAAAACTTCCTTCTTATCCACACCTATCCACAAATAATTAACACCATATTTATATTACTGGTATTGACTTTTTGTGTGGTTACACACATCCGTTAATAAAAAAGCTCGTTTGTAAAAATCCGACCCAATTTTTTAAAAATTCTGTTAATTGGCTCGGAACAATTTGTTGTAAGATTCAACAAAATATTAAAATGGTGTAAAAAGTGCAAAGTTGTTAGAACTTATTAAGAAAAGCTTTTTGTAAAATAGATGGTTATCCACATCAAATGTAATTTCTACACACCAAATGTGAATAAGGGATTTTTAAAAAAAAAGAACGTAAAAAACCAGATATAGCCCATGCATAATTATTAAAAAAAAAGTAAAATAATTTTTTCGCAATGCGGATACTTTGTTTAATATTCTGTGTTTTTTCTTTATAGACGTTTGTAAGAGGGGTTAATTGTA
>JBBSUB010000156.1:0-10344 GCA_038235345.1 Chitinophagales bacterium
ATTCCTCTATGGTGCGATTGGAAGAAGACTCACATAATAATCCTAGTAATCAGATCGAATTTCAATTCCTCTATGGTGCGATTGGAAGTGCTGAGATAAGTAAAAGCCTCCGCGGTGAAGTGAATTTCAATTCCTCTATGGTGCGATTGGAAGTGTAAATGTATTCTTGTTATTTGCCCGGCCACACTCATTTCAATTCCTCTATGGTGCGATTGGAAGTATTATTTACTCCTAGCCCCACATAACCATCATTCATTTCAATTCCTCTATGGTGCGATTGGAAGTATGTAGGCATTACCCACAGAGCCGGATGATATAAATTTCAATTCCTCTATGGTGCCATTGGAAGTGGTACTTTAAATGCCTGCAATGTTATAGATCATCACATTTCAATTCCTCTATGGTGCGATTGGAAGCACGGTTTTTCTCCGTAAATTCTATTTCCGATATCATTTCAATTCCTCTATGGTGCGATTGGAAGACCATTGTAGTCGTTCAAGAACTGCTGTTCTATTATTTCAATTCCTCTATGGTGCGATTGGAAGACATAAGCATAACAATAAATAAAAATACCCATATATTTCAATTCCTCTATGGTGCGATTGGAAGCTTCTCTAACTGCTGCTTCAAGGTCTAGCCATCCAAAATTTCAATTCCTCTATGGTGCGATTGGAAGATGGCCCGAGAAAGTAGTTTGTGCCGTACCTTTTTATTTCAATTCCTCTATGGTGCGATTGGAAGTTTGATTTTATTGCCGTACGTGCTTAGAACACTGATTTCAATTCCTCTATGGTGCGATTGGAAGTCCTTAGCCTGTGCCTGCCCTTCCAAAGTTTTCACTTATTTCAATTCCTCTATGGTGCGATTGGAAGTTTCTCCTGCCATTTCATTGCAGCAAAGTATTGAGTATATTTCAATTCCTCTATGGTGCGATTGGAAGGACATTTGTCGTACTATTCATTACGAAATACTACAATTTCAATTCCTCTATGGTGCGATTGGAAGCCAGTTAGTAAAGGCTCATTTAATGATACTTATTAATTTCAATTCCTCTATGGTGCGATTGGAAGTAAAATTCATATAGTTGTCATTGTCTGAAATTATAATTTCAATTCCTCTATGGTGCGATTGGAAGAAGTTAAAGACAAACTATATTCTAAACTTCAAGAGAATTTCAATTCCTCTATGGTGCGATTGGAAGGCAGCAGAGATACGAGGAAACCGGTTATTTCTACTAATTTCAATTCCTCTATGGTGCGATTGGAAGCCGTTTTTTGCGGCACAGAAAAATACTGGTTATCAGCACATTCCCGTACCGCAAAATAGCTTTTTTTATTTAAATTCTCGTCTATCCTCAATTATAAGATTGCTGCCTTTGACAGACAACCGGCGCAAACCTTCGCCAGTAAGCTTTTTCAATATGTCAAAGAACTTTTTTGAGTAAACAACATACTTTTCTCACAGTGCGACAACCTTTACAGTACATTATCCAGTTTATTTTTTTCAATGCCTACTACCTGTTTTTCCATCCATTTTTCCTGGCGGCTTTTAAAAATAATGATACTGTCTGTTTCCATATTCATTATTTTTTTGGCTGCGTGCAGCAGTTCTTTCAGTTTTACGTCAGTTAGTTCTCCTTCAAAAACACTGTTTTGTATCCAGTTCAGGTAACGGCGGCAGAGCTTTAGCATTTTGCCTACCCGTTTTGCATCTATATCGTACACTAAAATTATATACATGTTTCCATTTATTTACCACCATGTTTTAAAAGGCTTGTACTCTTCTATGCCTAAAATATGTTTACTCAATTTATAACATTCCAGCTTTACCAGGTGTTTATAGCTCACGCTTCTGCCCAGGGAGCGGTGCTTTATGGTTTCGTGCAGTTTTTCATCCCAGGCTTTTACTACTTTTTTACGGCCGCTGTCTTTTAGCAGGCAACTGTTCAGGTTGGTATCAAAATCTGAGGCCTGTATTTGTTTTTTATTCATCATAGCAAAAATGAGCCGGTCGGCCAGCAGGGGTTTAAAAACTTCGGCGAGGTCCAGGGCGAGAGAGTAGCGCCGCTCCCCGGGCTGGTGCAAAAAACTTATGGTTGGGTTTAGCTGTGTGTGGTAAATCATATCGAGGCAGAGTGTGTAACATAAAGTATTTACAAAAGAAACCATGGCATTAACTTCGTTTCCTGGCGGTTGTTTGGTGCGGTTGCCCATGCTAAAGTCGTTTATGATGGCCTCAAAAGCATCGTAGTAGCTAATGCGTATATTCCCCTCCAGCCCCATGAGCGTGGGTATATCTTCGGCGGTGGGCAATTGCAGCATAAGCTGCTCTATTCTTTCTATACTTGCGCTGGTATCTTTATCGCGGTTATTATAGTACTTCAGGTTTTTAAGCATATTAAATGCCGCTGCCTCTATTATTTTGCAGGCTATTTCTTGCCGACGCTTTGCATGGCTGTAGGCTGCGACCTGGGCTATTACCATTTTGCCGGCGAGCAAATAATCTTTGCTCATATAGGAGCCGGTGTAATGCTCATAATAATCAAAAAAGTGTACGCTTATATGCTGTTTCCCCAGGAAATTAAATAGCGCACTATTAGCATCCAGGCTGCCAAAAGCATAGAGGTTGTCTATACCTTCAATAGGAATATATTTTGCGGGGCCATCTGTTCCATCTTCTGTGACGGGCAAAAACTTAAGGGTATTGTCTTTACGGCTTAGCCGCCCGGGATTAAAAAGGTAGTAAGATTTTTTCATGCAAAAATTTTATTCGGTACTGTAACAAAAATCGTAATAAGCACACTTTTTACAAAGCTTTGCATGTAATAAAGGCGGACAGTAATCGCTCCCGGTAATTCTTTCTATCTCTGCTATAATAGTACCGAGGTACATTTCATCTGTCGGTTCTAAATGTACGCTTAGGGTTTGCTTTAATTTTGGATATTCCAGCCGCGCAGTTACCCCGCTTACGCTATCTTTTTGCAACAGGTAAATGTAATATTTTACCTGCCACAGGTGCGCTTCTTCCATTTTATCGCTGCGCTTTATTTCGTGTATTACTTTATTTTTTGCATCGTAAAAATCTATCTTGCTGCCGCCAATTTCAATCTCGGTATATTTTTCGGGGCGTTGGGGGTAGCTGGTTTCGTGCAGCAGCTTACCATCTGCCACCAACTCCGAGTTGTGCTCCATATTTATACCATTAGCAAAGAGCCATAGCTTGCGGTGGCAAATGTGGTAGTAGTTTATATGGGTGGCGGTGAGGTGCATTGGTAAAAGCTTGGCTATGAATTTTTTTGGAAACTAATTATCCTTATAGTCTAGTAAACGATTCCTATGCATAATTCTTCAAGGCATTTCCACTTCCCAGGTCTCTTGTTCATTATATAACAATCCTATTTCGGAATCATATTTTTTAGTCAAAACCCAATAAGGGATCGTAATTAATTTTCCCTTTACAGAGGCAAAATTATAAGAAGTTTTAAATAAATTTTGGTCATTTTCAAACATTAGTTGAGCAAATTTATTTTTTCTTATTTGAACTTTTAATCGTTCTGCTCCAATGAAATCAAATTTAGATAAACAATCTTCAAACCGTTCCCTTAACATAATTGGCAATACTTTGATTCCATCAAACTGTTTATAGAAATCATCCTCTTTCTTTTTTGAATGCAATAATGGAAAGAGTTGATTTTCTGAGGCATATTTTAAAAGCTGGTAAATTTCATCAAACGACCTTTTATCCTTTTCATTCCAATTTGGATAAACGAAATCAATATATGCTTGTAGTTTATGTTCTTCAATAATATTATTTCCTTCTGACAAGATATTTTCAAAAACGTCAATAGTCTTTTCAATTAATTCCGGGCTATAAATGTATTTGTCATTTTTGTTAGCTTCTTTAAAAACGACTACAGGGCAAATTCCTTTTTTTCTTTTTCTATTCACCCGCCCAAAACGCTGTATCAAAGCATCTATTGGTGCTGGCTCTGTATAAATAACATCATAATCAATATCCAGGCTCACTTCAATTGCCTGGGTTCCTACTAAAAGTTGAATTGGATTCTCAATATCCTTTTCTCCCTTTTTCAAACCTTTTTCATGTGATGTCCTATCTTCTCCTGTAAAGGCACCATGAATTAAAATAGCATTAGTCGCATATTCTCTTATTTTTTTGAAAACTTCCTGGGATTGAAGAACAGTATTACAAACGACTAATACTTTCTTCCCTCCCGTTAAATCGGATTCAATTAAATGAAGACTATCCGATAATAATCCATTCTTCAAAATAATGCTGTGCCTATCAAATGATTTATATAATTGTTCATCGGCTGATATAGAAGTAAAATCGCCAATTGATTTCTCTAATTCTGCTTTTAAGAAGGAAGGCATTGTTGCAGTCATAATAAAAACTTTCCCTTCAAGATTTGAAACAACATATTCAAGGAAAACTTTAATCTGGGCAAAGACTTCCGGACTGTAAGCATGAATTTCATCAAAAATAAAATACCCACCAGTCCATTCAAATATGCCTTGTTCAAAACCTTTTAGTCCAAACAGATTTTTAATTAATTGAAAAGGTGTAATGACTTTAAATGGTGTCGAAAGCGTTTTGAATTTATCCCTAATTTCATTTATTGCTTCTTTCTTAGAAGTGTTTACGTATTGAATGTTATCCAGATAATCGTACAAGTAATCCTGTAATTTTCCATGCAACATTCCAACTTTTGAAGTACCCAATCCTTCTTTATCAGACGACAATCGCTCATACATAGCGTTAATGGAGGCTGTAAAGGGCAGCACATAAAAAGTACGACCTTGTCCAACTTCATCCATTTGCTTTCGTAGCCAAAGCATTGCGCTTTCTGTTTTACCTGAGCCGGTTGGTGCGGTTAAAATAACATTGCCGATAGTACTTGCACTTTTTAGTTGATGTGTATAAAAATCCTTTTCTTCTTTTCGTAATTGCTCCCCTTTTTTATCCAAAAATGAAAAAGATGATACTTCTAAAAGTTCAATCTTTTCTATTTGGGCTGAGCCTAAATGATCGCAGTGTTTTAATGCTCCGAACAAAAGCAATAACTTAAAGTAATCCGCGCTTCTAATATTCATCTCACCCGTGTTTGCCCTTCGTAAATAAGAAAGTATGAGCTTTTCCGGTGATTTTATTTTGTAGGCATTTAGCTTTATTTGGAAATCCCTATATAATAAGTTATGTACACCTTCAACATTAACTTTGGCGAATTCCTCTTCATAAATCAACATTTCATCTTCGCCAAATTCATCATCACTATTATTGGAAGCGTATGTGTTGACGACATAGTCTTTATCCAACCGTTCAAAATCCCTATGATGCCCTGCTACAGCTAACCAGATTAATTGCTTAATAGAAATATCAATATCCAGACCGTCAATAAATGGCAAAGAGAAAAGCTCATGTCTTTGACCCGTCCAGTCATTCGAAAGGCCCAATAATAATTTAGTAAATTCAATATGAGCTTTTCCTAAATCGTGTGTTATAACGGCTAAACGTACTACTTTCCAAAAATCAATGTTTTTAACTATCACATTTGCCTTAGGAAAACATATTTTTAAATATTCCCAAATATTGAGGCAATCATCTATATGTTCTTTAAGGCTTATTCGGGGTTCTGATTTTGCTAAAAGCTCCATGCTGTAATAAAGTTATTCTATTTCAATGTTTAAATGGTGCATATAAATATCCACTTCATTTTTCCCAATAACATCACGATAAGCCTTCAAATTACTTTTTACATTAGAATTGTAGTTTAATATAGAATAAGATTCTGTGCCTAAATTTTGCCGGGGAATTGTATCTGAAAAATATTTTGGTAATGCCTGAATAACACCTGGAAGATAATTATTATTGAAAGGAATAATCTGTCCTCTTATTTTATCCGCATTTTCTATTTCTTCTAAATCTTTTTTATGTATTCCACTTACATCAACAGATGCTAAGTCATTCATTCTTCCCAAGACCAGAGAATACACTGGTGATTTCAGATAATTCACAATCGCTTCATCGGCAGTATAAATTCGCAAAAAATTTTCAAACAAAAATTCACGTTTTATAACATTTGATTTTGCTGCATTGTTAGGTTTTCCTTTATTGCTATCCATCATGTAAATAGTTTCTAAATCCATTTCTTTCCCTTTGTATTCGAAATAATAACCTATGGAAATTTCTTTATGATTTATATAATATCCCGCAGCAGCATTTATCAATCCCAAAATAGTACTAAGTGGCGGAACTTCCAATGTAAGTTGAATTCCACTAATTAAATTGGGATACCTAAAGCTGGCAGTCCAGCTTCTAATATCAATTGCATATAGCTCCATTATATTATTTGTTGTTTCAACTGTTCACAATAATTATCTATTGTCTCATTTATTGACCCGAGCATAACTTTGGGGTATTCATTTCCTAAAGATTCTAATTCTTTTAAAGCCCCACCATATTCATCAAGAAAACCACTTCTTCTTCCAATGAAAATCTCACCTTCAAATTGATCTTTGTAATCTTTAAATACTTCTTTTATTCCGTCAATGTTAAGGTAAACTTTATCACTATTCATACCCTCACTTGATGCAACATGAAAGAAAGGATGATTGCCCGTTTTTGTAGTTGCCAAAATGATAAATTTTGGTGTAACATCAGACATGTTATTTGTTTGCATTGCACCTCCTGAAATTGATTTTAGAGCTTTGATTGTCTCTTCAATTCTTTTCGCCCTTATTTCTTTAGGTAAACGAACTATTTTCTGGGCTTTTCCTTTACTGTCTTTTATATATGAATCATCAATTTCAGTCGCGCCATTTTTGAGCGCTTCGTCTTTTAATTTTTCAGTCAAATTCTTAAATCCTGTCTTATTATAATTTGAAAAAGTTCCGGCTTGTTCTAAATCCAAAGAAAACATTCCTTTCATTATTGCACTGTATTCTTCTTTTACATAAGGTACAGAATCGCCTTCCTGGCGGGCCATACTGGACCAGTTTTCAACGGGTTGTGTTGAACCTACAGAAACAATCACAGAGTTTTTCAAAGGCGAAACCCTTGTTACAGTAACATTTTCTGTTTGTTGCTTACCATTTTTCAAAACAGGCTTTCCTTCCTCATCTACAATTACATCCTTAGCTGCTTTCATATATCCAAAAATATCATCGTCGGGATATTGTATTGGATCGGCTGCAGTAAAAGCAATTTTGCTTTCTCTGGTAATTGGCGAGAGTTCCCAACCATGATTTTTCTGTAATGCTTCCCGCCACCAGTACCGCCATGCCTGGCCAGATACATAAGTGTATGCCCTTCCATTTTTATATACCTTTTTTGTTGCAACAGCATTGTCAAAATTACTTTTTAAGTTTTTTCCTGCATTATTCAATGCAACAACATCAACATCTAAAAGGATGAATCCTTGGGTTTTTAATTTCATAATTATATTAGTTTGAGTTTAATGATTCAGATTCTTCATCTTCCAAAATAGGAAGTTCAACAAGTTTGTTGATTTCATGTAGTTTTTCATAAATGGCGATTAATAAGACATCTCTTACCTCTCTCCAATTAGCACCATCAGGAAATAAATATTCTGCATAATCCTGAACCGTAATAAGTGGTGTTGATCCTTCATTTTTATAGTTTTCACTATTCAACTTTACAATGAATTGCCGAAGTCCATGAGGTGATTTTTCACCATTCAACCGTTTAATACTTTTTGTAATAAAATCGGTATCGCGATCAATTACGATAAAATCAGCTATTTGTTTGATTTTATCAATGGTTCTCTTTTCCATATTCTTAATGATTGTTTGATATTTTTCGACGATAATAAAGGGAAAGGAATGCTTGACATTCCAACGAAGAATACTACCAAGAATAGATTTCCCACTTAATAAATTTTCAAGAACAATGTTTCTCCAGATTTTATAGATTTTAAATCCTATTGCTTCGTCTTTATTATTCCATTCTTCTTTTTCTTCGTTAAAGGAGGCACTCTTGTACTTTGAATTCTTATAATTATTTCTAAGAAACTTATTCCAGTCTCTCTTTATTTTTATACGATTGCAAAAAGCATAAAACTTAAAAACTTTCGATTCAAGTACATAAATAATCACTTCAGGACTTGCTCCAAAATTTGTAAAATGGTATAGGTTTATAGTAACATCTGCATCTTTTAATAACAAATCCTCATCTCCTAATAAAAGTTCTTTCAAATGCGTATTTAAATAACTATCAGAAAAAGCAAATAAAGCATTTGCTGGATTATTAAATTCAGATTTTAATACGCCTTCGGCGACTCCGCTACCAATTGCTTGTAAATTTTGAATGCAATTTCTTTCAACAAAGAATTCCGTCACTTTTTCATAATTGCTGGTGAGCATTGCAACCTTATCGCTCAATTGAACTAATCCCAAGGGAACAAAAAACATCCTTATCAATATCTCTTTTGAAAGAAATAATCCAGGTTCAAAATTGTGATGAAAGTTAACAAATGTACCAGAACCGGATAGTATATGGTTGTCCCTTCCCGCAGCGAATAATTTAGTTTTTCTGCCGGAAATTCTGCAATTACCTTCCTGATATTCTTTCGTTTCTTCAAATAAGCTTTTATAATATTTAAGGCTCTCATCAATTTTTCTTTTTCCTTTAAAAGCTGGCTGTGTGATTGTAGAATTTAAAAAGAAAGCGTGTAGTTTCCCGCCCCATTTATTAACATAAATATTTGCAACATAGTCTATTAACTCCAAAATATTTTTCTCTTGTAAATGAGGTAGTGTCCATAAATATTTTATCACTAATCCTCCGGTGTCGGCAAATGGATCCCCTGTAGTTTGTATGAGCCAATCTTTATCTATTTTTTTGTATTCTATCATCTTCCAACTAAAGTTTTTAATTTCAAATTTTCTATATTTTAACTTTACCGCAAACTCAACAAATTTCACCGATCACAAGTCTTCTTTAATATAAATTCTGCAAGTCTTTCATTTTTTTACCATCCATTCAAACGCAAATTTCAATATACAGCAATTTTGCAAATCTCCTATTTATATAATATCATTATACATAGTACAAGTTGCGTCAAATACTTAACCCCTCTACATTATGGGGATCGTTCAATACACGGTTTTGAGGGAATTGTTACTTTATTTATGTAGTTTTTGGTTCGTCAATATTTGACTTTATTTAATCCCTTTTTTTAACTATCAATCTTCACTCCACCTCCCCCACACACCCCATCCCCAATGCATTATAAACCCCCATCCCCGCATTCATAGCAAGTTCCAATAACTCAGGGCTGCCCCGCAGCCGTAGTTTAAAATTCATAAAGCCCTTGATTTTTGTTTCGGCTGCTGTACCTGCTTTTATGGTAATGAGCCGCGAGCGGGGTGGCTGGCCGTAATTTTCTACCTCTATTTTTAGGGATAATTTTTTTCCTGTTATTTCCTCCTGCAGGCTGGCATATTTTTCGTACAGGTTATTCATTAGCAGACTCGTATAATCTGGTGCATCAGGGGCGAGGTAATCGTAATTTCCACGGCTATTTTTTCGCCCTACTACTAAAGGCGATAGGGGTTTTACCAATATTTCTCCGCCCTGCAAATCTGCCACAGGTAGAGACATAACAGAGTGAATGGTAAATATTGTTTTGCAGCCGCTGCCGGCAATTTCTATTTGTTGGTTTAAAAAAAGCCCCTGTATAAACTTTTCTGCTGCTTGTGACAAATGGAAACATACTATTAAGGTTGCTTCATTTTGGCGCAAAACCATTTTCTTGTTTTCAATAGAAAAGGAAGTAGTAAGATCTGAAAAAGTAAAGAGTTTAAATTGTTTATTGGCCACCTGGTAGCCGGTGTTGTGCAGGAAGGCGGCATATTCTTTATCTGCACTGCTTATAATTTTATAAATCACTGCCGAGAGGGGGTATTGGTAATTTATGGGAATGCAACTTGGAACATTTTCGGTAGTTAGGGTAAGGGCAAAGCGCATAAAATATTTCCGAGTTTTTTTGTTTAAATTAATGTTAGGGAACCAGTTTCCGAATGTAAAGAATTTTAATTGAAAATCAAACCCCTGCATGTTGATGATAAGAGGCTTTGCGAAGGAAGATTATATGAAATATTACGATTTCAGAAACATATTGTTAAGCTCTTCTCCAACCCTTTAAAATTTTGTAAATTTGCACCTAGCATAAAGCAATTTATCATGATAAAAACAGGAAATCCCGTAATAAGTATCTATACTGAAATGACTCCAAACCCAGAAACAATGAAGTTTGTGGCCAACAAATTATTATATCCCGGCAAGAGTATAGATTTTGCAGATGAG
>JBBSUB010000157.1:0-10258 GCA_038235345.1 Chitinophagales bacterium
ATTACCGGACCATATTCAATACCATCATTGTTTCCGCGATCATTTTACTGTTGTATTCCAGGGAAAGTCTTTTGAAATTGACAGCATCTACAATAGTACCGATCCAGCACAAGCCAATGGTCAGGAAATAAACTATTCCCAAACCTATATGCCCCAATATAATGCGATGAATGCCTGCCACACCAAACAAACCAAGTAGAGTAAGAACCAGGATTAATTGCGGATCACGCCTTTTAGAGCGGTAGAGAATGCAAAACTGGGTAATTTCATCAGGACTGTATTGTTTTATTCGGGAGTTAATTGTCAGTAATTCTTCCGGAGACACATCGTAAAGATATTTTAATAGTATGGGATTCAGAGAAGAAAAAGAGTCAGAAATATTCATGATTTAGTTGTTTTGAGTGTTGGAATAAAATTGATTTTGAAAATAGTATAGATCCGGTGCAATATAACCGGCAAAGCAAAAATTCCCAATGGATGCATTTCGAAAGAGGCAGAAGGGTTTCCTTGTAATAAGAAAGATATGGACCGCCCAAGGCCGCAACCAGGACAAGAATCGATACCGATTAAACCAGATAAACACAGGGAGAAAGGATCTTTTTGGGCTGGATTTAAAGTGGCCAAAAGAATCAAACCTGCTATCCAAAATGCTAATTCACCATATCGTTGTAATGTTATTTTCAATGAAAATATTTTCATACAATCTACATTATTTTTGGCTCAAATAGTTTCCTTTTTTGAAAAATAGCAGAATGGGAAAATAAAAATATTTATTGAAATTTTGAATTTTGCGAATAGGCCTTATGGTAAAAATAAATAATGCAATATTGTTGAAATAAGAAGAATTTTCCGCTGAAATATTTGAATTTAATTGATCTCAATAAAGGAAGGTTTCTTTACAAATTGTTTATTGTATTTAAAAATTACATTGGTCGATATTTCGATATTGAAATGTTCATTGTAATAGTTTTTCCTGGGGAAATAAAAGCCTTTTAGTTCAATGGTTCCAAAAACAAAACTTTCATTTCGTGTGCGAATACCCCCACCAACAGAAGGATAGATCTTTGCAGCTTGCGTATAAGGTGTAAAAACACTTACATTGGTAAAAATGAAGGGAGCAAAGCGAAATGACACCAACGACCAGGGACTGAAAAAAACAGATTCAGCTTTTGCTGTCGCCCGCATGGAGCCTCCGATATCGCCACTTCCAAATTCAGGTAAACCAAATTTACTATTTACAAAAAGTGGTTCGTTTACTTCCGTATTCACTTGTTGTGCCACATCCAGATTTAGAAAGAAACGTTGCTTCCACCGGTTCCCCATTGGTTTTAATTTATCAAAATAACTGATCGCCGCCAATAAATTAATATCCTCAATGGATTTTTTATTTAGATATCCTTCAGCTCTTAAGGTGTAACTTAAATAATTGTTTTTTTTATTAAAGCGGTATCGTTCGTAATTAAATCCAATAAACGGCCTGGAGCGATTTTCCTTGATCGTATAGCCGGAAGTGACGCTCAATAAAAGCACTTCCGGGATATCCTCATTTCTTCCGAAACCATATATATATTGGGTCTTATAGAAGTTTTGCCGGTAAAAAGTAATGGTGCCAAGAAGGCCTAAAAGATCGGCATATCTCCAGTTATCCTCATTGGTGTATATGGCCGGTTTCTCCTGAAATTGATTATGAATAAAACGCATTCCAATAATTTTTCTTAAGTGATGCTTTTCTTCTTCAGTCGTAAACTCTTTAGCGCGGAGGTTATATCCTGCCCACACTTCTATATTTGAATTGCGAAAATGATAATCAGATTTGTATAGGGAATCGCTAACATAGAGGTTTCGGGTAGCATTATACGAAGCGTCCAATTCATACGTCCAGTTCATATAGCGGTTTACCAACGGTTTGGACAAGTTGAAATAGTAATTGTTTTCATTTTTGGGCCCGGGTTTTGAATTGTTAAAACTTATATACCCGATTCTTCCATCAATAAAACTACCTCCTATATTTCTACGGTTATATTCTCCGCCCAAACCAAAATTATTTGTTCTTTTTGCATCATACAAACCATAAAAAATAAGCGCGTTTCCACTTCCGGCAAAATTATCTTCCCGAACTTCTATCTGTGTATTTTTTAATCCGAGGGAGCCTACTGCACCGCCTAATGAGAAAACATCTTTCACAATGACCAATACATCCGCAGAGTCAGATCCCGGAGACAGTTTTTTTATACTGATTTCTGCATCTTGTAAATAAGGAAGTTGACGTAAAAATCGGGCATTATCCGCAAATAAGAATGGCTGTATTTTTTCGTTTTCTTTAAAAAAGAGATTACGCTTTATGACCTTGTCTTTTGTTAGATAATGGACTTTATTGGCAATATCAATCAGGGTATTTTGTAATTTTTTTGTGGTGTCGTCAGACCTGGTTCCAAAATCAAGTCTTTTTATTTCAATATTTCTGATTATCAGACCTTTATATTTATTATAGGCTTTATCATTTCGTTCCAATTCATTTGCCACATCTACTTCTGTGCTGTCTTTTTTAAAAGAATCAATCATTTTTGAGACAAGGCTTTTTTTATCTTTTATTTTGGCCGAATCTTCCTGGGCAAAAACGGGAGAGGAGTACATCCCCAGGATGCAATACATTAAAAATAAAAAGAATTTTCCTCGTAAATTCATCACACAATTTATTGGGTTCTAATTCAAAGGATTAAAAAATCAGTGAAACAATGGAAGGCTTGCATGAATCATTCCAATTGCTTGTGGGATAAATGGTTTAATAAAAAAGAGAAAGAAGAAAGGTTTAGGCTGATGAGCGTTTTTAAACGCCGGAAAATTTTTGTTTGATTTTATCTATAAAACCTATTTCAATCATTTTTTCAGCAATTTTTATCATATTCGAAAAAGCAAGTGCTCCGGAAATTCCATGACCTACTATAACAGGTTTGTTTACACCCAATACAGGTACGCCGCCAAATTTTTCAAAATTGAACTGATTAAAATATTCATCGTCAATCTTTCTTCTCTGAACGAGGTCATAAAAAGATTCGGCGAATTTTAATAAAATATTCCCGGTAAAACCATCACACACATATATTTCAGCCTTGTTCATTAGAACGTCCCTTCCTTCCGCATTACCAATAAAATTTATTTTAGGATTTGTCTTTAAAAGAGGATAGGCCGTCTGGCAAACGATATTTCCTTTACCTTCTTCCTCTCCTACATTCAGCAAGGCTACACGGGGATTTTTAAAATTTAAGATATGCTCGGCAAATAAAGATCCAAGGATTGCAAATTGAACAAGATGATCAGCCTTACAGTCGGAGTTTAAGCCCACATCTATGAGCACAGATAATTCTCCTTTTTCTGTAGGCATATATGCTCCGATAGCAGGCCGGGAAATACCCTCTATTGCTTTAATGCTGTAAAGTGACCCTACCAACATAGCCCCGGTATTTCCGGCACCAATAAATGCATCTACCTGCGAGGAAGCCAACATGGCAAACCCAATTCCTATAGAGGAGTGCGGTTTTTCCTTAAGCGCTTTGGTCGGATGTTCATTCATGCCTATGGATTGGGAAGCATGGATGATAGTGAATTTTGCAGGATCCAGATCGAACTCTACGGTTAGTCGCTTCAATTCATTTTCATCGCCAATAAGTGTAAGATGAGCGTCAGAATTATTTTCTTCCAGGTAAATTTTAACTCCTTTTATAGCTTCGAGGGGAGCGAAATCCCCACCCATTGTATCCAGTGCAATATTCATATATTCAGTACTATTAAGCTTTTAGGTATTCAGATATAGCTTTCTGATTAAGGCTTTAATAAATTATTCCCCTAAATAAAAAAAAATCCAAAAATAAAGATTGAAGTTAATCAAACTTTATTTTTGGATTCTAAATTATTTTACACCTTTATATTGCTCTCGCAGGTGCTTTTTCTGAAACTACTTTTCCTTTGTACATCAATTTACCTTCGCTTACATGAGCGCGATGGCGTACGTGTGTTTCACCTGTAGTTGCATCTACACTTAAAGTGGGAGCAGTTGCTTTATAATGTGTTCTTCTTTTTGCACTTCTTTGTTGACTGTGTCTGCGCTTTGGATTTGGCATAACCGAAAATTAAATATTATTAATGATTGTTTTTTTTAAATTTTTCCAACCCTTTTTGTAAGGGGTTATTATTCTCTATTCTTGTTTTCATTTCCTGAAGCATGGCCAGTACTTCTTTATTACATTGGGGCCCTCCCATTTCTTCCTCACTGCACATTCGCTGATTGGGAATACTTAAAGTGACAAATTCATAGATCCATTCTGCCAGGTGAATATGACTTTCATGGCGGGAGATATAAAATATATCCGGATCTTCTTCATTTTCATTCATCTCATCCGGGTTCTCCACTTGTTTGATGATCAGATCAAACTCATCCCATAATTGAAGGGATAATGGATTACCGCAACGATCACATCCTACACTCGTTTTTCCATCAATCTCAAATTTCAACATCATAAAAGATGCGTTTTTTTCGAGAGTAACTTTTACTGTAGCTTCACAATCTGTGATCTCTGATTCCTGAAAATCCGCAAAGAACTTATCATCTATCTCGTAATAAAACTCATGAGTACCAAGTGCTAATCCTACAAATGCAATATCAAATTCACGACTCTTTCCCATAACTCTAAATTAAAAGGGTGGCAAAGGTAAGGAAAACCAATTAAATTATTCAATAAAATTTAAACCTAAAAAATGGAAAGCCGGGTATTAAGTGTTAACCTATCGTCAAAAGTATGAAAATGGAAGGTCTTACAGCTTTTTTATGCATGAGAAATTTCTTGCTGTAGCCAATTTCTCCTTTGTCAGTTTCCAAAAGTATATGCCGTATCATACTTACCAAAAGTTCGAAGTCAGGATTTGCTATTCACAAATAAGTTTGCAACTTTTGAAAAGTTTAGGAAGATGACTGCGTTAATTTAAGCACGAATTTCAAAGCTATGAGCTATCAGCTTCGGGCATTGAGTCGCTTTTAGAAAATAGTATAAACTATGAATCTGAGAAATTTAAATTCCAAACTCTAAAATCTAAAATCAAAAATCTATCTTTATTTTTATATGCAGATGGTCTCAAAATTGCATAGTCGAAATAGAATTTCTAAAATTGTAAGGCTTTATATGCGTACACGAAGAAGTATTGGAAAAAGAAAAATATGGTGGATCATTGCCATTGTATTTGTAATAGCTATAAAATTATTTTCATTGAATGGAGATGCTGTCGAAAAGTACTATACATATGGAATATACCCGGTCTTTTCCATCATATCCGCATTTTTATTTGGATGGATTCCTTTTAGCATAGGAGATATAATATATATATCTGCCGGAATCTGGTTGCTATATAAAATCGTTAAGAATATCGGCCTACTTTGTAAAAGAGGGTTCAATAAGGAGATGTTTCTTCCCAAAATTCTTGATTCAATTCTAATTCTCGTTTTTGCATACATTATTTTTAATATTTTCTGGGGATTAAATTACAATAGAAGTGGCCTGGTTCACCAATTGGCACTGGCCGATGTAGCTTACGATACCAGTGATTTATTGGCAATAAACACTGTTCTACTTGATAAAGTAAACTCATCTAAAAGAGCACTAAATGCAGAAGGAAAGCCGTATCCTGATACTAAAACCTTATTTGAAAGATCAAGGATCACTTTCGAAGAAGCAGGCAAAAAATATCCATTTCTTAATTATAATAAAAGAAGCGAATCTGTAAAATCATCCATGTATGGTTGGTTGGGGAATTATTTAGGTTTTACCGGGTATTACAATCCCTTTACCGGGGAGGCCCAGGTGAATACGACTGTTCCTCAATTCTTGCGGCCTTATATTGTGAACCATGAAGTAGCCCATCAGCTTGGGTATGCAAAAGAAGATGCAGCCAGTTTTGCCGGTTATTTATCAATTTTATATTCTAATGATACCTTGTTTAAATACTCTGCTTATCTTGATCTCTTTATGTATGCAAACAGGGAAGTGTACTACATAGATTCAGCAAAAGCAAAAAATGCTTACGCCAGTCTTGACCCTGCTGTTTTAAAAGATCTGGAAGAATGGCGGACTTTTACCCGTGCTCATAAAAGCTTTTTGGCTCCCGCAATTACCTGGCTATATGGAAAGTTTTTAAAATTAAATGAGCAGCCACAAGGCATGCGAAGTTATAACCGCGTGATTGTGATGTTGGCCGCTTATTATAAAAAGTATGGTGTTATTTAAACGGGTAGAAAATCTGAACCAGTTTATTGATGGTAAAATTGTTCATGAATGCCGCCGTTGATTAAATTCAAGAGAAAGTTCATTCCTCACTCCCTGCAAAATCTTCCACTTTATCCATAATTAAAAATCAATTTCTCTTTCAATGAGTTAATTTCGTGACGTATGAAAACAGGATTTGTAAATATATTCGGAAAACCAAATGCAGGTAAGAGTACCTTGCTGAATGCTTTAATGGGTGAAAAATTAGCCATCGTTTCTTCCAAAGTGCAAACCACCCGGCACCGTATAAAAGGTATTTTAAACACCCCGGAATACCAGATCATTTTCTCAGATACACCCGGTATTATTGAGCCGAAATACAAGCTTCATGAAAAAATGATGCAGGCTGTAAAAGGGAGTCTTGAAGATGCGGATGTAGCGTTACTGATCGTGGATATAAAAGATAATTTGCAGGAGGCAGATGATGTATTTTCCTCGCTACACTTAAAAGTTCCTTGTATTGTTATTATCAACAAGGTGGATATTTCGGATAAGGAAACGATTGAAAGAGCGGTAAAGTTTTTTTCTGAAAAGCCTTACAGCAAAAAAGTTATTGAAATTTCTGCCTTAAGAAATAAAGGAACGGATGAATTACTCACGGCTATTCTGGAGTTTTTACCGGTAGGAGAGCCATTTTATTCAGATGATAATCTGAGCGATTTACCCATGAAGTTTTTTGTCGGTGAAATGATCCGGGAAAAAATTTTCTATTTATTCCAGGATGAAATTCCCTATCATGCTACAGTGCTGGTTCAGGAGTTTAAAGAGAAAACGACCCTTACAAAAATACGTGCTGATATTATTGTACAGAGAGAAACCCAAAAAGGGATTATCTTAGGTCATAATGGACAAATGATCAAGCAATTGGGCACTTTGGCGCGAAAAGATATTGAAGAATTTATTGGCCGGAAAGTGTTTTTGGAATTGTTTGTAAAAGTGAGACCGAAGTGGCGCGACAATGAACTTTTTTTACGCGAATATGGATATTAAATAAATTTTTTGATTTGCAGGAGATATCTTGTCAAAAAAAGTACATAAATAAATTATCAGAATAAAAAATAAATAGAAGGATGAATTCTTTTGGAAAAAATTTTCGGGTACAAATATTTGGTCAGTCTCACGGGGAGTATGTGGGAGTAGTAATAGATGGTTGTCCTCCCGGAATAGATCTGAAAACGGAAGATTTTACAGTGGATATTGAACGCAGAAAACCCGGCGCTAAAGGAACAACTCCACGGAAGGAAGCAGATATTCCGGAGATTATCAGCGGTATATTCAATGATAAAACATCCGGGGCACCGATGACCATTTTATTTAAAAATGGAAATACCCGCAGTGCCGATTATGAAAAACAGCGCGCAATTCCCAGGCCGGGCCATGCGGATTTCGTAGCCTCAAAAAAATACAAGGGCTTTGAAGATTACAGGGGCGGCGGACATTTCAGCGGAAGATTAACAGTGGCTCTGGTAGCTGCTGGTGTGGTTTCTAAAAAGGTATTGAGCCATTATTCAACTGATAACCCGATTAGCATTCAGGCTGAATTATTAGAAATAGGTGGCGAAAAAGATCTTGAAAAAGGATTGCAAAAGGCAATTGATGCAAAAGATACGATTGGAGGAATTGTGGAATGTAAAGTGAATCATTTACCTATCGGTTTGGGAGAACCTTTCTTTGATTCTGTAGAATCGCTGATCAGCCATGCTGTGTTCGCTATTCCTGCTGTTAAAGGGATTGAGTTTGGTGCCGGATTCGGAGCAGCTAAAATGTTTGGCTCAGCGCATAATGATGCCATTTTAAATGCAGAGGGAGTTACCGGTACAAATCATGCCGGTGGCATCGTTGGAGGTATTACCAATGGAAATGAACTGGTGTTTCGAATCGTCGTAAAACCAACTTCTTCTACACCAAAAGAGCAACATACACTAAATGTAGAAAGTGGCGAAGTGGAATCTTTTTCTGTGAAAGGACGTCACGACCTTTGTATCGCTTTGAGAGTTCCTGTCGTACTGGAAGCTGTTACTGCTATGGTGATAGCAGATTTATTGATGGAGACAAACCGGTAAATCAATATAATTTTTTAATAAAACAAAGATGCCAACTTTCGAAAAGCTGGCATCTTTGTTTAGTAAAATTTAAGGGAAATGAATTTGCGCCGTGGGTGGTGTCTTCACCACACACTTCTAAAGTATGGATGTGACAGATAACCCAAATTAATTTCAAGCTATTTCCATTTCCATTTTCTTTTCTGATTCAATCTTCAATCCTTTTTCAAAAAGTCCCTTGATAGGTTTTTGGGGCTCCATATATTTTAATCCAAAAGCAATAATACTTTTTTGCTTGATATATTCAATAGCGTCAGGAATGGAATCTGTCACCAAATAAAGTTGTTCATCTTTTAAAGAAATCGTCCCGGCTTCCTGCATCACCCTATTGTGGTTAAGGATATTTTGGTAAAATGTTTTATCAAATATGATGATGGGAAACATCTCAATTTTTTTTGTCTGCACAAGGGTTAAGGCTTCATAAAATTCATCCAGTGTACCAAATCCGCCGGGCATTACCACAAAGGCATAGCTATATTTCAATAGCAGCACTTTTCGTATAAAAAAGTATTTAATATCCACCCATTTATCCAGGTAGGCATTGTGATGTTGTTCGTGTGGCAACACGATATTGCATCCTACACTTTTTCCTCCTACATCTTTTGCCCCACGATTAGCAGCTTCCATTATTCCTGGTCCGCCACCGGTCATGATGGTAAATCCTAACTGGGCGATCTTACCTGAAAGTTCCCTGGCTTGTTGGTAATAAGGATGATCTTCTTTAAACCGGGCAGAACCAAATACAGTGACACAAGGCCCAACAAAATGCAGGGCCCTGAATCCTTTTATAAATTGGAAAAAGACACTTAATATATATTTAAAATCTTTCCAACGACTTTGTGGTCCTTCCAGGAAATTTATTTCCTGCGCAACAGCTTTTATATCCATCAGTCAAACTTAATGGATTTGAAATATTTTTTAAAATATTCTTTTTTAGAATATTCTTTTTTTCATAAAACCATTGAACGTTTATAAAAAGAAACCGAAACTTTTATTCATCAGCTTACTACACTTCAAAAGTTTCTATTCTCCCGTTGCAGAGTTGGCTTTATTCATAAACAAAGCCTTTAATTCAGTAGCATCTTCCGATTTCATTTTTCCGCCTAAAACTAACCGAAGTTGACGTCGTCTGAGAGCACCATGATACAAAGCAGTCTCTTCTTCATTTTCAGGAATGACAGAAGGAACAAGTCTTGGTTTTCCGGTGGGGTCCAAAGCTACAAATGTGTAATAAGCTTCGTTGCTTTTATATTTATATTGTTGAATAATATCTTCTCCCCAAACCTTCAAATGCACTTCCATGCTGGTATTAAATGCGCGGGTTATTTTTGCTTCTATATGTACAACATTCCCTAAAGTGATCGGGTTTGTAAATGAAATGTTATCTACAGAAGCAGTGACTGCCGGTGCTCCACAATGTTTTGAGGCGACTATCGCAGCGGCAATATCCATCCAGTACATAAGCCTGCCACCCATCAGGTTTCCAAAAGTATTCGTATCATTCGGCAGCACTAATTCGGTCATAATTATTTTGCTATCAGCCGTCGTTTTACCATTCATCTTCAAAAAATTTTTGCAAAGATAGAGCAGTTAGGATTGAATTGACTATTAAAAGTGGATATTTGGGATTCGGAAATCAGGAATGAGGATTGAGGATTGAGGATTGAGGATTGAGGAATGAGGAATGAGGATTGAGGATTGAGGATTGAGGATTGAGGAATGAGGAATGAGGATTGAGGATTGAGGTAATAAAACGAAGTGCATGAATTTAAAAATACAATTACTTAAAGTACATAACAGGCAAAATTGCGATCTGATTGTAAAGTGGATTGGAAACGATCAGAG
>JBBSUB010000158.1:0-10206 GCA_038235345.1 Chitinophagales bacterium
AACATGTGGATAATCCGTCCATCAATGGCTCTCATGGTATCTTCCAAAAATCCTGCTTCATTAAGACTGTCGGCATGTAGCGCAACTTGTATATCATATTTATCTGCTACTTTTAATGCGGCGTCTAATACAGCGGGAGTGGCAGCCCAGTCTTCATGCACCTTTAAGCCTAATGCCCCGGCTTCAATTTGCTCTTCTATCGGACCAACCAAAGGGCTGCTTCCCTTACCCAGGAAACCAAAATTCATAGGAAATGCTTCTGAAGCCTCCATTATCCTTTGAATATTCCATGAGCCGGGAGTTACGGAACTGGCTGTAGATCCGCTGGATGGCCCTATTCCGCCGCCAATTAAGGTAGTAATGCCGCTAAACAAAGAATGGTCTATCTGTTCGGTAGCTATAAAATGTACATGTGTATCAATGCCACCTGCTGTAGCAATCAATCCGGCTGCATCATGTACTTCAGTGGCTGCACCTATGATCATATTAGGATCAACATTATCCATTATATCCGGATTTCCGGCTTTGCCGATACCTGCGATTTTGCCATCACGTATGCCAATGTCTGCTTTTATGATGCCCCAGTGATCAATAATAATAACACCCGTTATAACAAAGTCGAGCACTCCTTCATTACGTAAGGCTGTAGAGGATTGCGCCATTCCATCGCGAATAGTTTTGCCTCCGCCAAACTTATTTTCATCGCCATACCCACAAAAGTCTTTTTCTATTTCTATAATCAGATCAGTATCAGCTAAGCGCACTTTATCCCCCACGGTTGGGCCGAACATTTTGGCATATCTTAATTTATCTATTTGCAGGCTCATGAAGTTTTATTTTTAAAGTTTCCGGATCGTAGCCTTTCCATAGCGGCCCTTTTATTTTCTTCAGATGTAGTTTCTCCATCTGTAAGATTATTAATGCCGAATATGCGGCGGGCACCGGCGAATGGCACAAGTTCTACTTCTTTTTCTTCACCCGGCTCAAAGCGTACTGATGTACCAGCAGCAAAATTCAGGCGCATGCCAAAAACCTTTTCCCTATCCAAAAGCATTTGCCGGTTTATCTCGAAAAAATGACAATGAGAACCTACCTGTACCGGCCGATCACCGGTATTGGCAACTACCATTTTAATTACAGGCCGGCCGGCGTTGCATTCAATTTCTCCTTTTTCTATAAAATATTCTCCAGGAATCATATTGAATAAGTTTGTTGGTTAACGAATGGGGTTCATAACAGTAATTAACTTTGTTCCATCGGGAAATGTGGCCTCGAGATGCACTTCTTTCACAATTTCGGGGATGCCTTCCATTACATCTTCCTTGGTCAATAATGTGGCACCATACTGCATTAATTCCGCAACGGTCTTCCCATCACGTGCAGCTTCCATTAAATGGTTACAAATAAAAGCAATAGAGTCCGGGTAGTTGAGCTTTACACCCCGTTCCTTTCTTTTTATAGCTACTTCTCCGGCCATGTGAAGCATCAGTTTTTCTGTTTCTCTGGGTGTAAGGTGCATGGTGAACGACTATTTATGTTACACAAATTAACTTTTAATTTGTAATCTTACTTAGTATTTGCAACCTTTTTTTAGTTGTAGCTGCTGATGACAAAATCTTTGATTCCATGATAAGTATTGATTCCTCTTTCCGGAAGGGTTTCGGGTTGCATATCTGCAAAAGTTATTGATGCTGATCCCATAATTCAATTGCCAATTAATAGCAGATGGTAGTTAAATTAATGTTTTTACTTTCCTAAAGAAAAATTAAAAACTACCCTGGAACCATCCGGTGCAATAGCAAGAATTTGTATAATACCTCTTTGTGCTGACAATAAAGCAACATCAATATCTTTAGGATTGTTAATCGGTTTCCCATTAATAAAAGCAATTATTGTTCCCCTTGGAATACCAACCTGATCAAAAAAACCACCTTTTAAAACATCCGTTACCACGACACCTGAGTTCAGATTAAAGCGTTGTTGAAGTACGCTGGTAAGTGGCGCAAAAGTGGCACCCAACTTTCTATAAATTTCTTCAAGAGACCCGGTATTTCCTGCTGTAGCTTTTGGTTGTTCTTCAGCCTTTAAAGTAACCGATGCTATAGCCGGATTACCGTTACGTAAATATGTTAATTTTACCATATCCCCCGGTTTATATCTTGCAATTCTTTCTGAAAATTCTGATGAGGATTGTAATTGAACGCCATCGATACTTTGGATAATATCACCTTCTTTTAATCCGGCCAATGCTGCTGCGCCACCTTCTTGAATACCTGTTATAAAAATTCCGGTTACTGAAGCAGGATTGATACCCTATTGCTTTAAAAACTGATCTTGTGCAGCAGGCGAAGGAAAGGAAACTCCTAAAATTCCCCGCTTTACTGCACCATAATTTTTTAAGTCATCCAGAATCTTTTTTGCGAGGTTTACAGGTATAGCGAAAGCATATCCGGCATAACTACCGGTTTGCGAAGCGATAGCTGTATTAATTCCGATCAATTCTCCATTTGTATTCACCAATGCCCCACCACTATTCCCGGGATTAATGGCAGCATCGGTTTGTATGAAAGATTCAATAGCTGTGTTGCCGGATTGCGGTTGTGTATTTCCAAATCTGCTCTTCTCCTCACGATTTATAATTCCGATACTCCGCTCTTTCGCACTAATAATACCTGCAGTTACAGTGGAATTAAGTGAAAGGGGATATCCAACAGCTAAAACCCATTCTCCAACTTCTACAATATCGGAGTTCCCCAGTTTCACAATGGGAAGTCCTGTAGCATCTACTTTTAGAAGTGCTAAATCTGTATTTGGATCACTTCCTATTAGTTTTGCAGAAAATACGCGCCTGTCAGGATATATTACTTCTATAGTGGAAGCGTTTTCTATTACGTGATTGTTAGTGGCAATGTAGCCATCCGCACTAATGGTAACACCCGACCCTGATCCCATGACAGGAACACTGCCCCTGGATGGCGGACCATATAGCCGGCTAAATGAATTGGCCGAACCAGCAGATGCCGGGCTGTAAGTAGTTTTTATATGCACTACTCCTGGTATTGCGGCTTTTGCTGCTGCTACAAAATTCCCGGTTTCTCCTGATGGGCTATATTTTGTAGTATTTATGGGTGATGATTGTTTTGAACTACTATCCACTCCTGATATTGTTTGCTCTTTACAATTAACACCGGTAATTTGTATTGTCAAAAGCAAGAAAGAAAGTAAGATTTGGGAGCTTATTTTCATATATTAATGTTGATTAATGACTTTAATCCTTTATTAATCGTTGGAATAAAGCACTCTTAGTAAAAGTTTACAAATTAAAAGTTGCCAATAATGGAAAAATTTTTTATGAATAAACTTAATAATGGCAGCCAAAATTTTCACTTAAGCATTTTCATTCATAAACATCATCTGAATATTTGCATAATTAGCGATTAGCTTTCTCAAGTTGGCGACGCAACTTTTCTTCCACACTTTTCAATAAAGCCATCCAGTTGTCCCCGGAATCGGAAGCAAAAGCATCGTTACCCGGAATTCCAAATCTCATACCGACGGTTTTAGGATCTGTTGACTTTTCACTTTTATCTGTAAAATAAACATCTACAAAATTGACATCGGAAATATACCTTTTCAATCTGCTAATGGTGTCTCTTATGCTTTGCTGTAATTCATCGGCAATGGTAATGTCAACCGCTTGTACGTCTAATTTAATTCCTTCAAAATTTTCTGTGTAGTTCATTTTTATTATTTTATTATTTTTTTAAATACTTCGCTGATGGCGATTTAAACCGGTAGTATAAACATAGTGAATTTCTTCTTGTGAAATCCAATTCAATTTTCTTTTGAGAAAAAATATAAGCGAAAAATGTATGAGTACGTTTTTGATTAATTCCTTCTCTCCTGCTAATTGTGTGGAGACAATATTTCACTAAATTATTGTATTGTAGAAGATGTTGATAATTAAATAATATCATTTTCAATAAATTGCCGATATATTATCAATCTGTTATTTATAAAAAGGTAATGCGAAGTATATGGCTTTTTGCAATAAAGACTACTTTAGCAAATTAACGCTAACGCTTTGACGCCGATTATGGAATTTATCTCTAACAACTTGAAGGAAACAAAACAGTTTTTGAATAGTATTTCTTTTTCAAGGGCTGTTCGTGTAGGCATTGCAGTTACCATTCCCGTTTTATTAGGAATGCAATTCGGTTATACTGAAATAGGATTTGCAATTAGCTTTGGTGCATTCTGGAGTTCTCCCAGTGACATAAGTGGTTCATTTTCCCATAAAATAATAAGTATTTCTATCGCGTCTGCATTAGTAATGATCGTCAGTTTTATCAAAGGTTTCTTTTATTTTGATTATTGGTTATTTCTTCCCATCCTGGGACTCCTCACTTTTGCAATAGCTTTTATTTCAATATATGGATTTCGTGCTTCTCTTATTAGTTTTTCCGGGCTTATGGCGCTCGCATTAAGTTTTTCACAGAATAAAGTAGGGATGGAAATCTATCAGTATGCGCTGTTATTGGGATTGGGCGGCATTTGGTATTTGCTTTTGACAATTATTTGGCACCGGATAAATCCAAAAGCCGAAACTGAGGAATTTTTAGCAGAGACCTTTGAGTTAACTGCTGAATTTTTAGAAGTAAGGGGCAAGTTGATCGACCCAAATGAAGATCGCTATTCATTATTATCAAAGCTGCAAAATTTGCAAAGCAAGCTAACTGAAAATCATAATAATTTACGTGAGATTTTAATTCTTTCAAGGAAAAATTCCGGATTGTCCAATTACCAGGATAAACGATTGTTAGTGTTTGCCCAATTGGTAGACATGCTGGAAATGGCCATCGCCAATCCCGGAAGTTATAATCGGATGGCGGAATTATTTAAAAACTATCCAAAATACATTGAAAAATTTCAAGACCTTATTTTTGAAATGTCTTTACAATTAAGATTGATTTCCATTGCAGGAAATGATCCTAAAAAATTTCCCGGAAAAAATAATGTAAATCAATGTTTCGAGGATACGCGGGCTGAAATAAATAATGCGCAATTGACCCTGAATTACGGAGAATTCCTCATGCTTCAGAATTTGCTCGAATACCAGGAAAAACAATTTGACAAAATAAAAAGAATTAAATGGCTGTTAGGAGATAGAGATCTTACCAGGAATGATTTTATTGATCCAAAAGTTGCTAAAAGATTTGTGGCGCTGCAGGATTATGACCCAATGCTTTTGCTAAGAAATTTTAGTTTTAAGTCCACTATTTTCCGTCATTCTATACGACTTGCTGTTACGGTTATGCTGGGATATGTATTGGGTTCAATTTTCACATTCCAGAATCCTTTTTCAATTATATTGATCATTACCGTAATCATGAGACCCAATTACGGGCTTACAAGGAGTAGGGCAAAAGACAGGATCATTGGGACGTTTATTGGTGCAGGTATCGGTTTTGGAATGGTAATCCTCATTCAAAATATGTATGTGTTTGGTGCTATGGGCATTGTCTCTTTAATCATTGCCATTTCATTTATACAAAAAAATTACAGGGCTTCTGCCACATTCATTACATTAAGCGTAGTTTTTATTTATGCCATTTTAAGTCCTGATATACTTGAAGTTATCCAATTTCGTATCCTGGATACAATTGTTGGTGCCGCACTTTCCTACGCGGCAATGAGGTGGCTTTGGCCTACATGGGAATTTGTAGAAATTAAAGAAAATATTCAAAACAGTATCCGGGCAAATAGGATATTCCTCCGCAAAATCTCCGATTTTTACAAGGAAAAAGGGAAACTGCCAACATCCTATAATATTGCACGTAAGCATGCTTTTTTGGAAACATCTAACCTTAATTCTGCCTTTCAGAGAATGGCACAGGAGCCAAAATCAAAACAAAGAGAGCTGGATTCCAACTACGAAATGGTTGTATTAAATCATTCATTTTTAGCTTCATTGGCTTCTGTGAGTACCTACATACAGCACCATAAAACTTCCGATGCGTCTGAACAGTTCGGAATTGCCACAAACAGGATTATGCAAAACCTGGAAAAAATACTTTTATGTTTGAATGATAAACAGGCTTTAATTACACCAACAAATCAACCTCATTTCGAAGATCAATTACCTGATTTTGCTGCTTTAGAAATAAGAGACCTGCCAGCCGCTGATAAGGCAACATTGCGGGAGTCCCAGGAAATTCATTTGGTATGGGAACAATTAAAATGGATGTTTTCAACCAGCAAAAAAATGCTAAAACTTGCTTCAAAAATGACGCTCAATTAATTTTTTTGCTGATTGAATTATTTACTTTCAAATCAGTAGATAATGATATAGCTTTAATACAATCTTTTCGTATGATTAAACTCATAGCTAAATGAATATTCAGTGCAGTCCAGGATAAAGTTTAAATTACCATATGAATTATTTACCAAATTGAGTTTAAAAAAGGAATAATATGAGCACACAAATTTCTCGTAAGAATGAAAAAAATATTTTCCCCTGGCTTGTGATGATCTTAATGTCGTCGGTGACTTTCGTTGGAATACTGTCTGAGTTAATGCCTTCGGGCGTTCTCCCACTAATGATGGCTGATTTAAATATCACCGAGGTGCAAACGGGCAACCTTGTGGGATACTACGCCATAGCCTCTGCTATTTTTGCAATTCCCCTCATTTCATTGACCATGCAATTCAACCGCAAAATGTTGCTCCTGATTTTGCTTGCCGGTTTCGCTGTTTCCAATATTATTGCCGGGCTCGTTTACGATTATACGATCATTATTATTCTTAGGGTTATAGGTGGAATTTGTGCCGGGGTAATGTGGCCAATGATTGCCGCTTACGGGATGCGACTGGTAGATGAAAAGCATCATGGGAAAGCTATCGCAGTGATAATGGCAGGAACTACATTGGGCATTAGTGTTGGTATGCCTGTAATGACTTCCATTGGAAATGATTATGGCTGGCGAACAGAATTCATCGGACTTGGAGGTTTTATTTTACTTATAGCTTTAATTAGTTTTTTTGCGTTGCCTTCAACACCAGGAGAGAAACTTTCTAAAAGTTCATCACCTTTTGCAATATTAAAAATACCTGCAGTTTTACTAATTCTGCTGCTTACCCTGCTTGGCGTAATTGCACACTATGGTGTGTATGTGTATATCACAAGCCTGGTGGATGAAATTCAATTGGCAGGCGGTGTTGAAAGTGCCTTATTGTTTTTTGGAATTGGCTCTTTAATTTCTGTGTTGCTAGCCATAAAATATACCGATAAACATTTGCGGCTGCTAACCATAATCATGTTTGCCTTGCTAATTATCTCAATGGCTGTCTTTCTACTATTCGGTGGAACGACGGGAATGGGGCATTTTGCTTTCTTTCTATGGGGGCTTTCGTTTGGGCCTTTAGTCACCCTGTTGCAGGCTGCAGTAAGCAGGCAGGTGGAAAGTGCTAAAGATGTTGCCACTTCAGTGCAATCTTCTGTGTTCAACTTATCAATTATGATAGCCTCTTCTGTTGCAGGATTGTTGCTCGGAATTTATTCTCCGATGAGCTTGATTTATTTTGCAATTGCCTTGGCCATACCCGGTTTGATAATTTCTTTTATTGCTAAAAAGGCTTTGAGTTAATGTATTATGGTATAATTTGGATTGACGGAAATATGAAATACCCCAAACAATATAAATTTTGCAGTTGCAACAATACTGTATAGAACATTCATTATTTTAAAATTCCTGCCGAAGTTGAGGAACAAACGAAGTTGTAGGCGGTCGGGTGCAGCCGCTTGTTAAGACAGTATTGGAACGTTGCAATCCTTTTCGTAGAGAAATTTCAAGACCGCTCAAATTTCCTTCAGATATTCATGCACGAATTGCACGGCCATCGAGCCCTCGCCGACTGCAGACGCAACGCGCTTGACGGAAGCGGCCCGCACATCGCCCGCCGCAAAAACTCCGGCGCGGCTGGTTTCCAACCAAAATGGCTGGCGTTGCAAATTCCACTTTGAGGATTTGGCGACTTGTGGGCCGGTGCAGACGAAACCATTTTTATCGGTTTCAATTTCATCGGGCAGCCAACCTGTACATGGTTTTGCGCCGATGAATGAAAACACGGCTGCAACAGGCAGATCCCGTTTCTCGCCGTTGCGATTATCGATAAGTCCTACACTTTTCAGATGGGCATCTCCATGCATTGAAGCAATTTCGGTGTGGATTAAAACCTTGATGTTGGACGTTTCTTCAATTCGCTGCAGCAAATAGTGCGACATTGTTTGGGGCAGATTATCACCGCGAATCACGAGGAAAACCTGGCGGACATTTTCTGATAAAAATATCGCTGCCTGCCCCGCCGAATTGCCACCGCCGACTACCACCACCTGTCCGCCGGCACACATCCTCGCTTCCATCGGCGTGGCTGCGTAATACACACCAGCGCTGTCAAAACGCTCGCGCCCCGAAACGGGCAATCTGCGATAATCAGCGCCACTTGCTATGAGCAAGACTTTGGCTGTAATCGTTTCACCACCTTTCAATTCCAATACGGGAAACTTGCCCTCGAAATGCATCTTACTCACTTGCGCGGGCGTGGTAAGCAGGGCGCCAAATTTCTGTGCTTGTAAGGTGGCGCGTTCGGCGAGTTCAGCCCCCGATAAGCCGGTTGGAAAGCCGAGATAGTTTTCGATTTTCGCGCTTCCCACTGCCTGTCCACCTGGCGCCATGCGTTCCAGCACGATTGTATTCAGTCCTTCGGATGCGCCGTATACTGCTGCCGCTAAACCCGCCGGGCCAGCTCCGACAATTGCCAGGTCATACAGTGTATTGGCATTGGTAACGCTTTTGAGGCCGATCTTTTCTGCCAGTTCGCTGTTGGTTGGATTGCGCAACATCCAATCGTCGGCGTAGCTTACGACAGGTGTTTCTTTGGGCCCAATCCCGAACTGTTTCAGTAGACCGCCGACCTGTGCGTCGGTTTCGACATTGATCCAAGTGTAAAGCACATTGTTTTTGGACAGGAAATCGCGGATGCGAAATGTATCCCGCGAGTATTGCGAACCGATGACGCGCAGCCCGGTGAAACCTTCGCGCCCCACGAGTGCACCCGAGCGTGCGATGAACGTTTGCAAAATAAGATCGCTCAAATTGGGTCGCTCGCTGATAATCTGCTGGAAGTTCGACCTGGAAATTTCGTAAACATCCACTTCGCCTAAGGCTAACGCATCCACATTGGAAGCACGGCCAGCCAAATTCGCTAAATCGCCGGTGAATTCGCCTGGTTCGTGAATCAAAATCGTTTGCATCGTTCCTGATGAGCGGTCAACGATTTCTACGCGTCCCTTTTTGATGACATGGAATCTGAATTCGGTATCGCCAGCCCGAAGCAAGAACTCACCGTTGTGGTACGTTTTGCGTGTGGCAAATTCTTCCAGAGTTTTGAGTTGCTTTTCATCCAAACGCGGGAATGCCGTTATATAATTGCGCCTGTATTCTGCGTTGCGTTGTTCACGCTCGTTATTGTCACCCATTGATTGTTAGTTATCTTATTTTTTTTATTGATCAAAATTTAAGGAAGTAATTTAATATTAATAAAAGAATAGTTGGTCAGTACCCGGTAGTAAATGATAAAAAATACATTTGTACATTGTACGCAGTAATGGGTCCTAAAAAGTACATTTTTGCTGCAACCCAAGCAGCTGAAATGGGCAGAGTTTTCAATTTACCCCGAAAACTCACACCCGGAAAAAGGGGCTGGTACCCGCCCCAACTACTCAATATCTTTGATTTAATCTTTTAATTCTGTAAACCAGTTAATTTCCTGGATCTTACTGTCGATCTCTCTAAAGGCTCTTCCTGTTTGATCCATTTCTGCCTGCAATTTTTTAATATCAATAGTGGTTTTTAAATTTTTATCGCTAATATTATTTACCTGGGCAGATTGCCTGATATTTCTTAATTTTTCTGCAAGCATTTTTAAGGAATCTCTTTTAGCAAGTGCTTCCATCAGAACACCTTCGCCCTCAACAAGCGTTTCATTATTCGTTTTGTTGATTCGAATAATGATTGACTCTAAATCTGAAATCGTTTTTCTCAATTGGGCCATTAATTCGGCGGGATCTTCCTGCGGAAGCCGATCATCCGACACAATCAGCAAAGGCGTTATTCTATACTGAAGATGTTCTAGATTCTTCATCAG
>JBBSUB010000159.1:0-10113 GCA_038235345.1 Chitinophagales bacterium
CAATGTGGAATTAAAATCCGGTAAAAAACCAGAAAAACTTTTAAAGAGAATTATTTCTCTTGCAACAAATGAAAATGACATCGTTTTGGATTTCTTTTTAGGTAGTGGTTCTACTGCTGCAACTGCCCTGAAAATGAACCGGCGTTTTATAGGAATTGAGCAACTTTCCTATGGAGAAAATGATGCACTAAAACGTTTGCAAAATGTCCTTGAAGGCGATCAATCAGGTATTTCCAAAGACGCGAATGTACTGTGGAAAGGTGGCGGATCATTTATATACGCTGAATTGAAAAGCTTAAATGAAATTTATATAGAGAAATTATTAAAAACAAAAACAGATGATGAAGTAGATACGAACTTTGATGAAGTACTCAGCAAAGGATTTGTTCATTATGCCGTAAAAGAAATTCCGGAAGTCCGACTTAAAAAAGAATACTTAAATTTATCCATTACGGATAAAAAGCAATTCATAAAAGAGATTCTGGACAAAAATCTATTGTACGTCTCCTCTTCAGAAATGGAGGATACCGATTATAAAATTGACAAGAAAACCAAACTTTTAAATCAATTATTTTATAGCCATGTACCATCCTGAAAAATATATCCATCACAATAATGCATTGGATAAATTTTGTGCTATTTTCAATGATGCATCAGCAACGCTGGGAGATCTCATTCACATGAAACCTTCTCCCAAAGAGAACTTCCGTGAAGATGGAGAGATCCTATACAAACCGGGAAACACACGAATCTTATACGATTTTGAAAAAAGATTCAGTTATTACGATCATTATAAAATGTTCAACTTTGACACCTTCGGCCAGTTTGAACGAAAAATTCAAAAACCTGAAATTTCTCTTTCCATTCAATGCAGTAAAAATGAAAATGGATTTATCATCGCCTGGCACGAGGATTATCTCAATGAAAAGATTGTTTACATGAACTCAAAAACGGCGAATGGGTGGGAAAAAACAGGCAAGCGATTTACAAAAAAATATGCTGAATTAGCATACCACGAAATGGAAAAATTTTATCAAATATTGAGAAAAGCCTTTACAGAAAACCGTTTTAATGCAAGCTGTTTTGAATTATGAATGAGTTACTTCCTAAAATATCAGATGAAAAATTGAATTCAGACAGACCTTCTGAAAACAAAAGCAAAATCCCGCTTTTCATTTATTTAAACTTAAAAAAGGAATTTGAACTACGGCTATACCAGCAGGAAGCCTTCGGCAGATTTGTTTCTTATTGGAATGAGCATTCTAAACATAAAAGAATGCCTTTGCAATTGCTTTTCCACATGGCAACCGGAAGCGGCAAAACCCTTATCATGGCAGGACTGATCATTTATCTCTATGAAAAAGGATACCGCAATTTTTTATTTTTTGTCAACAGCAATAATATCATTGAAAAAACAAGGGACAATTTCCTCAATACAAATTCCTCCAAATATCTATTTTCTGAGAATATCTCATTGGGAGAAAAGAAGATAATGATAAAAGAGGTAAATAATTTTCAAGCAGCTAACCAGGATGATATCAACATTGTATTCTCCACCATACAGGGATTGCATTCACGATTGAATACGCCTAAAGAGAACAGTCTCACTTACGAAGATTTTGAAGATCAAAAAATAGTACTCATCTCTGATGAAGCACACCACATTAATGCTGAAACAAAGAAAAGCAGCAGTTTAGGCACCGAAGAAAGAGAAAATATCTTGAGTTGGGAAAGCACGGTCAACCGAATTTTCAAGGCAAACAAAGAGAATATTTTATTGGAATTTACTGCTACGGCTGATTTGTCCAATGCGGAGATTGAAAATAAATATAAGGACAAAATTATTTTTGATTATTCCCTCAAACAGTTCCGACAGGATGGATATTCAAAAGAAGTAAAAGTATTACAATCAGATTTATCTCCTTTTGACAGGGCATTACAGGGAATTATATTAAATCAATACCGGCGTAAAGTTTTTGAAAAATATCAACAGGCCATAAAACCCGTCATCCTTTTCAAATCCAAAACAATTAAAGAAAGCCAGGTATTTTTTGAAGAGTTTACACATAAAATCAAAAGTCTGAAAATTGCAGATCTAAAAAGAATCCACGGGTTAAAATCAAATGAACCAATTCAAAAAGTATTTGCCTATTTAGAAACCAATAAGATCTCTTTGGAAAATTTCTTATTAGAATTAAAGGAAGATTTTTCGGAGGAAAAGTTATTATCCGTGAACAGCAAAGATGAAAGTGAACAGAAACAGTTAGCAGTAAACTCCCTGGAGGATGAAGCAAATGAATACCGGGCAATATTTGCTGTGGACAAACTCAATGAAGGCTGGGATGTCTTAAACCTTTTTGACATTGTGCGCCTGTATGATACGCGCGATGCTAAAAAAGGGAAGCCGGGAAAAACGACCATGGCCGAAGCGCAATTGATTGGAAGAGGTGCCAGATACTGTCCGTTTAAAATAACAGATGAACAACCTTTTTACGAGAGAAAATTTGATGATGACCTTAAAAATGAATTGAGAATTTGCGAAGAATTATTTTATCACAGCGCGTATAATCCAAGGTATATCCAGGAATTAAATGAAGCGCTTGTTGAGATAGGTATTAAGGAAAAAGAATCATTTGAAAGGCAGGTAAAGCTGAAAGAAACATTTAAACAAACCGCTTTTTATACCGATGGCTTTATCTTTTTAAATCATCTTGAAAAAAGGTACCGGAAAGATATTAACGCCTTTCCACAAGCTATTCTTGATAAAACATTCCAGGTTCATTTAAAATCCGGTTTTTCAAAATCCTCTACTCTTTTTTTTGGGACTGAATCTAACTCTATGCAACGAGCAAAAAAGAGTGTTTGTTTACCAGATCTTGGAGAACATATTCTGCGAAAAGCGCTGAACAGTCTACCGTTTTATGAGTTCTCAAATCTGAAGGAATTATTTCCGGAACTAAATTCTGTATCTGAATTTCTTTCCTCAGTAGAATTTTTAGGAAAGATAAAAATGAACATTTCAGGTACAGCAGAACAAATACAACATCTTTCGCCGAATGAAAAATTGGAGGTCGCTATAGAAGTTCTGGATGAAATTTCATTATCTATAACATCATGTATCCAAGAATTTACCGGAAGTAAAGAATTCAGTGCTTTTCCAACTTTAGAAATCATCAAAGACAAATCTCTTCGATATAAAAAGAATCCGGAAGAAATAGAATCCGGAAATATTTTGAATCATTCTTCAGAAATAAACTTCCCAATTGACCCGAGCAAAAAGGACTGGTTTGTTTTGGAAGAATTTATTGGCACTCCGGAACACAGAATCTTTTTAGAGTATTTTGAAAAAATATATAAAAGCTTATGTTTGAAATATGATGATATCTATTTGATAAAAAACGAACATTTTTTCAAAATATACAATATTGAAAACGGGCAGCCTGTCTATCCGGATTTCATGTTGATTCTTTCTGATCCTAAACAAAAAACGGATTTCCAAATCTTCATTGACGTACATGAAAACAGAAAGCATGATCGGAATGCGTCTTTATATGAATCTTTAAACAAAAAGTCTCCGCAGGAGAATATTTTTAAAAATAAAACCATTCTAATCCGGAGAATATCTTTTTTTACGGATGCTATTCAATCAAAAGAGTTCGAACAGGATTTAGAAAAAATGCTCGAAAAAGCACGATAGATCAAGTATCTAAAAATTCCTCAACAAAACGTTTCGCCTGCATGAATATCCCCTACTTTTGCTTTCTTATCTACTCAAAATAATTGCTTAAAAAATGGAAATCGCCGGATACATTGCCTCTGTCTTTATCGGAATTGTTTTAGGTCTTATCGGTGGCGGTGGCAGTATTCTAACCGTTCCGGTATTGGTTTATTTATTCGCTATAGATGCTGTTCTCGCTACGGCGTATTCTCTTTTTATTGTTGGGGTCACAAGTTCTTTCGGTGCAGTATCCTATTACAGAAAAGGATTTGTCAATATTCCCGCAGCTCTACTTTTTGGAATCCCTTCTATTATTTCTGTGTTTATGACGCGGGCTTATGTTATTCCGGCTATCCCTGCAAATGTATTTTCAATAGGAGAATTTATTGTGACGAAAAATTTATTGGTTTTACTCCTATTTGCTGTCCTTATGGTTTTTGCCTCATACAAAATGATCAAACCTGCAAGAATAATCCCTGATGAAAAAGTTCATACTTTAAATTATCCATTAATCATCATCGAAGGACTTCTCATTGGTTTCTTAACCGGTCTTGTTGGTGCAGGCGGTGGTTTTTTAATCATCCCTGCTCTGGTTCTGCTTTGTAAAATCCCCATGAAAACGGCAATCGGTACTTCGCTAACCATCATCACTGCCAATACATTGATCGGTTTTCTGGGAGTGGATCATAAAGAATTATTGGATTGGGTGTTTCTTTTAAAAATCGCAGCGCTTGCTATTGCAGGTATTTTCATTGGATTTGCTATCGCAAAGAAAATTGACGGGCCGAAATTAAAACCCGTTTTCGGTTGGTTTGTTTTGGTGATGGGGATATATATTATTTTGAAGGAAACAGTGTTTAAATAGGAAAATAATTGACCGAATCTTTTCTTTAATCCCCCCGATTATTAAATTTTATAATTTAGGGGAAGTAAACTAAATCGAATTACATACCTCCACGGATGAAGTATTGTGCCATTATATCACTCTTTCTACTTTTATTTCATTCCATAAATGGGCAAAATCTAATTCCCAATGCCTCTTTTGAACGGACGAATTATTGCGAAGCAAACATACCCTGTTCTCCTTCCGCCTGGTATTCTGTAAGCAATTATCCATTTGGATATGAAAATGATTTAGCGCAATCTATAGATGGTAAACATTCTCTTGCATTCTTAATCGCATCAGGAGAATGTATAAGGTCCTACTGGCAAACGATGCTTTTATGCAAGCTGAAAAAAGGCGAAGATTATTCTATTAGTTATAATGTATTGCCTTTTAAAGGAAATTTTAACCAGGATTATTTCGGAATATATCTTTCGGATAAAATCCTACGATCTAACAATGACACTATTATTCAAATAAAAGAGAATAATTATTTACACAAAGGAACTGTATCAACATTAAAAAATGGATGGTTAAAAGTAACATCCTTCTTTAAAGCATCCGGTGAAGAAAAAATTCTCTTAATGGGAAATTTCAGTCCACTTTCGAACTATGAAATACTTGAAAGACTTCCGGGGAAAAGTAAATTTATCGGCTATTATATCGATAACATTTTTTTGAAATCAACAGATAAAACAAATAAAATTTGTCCGGATTATAATCAGCGAATGGATTCATTATACGCGGAGAATATTCGGCACAAAAAGATCATTCAGGTTGCTAAAGTATTTTCATCCGGAAAAACGGATAGTTTATCTTTTTATCCGGACAAAGACACAATTCAGTTAGGAAATATTCATTTCGGTTTTGACAGTGATGTATTACGCAATACGTTAGAATTGGACAATTATTTTAAGACTCTCAATAAAGAAAAGATTACAGAAATTTCAATAATGGGTTATACTGATAGCATAGGCAACAAAAAATACAACCAGGATTTGTCTGAAAGAAGAGCATTTTCTGTGAAAAAATATCTTATTGACAAATTAGGTCTGAATGCTGAGATAATTCTTACTACAGGAAAAGGTATGAGTACAGAAAATGCGCAATTTCAATTAAACAGAAAAGTAGAAGTGATTATATCAAAAAGTAAAATAGTTACGAAGTAAGTAGGAAAACCCAATCCTTTCCACGCCTTTTAACAACAAAGTTAAATAGCTCTAAAGTCTTCTGCCAGTCTACATCTCAACCAGGACACCTAACACTAAAACGGCCCTAAGAACCTATTCCATTAGGATTTTTTACCTCAAAATCGTACCTTCGCGGCTATTATTTTTGGGTTAATTTAAAAACTGTTTTTTAAATAACACGACCCTATCTTATTTAAAGTTCTGACCAAAGGAGCTTTTCTACTGCACTACGCAGATTTTTTTTGACCAGAAATATCGTCAGATGAATTCCCTCTTAGGGTGTCTTATGTTCTGATTGTATTTTTAAAAACATATTTATTTATGCATAACAAACGTATTGGTATTATCGGAGCCGGACCAAGTGGACTGGCACAATTAAGGGCATTTGAAGCAGCTAAAAACAATGGCGAAGAAGTACCTGAGATTGTATGTTTCGAAAAACAAAGCAATTGGGGTGGCATGTGGAATTTTACATGGCGTACAGGTGTCGGCAAATACGGAGAACCATTACACGGAAGTATGTATAAATATCTTTGGTCAAACGGTCCGAAAGAGTGCCTGGAGTTTTCCGATTATTCATTTGATGAGCATTTTGGGAAATCCATTTCATCTTATCCTCCACGTCCGGTACTTTTTGATTATATCCAGGGAAGAATCAATAAAAGTAAGGCAAGAGAATTTATCCGTTTTGATACGGTTGTAAGATGGGTCAATTTCGATGAGAAAACTCAAAAATTCACCATTGTTCTGGATGATCTGAAAAAAAATAAAACCTATACGGAGGAATTTGATTACCTGATTGTAGCATCCGGACATTTCTCCACGCCAAATATGCCCTATTTTAATGGCATTGAAAATTTTCCCGGAAATGTAATACACGCGCATGACTTCAGAGGAGCGGATCAATATAAAGGACAGGATATTTTGTTGATCGGAAGCAGCTATTCCGCGGAGGATATCGGGGTTCAATGCCATAAACATGGAGCGAATTCAGTTACCTTAAGTTATCGCAGCAATCCGATTGGTGTTGCCTGGCCTGCCGGTATCAAAGAAAAACCATTAGTGACCCATTTTGAGGGCGATGTAGCCTTCTATAAAGATGGAACGAAAGAAAGTTTTGACGCTGTAATCATGTGTACGGGTTACCAGCATAAATTTCCATACCTGCCGGATAATTTACGTCTGAAGACAAATAATAACCTTTATCCTAACCACATCTACAAAGGCATTTTCTTTAATGACCTTCCGCAATTAATGTTCCTGGGTATGCAGGATCAATATTATACTTTCAACATGTTCGATGCACAGGCCTGGGTTGCAAGAGATTTCATGATGGGCAAATATCTTTTACCCCCCAAAAAGAACCGGATAAAAGATATTAATTTCTGGCTGGCAAAATATGGATCAACCGAAACAGCTTTAGATCATGTCGATTTTCAATCTGATTATATAAAGGATTTAATTTCGCTCTCCGACTACCCCGAATTCAATGTGGACAAAGTAGGAGAAATGTTTAAAGAATGGCTGATTGATAAAGAAACGAATATTTTAACTTACCGGGATAAAACATTTCCTTCTGTAATCACAGGCTCTTTAGCCACTGAACATCATACAGAATGGATGGATGAAATGGACGATAGTAAAGAAAGATATTTGATGGAAGCGGAAGATGAGGAAGGAGTTTTAGAAGAGAAAGTGTTCGTTCGAAAATAATCCGAAAGGTTTAAAAATATATACAACCGGTTTTGATTGATTTCAAAACCGGTTTTTTTTATGTCTTTATATAAATTTCTTCTTGTTAGATCAGTATTTCAAAATAGCTTTGAAGCTTCCACCCTAAATAAATTATATCATGATAAAGTGTATTAAAATCTGCGTTTTAACTGCTTGTTTACTAACGACATTTTTTACGAATTTCGCGCAAAACTCCAAAAAGGCTCCTGCATTACAGGAAGGAGTTGTCACCTATTCTTTTAAGAGTAATGGTGTAGAAATGAAAGGTGCTCCGCCACTACAATTATTTTTCAAAAATAATATTGCTCAATTGATACAGGGAAATAATCCCGAAAAGAAAGACAAGCAATTCATTGATTACAACAACAATGAAACCTACCAGATACTTACTTCCAAAGACGGAAAACGCTATACATTAAAAACACCTTTTTCCAATTATGAAAAAGCAGAACTGACCGGAGAAACCGCTACCATTCTGGGCTACAATTGCAAAAAAGCTAAAGTCTTTATTCGTTCAAATACCATTGAAATTTGGTTTACCACTGATCTGAAAATTAAAGGAACGCCATCCTTATCTATTGGACCTGATCTTGGCCTGATTTTAAAAACCGTGCGTAATGGAAATTCAGAAACCTATGCGACCAAAGTAGATTTCCGAAAAATTACTGATGCGGAAGCTAGTTTACCCGCTGACCTGGGAACGATTGTAGATGAACCAACGTATAAAAGAAAAGAAATTGACAACCGATTTACCACGATTTCGATTTTTAAAAATCAACAAATCAACTTTACAGACTCTCTCAAAAATCCTGCAACAAACGATCTTGAAAATGTAACGTATCGCTATGCTGCAGGAACAGTTGTGCTGAAAAAAGTAACCCTGCCGGATTCACAGAATTATTCAGTATTTGCTGATCTGACCCAATACTCTAACGGTGATGCGTATGACAGAACAGGAAGTGTTTTCGTAATTCCAACCGGACGGGAAATTTCCTTTTTGGATGGCTTAAGAAAAGGCAAACAAGTGCTCCCACTATATAAAGACAAGCAGGGTAAAGAATACCAGGGAGTAGTAGAGACGGACAATTATCTTCCTCCTTTGGAACTCATGCGCTTTTTCACTCCATTTGGGGTTCGCGCTTATAATCAACGCTCCCAAATCGCGGGATATGACTGGGTTGATTCTGTCATTTACAAACAGGACATCACTGAACTACTTCCCGCAATAAAAGGAGAAGTTTGGATCGGCGTGTATATTGGCAATTATGATGGCGCGGGCCATACAGTAAATCTTGACCTGGATTATTATCCGAAACAAGGCTCAAGAGCAAGAAAAACAAACTGGGTGGAACCCATTTTTAACACGCTGAACATTATGGAGATGGCGGGTCAAACCTACGCCACCATGTTTGATCATGATTCTTTAACTGTAATTGTGGACATTCCCGCAGGATTAAAAAATCTGACCTTGCGCTACATCACTACAGGGCATGGCGGCTGGGGAAATGGAGATGAATTTAATCAAAAGCTCAATGAAATATTCATGGATGGCAAAAAGGTTTTTGACTTTATTCCCTGGCGGACTGATTGCGCGACCTATCGAATGTATAATCCATCTTCCGGAAATTTTGGTGATGGATTATCCTCTTCAGATTTAAGCCGTTCCAATTGGTGTCCGGGTACTACTACAAATCCGGTTTACGTTCCCATCAATGATCTCACTCCCGGGAAACATACATTTAAAGTGGCTATTCCATTGGGCAAGACAGAAGGGAGCAGCTTTAGTTCCTGGAATATATCCGGAACATTAATCGGAGAATATAAGTAAAGTATTTCAAGGGTTCATTATTCAATTTGAAAATGAACCTTTTTTTTCATAAATCAAAAGCACCCCGAATTTCAGTTACGATCCTCAAAGGAATTATCAGGAAAAGCAATCAACATAGAATGCCCGCCATTTTCATTAAAATGAAAAGCATTTAAGCCATTCCAATAATAAAATTATTCGAACTGGAATATAGCAATAGCAAGGCACACAGGTATATTTCCCGGAAAATACAATAATATGGCTGAACACATCAGTGTATTTTTTTGTGAACCGTACATCTATTGCACACTTTCGCAATCAGGACTAAAACCTTGTAGCTGTTAGAAACTCTATGAAGATTTCTTTATGGTATTCTTATTAATAAAATCCCATTAGGAAATTTTTCATTAATATATGTGCATTGCATTCTATCACGTGTTAATGAGGACACCAGCCCGGACGGCAAGCCGCTGGCAGTATCTCCACAGTCCACTTTCAAAGTAACAGTGCGACATACTGAAATGCATCCTTTAGAATAACCTTTCAGAATTCCATGTGAATTTCCCAAAATTGCTCCGGAAGAAATGCTTATTATTTGGCATAACTCCAACCTTCACCATTTATGGTGTCAGGTATAATAAATTATAAAATCTGAACTCAGGCTAATTCCTGAGCTCAGATTTTGAAATTTATTTCTTTGCTTTTGGTGCTGCTTTTTTTGCTGCTGCAACTGGCTTAGCTGTTTTAGCTGCAGTCGCTTTAGGAGCGGCGGCTTTTACAG
>JBBSUB010000160.1:0-10002 GCA_038235345.1 Chitinophagales bacterium
AAAAAAAAGAACGTAAAAAACCAGATATAGCCCATGCATAATTATTAAAAAAAAAGTAAAATAATTTTTTCGCAATGCGGATACTTTGTTTAATATTCTGTGTTTTTTCTTTATAGACGTTTGTAAGAGGGGTTAATTGTAATATATACACCATCTTATTAAAAACGAAGTAGGTACACCGTCCGTCCTTTTTCGGAATCTTTAGGACGAGGCGTAAATAAATAAATTCTGCGCCCTTCTTAAAAATCATCTATGAAAAGGATAAATAAATTATTATTTTACCTATACTGATACTTAATAATTTTATAGAATTTAAAACATACCTCTGCGTATAATATATAGGTAAGAATTTAAAATTTTACATGCACTATATTTTTCGCATTTTCTATAAAATAGGAGAAAAACTTCATAAACTTTAAAAAAATAGAACTTCACACCTTTAAACTCCAATGGCAGCCTACTTTGTTACTATATAATTTTAACCTATTTTTGCCGCCTTAATAAAAAAAATAAGTATTAATTAATTATGTCTATAATTCAGACTATACGTGAAAAGGGTGCTGTTATAACTATATCAGTACTTGCAATAGCCTTAATTGGCTTTATGTTAATGGATTCCGGTCGTACAGGAATGTTTGGATCGCAACCAAAATTTATCGGTAAAGTGGATGGTGAAGAAATCAGTATCCAGCATTTTAACGAAAAAGTTTCTGAGGTTGAGCAGCAATATCCGAATAGTGGAAGTGGCCAGCGTAATCAAATTATGCAGGGTGTTTGGGATCAGATGGTGGCAGAAAAAATTGTTGAAAAGCAATTTAAAAATCTGGGTATCACCTTTACAGCAAAGGAAATGAGTTCCATTATGTTCAGTAATGATGCACCTCAGCAATTAAAACAAGCTTTCTCAAATCCTGAAACCGGTCAATACGATATCGAGAAAGCAAAGCAGTGGTGGTCAACAACTAAAGCCAGCAAAAATGAGGAACAGAGAAAAGGAATTATTTCCCAGGTGATAGACCCAATGCGTTTAAATAGTTTGTATACAAAGTATACTTCTATGATAGCAGGAAGTATCTATCAGCCAAAATGGATGTCAAAAATTCAACAGGAACAAAATACAGAAGCTGCTTCTATTTCTTATGTGGCTATACCCTATCATAGTATTTCAGACAGCGCCGTAAAAGTTACTGACAGTGATATAAAAACGTATCTTGATAAGCATAAATCTCTGTACAAACAAGAAGGTGGAAGAATCCTTTCTTATGTTTCATTTAGTGGTAATGCCAATGCGGAAGATACTGCCAGAATTAAAAATATGATGGTTGAATTAAAGCCATTCTTTGCTACTGATTCTAGTGCAAAATTATTCCTTGGCAAGAATGCTTCTTCTATTCCTTTCTTTGACGGATATACTCCGGCTGATAAAATGCAAATGCCCTTCAGCGATTCCATCAAAGCTCTTCCTGTCGGCGGTGTTTTTGGCCCATATGAAGACGGATCAAATTTCGTTCTTGCAAAGAAACTTTCATCCAAATTAATGCCGGACAGCATTAAGGCACGTCATATATTAATTGGTACAGTTGACCCTCAGTCAGGTCAGCCAATCATGGAAGATAGCGTTGCGCATAAATTAGCAGACAGTATCGCTACTGCCATTGCAGGTGGAGCAAACTTCGATCAGTTAGAGCAAAAATATTCTACCGATCAGGCTGCTAAGCAGCAAAATGGTGTGATGACTTTTGACCTGATGACTATCCAGGGCGAAGGTTTTGCAAAAGAATTTGGTGACTTTTTGTTAAACGAAAATGGTGTAACCAAAAAAGTGGTTAAGACACAATTTGGATATCACTACATTGAAATATTGAATAAAATAGATCCTCAACCAGCGTATAAGATCGCATTCATGGCAAGAGATATTGCTCCGAGCGATGAAACGATTAATCATTCAAATTCTGCCGCTATTAAACTTGCAGGAAGTGCTACGGATGTAACTTCCTTTCATAAATATGCAAGTGAAAACGGATTAACAGTTATCGACATTCCGAATGTGATAAAAGAAAATGATTTTCAATTAGGTGGATTGGATGATGCACGTTCCATCGTTAAATGGGCATTTGAAGCAAAAGAAGGGGAAGTTTCTACACCATTTACCGTTAAAGACAATTTTATTGTAGCAATCCTTGATCGTAAAGTAAATGCAGGAATTCCTGATGTAGCAACCGCAAGACCAATGGTTGAAAACCTGATCAGAAATAATAAAAAAGCAGAAGAGATTATCACGAAACTGAATAATGTTACTACGCTTGAGGCTGCATCTAAAGCGTTTAATCTACCTGTATTAACAACTGGAGAAGACTCCACGCTCACATTTGATGCTCAAATCATAAACGGAATAGGAAACGAACCTAAAGTTGCTGGAGCCGCATTCAATAAGGCGTTTCAAACAAAAGTATCTCCTCCTATTAAAGGAAATACAGGTGTTTTTGTAATTAAAACAAATAGTGTTTTCAAGAAGGAAGGTTTCCCTCAAGTTGTATTGGAACAACAAAAGAAAGCACAGATTAATGGTGAGATTCAGGCAGCATTAGGGCAGTCATTCGAATCATTGAAAAAGATAGCAGAAATAAAGGACAACAGAAGTAGTTTCTTTTAAAGAGAAAGGAATAATAGAATGAAGGAAACCGGGTTATTTTAATCCGGTTTTTTTTATGTCAATAAAAGAGGTATTTAATTTTCTACAACAACACATTATACCATCATAGAAAAGTTAAGCCATTTTATTTAAAATCCGGATGAGCTAACTTTGAGAATTAAAACAAAAATTATGGAAGATATCATTATAAATAAGGTTGCGCAAAGTGCCTTGATTACTCTGGACCTGGAAAAATATTACCCTAAAGAAGAAATAGTTGAGTTTGATCTGAAGGAATATCTTTTTATGGAACTCATTTTAAAGGAGAAGAATTTTCGTGAAGCAATGAAAAATATTGACTGGAGTATTTACCTGGATAAAAATATTGCCCTTTATTGTTCTGCAGATGCGATCGTGCCGATATGGGCATATATGGTAGTGACTACCTACTTACAGCCATATGCACACGATGTTATTTTTGGAAATAAAGAAACCGCATTAAATGCATTGTACCGGAAGAATCTATCTGCCATCGATCCGGAGGATTTTAAGGATAAAAGGATTGTCATAAAAGGATGCGCAGATATAAAAATACCGGAATCAGCCTATGTAGAAATCACGCAAAAATTACGTCCTGTGGTGAAAAGCATTATGTATGGAGAACCGTGCAGTACAGTGCCTGTTTATAAGAAGGCTACCGTTAAGAGCTCATAGTTCAAAGTTCAAAGTTCGGAGTTCTAAAAGGGATAGGTCGATACCGGAGGTCAGACCGGCAGAGTGTTTTAAGTTTTAAGTTATAAATTCAACGCCGAAGTCATTCAACACGCAGTATTCAACGCGCAGCATTCAACCTAATACCTAAAACCTGATACCTGATTCCTAATACATAATACCTGATATCTAAAACCTGATACCTACTTCCCAAACACACTCCTCAAAACATCCGTGACCCTTCCTGCCGGATTCTTACGGATATTGATTTCTTCCTGGGCTACATAATAGAATATGCCATCAAGTGCTTTTTGAGTTACATAACTGTTTATATCTGTATCCACTGGTTCGGAAGAAAAACGGTTGTAAGCGCTAAATACATCTTTCCAATGTTTTGTAGCATCTACCTTTTTTAGAGCTTCTTCCACAATAGGCATAAAAGCACTGGTTAATTCAGGTGACGTACTTGTTCTTAAATAACCCGTCGCTGCGGTATCTTTGCCTTTTAAGATTTGTAAAGCATCTTTTACGGTCATCTTTTTTATAGCAGCGATAAAAATTGGAGCTGCTTCTTTCGAGGCATCTTCTGCGGCACGGTTCATACTTTCAACAGCATTATCCACTAATTTTCCCATACCGATCAGGCGCATTTTCTTTTCGATTGCCTGCACTTCTTTCGGCATTAATATTTTTACCGCCGCATCCTTAAAAAAACCATTTGGAGAAGAAAGTTTTTGTCCGCTTTTCTCTGCTCCTATAACAAGCGCTTCTTTTAATCCGGCAACTATTTCATTAGAAGTAAGATCGGAAGAGGCATTATTATTCAAAATAGAACTTGCTTTATTTAATAATCCACCCGGCTTCTTTAGAGGATTCTGTGCGGAAACAGCTATAGAGAAGAATAAAAGAGTGATCAGGGAAAGAAATAATTTCATGAGGAATACTTTTATAATTATGATTAGATCAAATAAAATGATCTACAGTTGCATTATTAGAACGTTGTTTCAAATGTAATTAGTATAAACAGATTGTTATGTTAAAAGGCCGGCGCAAAAGGCTCAATTTTTAACGCGATTTAATTTAAAGTTTTTTTTCTTCTATAAAAATACTATCTTTTAAACACGAATTTTAAGGTCGAATTTCACGAATCGAAAATTATGTTTTCAGAGTTGTTTTATAGCGAAATATCGCTGCGTCTATGGAGAGACTACTAATAGGGCAACCGGTTAAAATGCCGGGTAAAGTATTTGAATGATTTTTGAAACCCGTGCTTCAAATTCGTGTAATCAACTACTGAAACTTATACCCCACTCCTTTCACCGTAGTAATACACTCATCACCTATCTTTTGGCGGATTTTCCGGATATGTACATCAATAGTTCTGTCTCCTACGATCACTTCTGTTCCCCAAACATTATCCAGGATCTCATTTCTTAAAAATACTTTGGATGGTTTGGAGGCAAGTAAAGCCAGGAGTTCAAATTCTTTCCGGGCTAAAATGACCTGTTCACCTTTGTGGGTAACAATAAATTTCTCCCGATCTATTACCATATCACCTATTTCCAAAACTCCGTCAGAATCCTTAATTACCCGGCGAAAAAGAGCATTTACCCGGCTGATCAACACTTTTGGACTGATGGGTTTGGTGATATAATCGTCTCCGCCGGTTTCTAATCCTTTTATTTCTGTACTATCATCATTCAAGGCTGTTAAGAAAATGATGATTGTATCCTGAAATATAGGATCTGCCCGAAGAACAGTACAAACTTCGAAGCCTGTTTTTCCCGGCATCATCACATCCAGGATAATGAGATCCGGTTTATGAATTTTAGCCTTGGCGATTGCGTCATTCCCGTTTTTTGCTGTGATAACATCATATCCTTCTGTTTGGAGATTGTAACCAATAATTTCCAGGATATCCGGTTCGTCATCCGCAATTAAGATCGTTCTACTTTTTGGTTCTCTTGCCATTATAGTGCAAACCTAAATGAATTGTTGCTTAAGAAGTGTTTGTTTACAATTTTTTAATATAGGGAATTCCTTTTTTTTATGGATAAAATTGACACTTTAAATGCGGTATTATGATCCTTTTTATTTTTTAAAGAGTTATGGACTACCTTTTTATACTATAAAAAAAGGTTAATAAACATGTCAATTGATGGTTATCATTTAAATTTCCAACAGAATCAATTTCCAAAAAGTACTTTTGCAACTATTGGAAACATTTTTGCTTCTATTATGAAATTACTATGAGAATATTACGCTATTTAATCTTACCTCTTTTTTTTGCACCAATGTTTGCAATCGCATCGGATACAACAAACATTCCTTACAGCAGAATTATTTTCCATGATAAAATTATAGCTGAACAGAAAAGGGCGGATAAATCAGACGGGAAATCAGACGGCCTTATAAAAGTGGGAAATAATGATGAAGTCAACCTGCAGGTAACAGATGCTATTTTCCGTAAGGTAAATGTTTTGCGTAATGAGATTGAAATAAATACAAAGATTTCCACCAATAATGATAAAGTGCGTTATTTGAGATTTGTAGAACAAATGCTGACCACTTATGTTAACCTGTGGAAATCTCATGATATCCATCCTTCAATTGCACCATTGCTTTTGGATAATTTTTCAGAATTGATGCGGGCGAATATCAACGGAGAGGATATGAGTCCATTTGTAAAAGACGCTCCCTATGAAGTCGTTTCCATCAACACGCCTATTTTTAAGGACAATCCAGGATTCAAGAAAAGCAAGAATCTTGTTTTCCTTAAATTCTGTACGCTATTCCCCGAAAAAATCATGTCACATTTGGGACCATTCGTTGATGAACCTTTTGCGGATTCACTGGTTATTGTCGCATTTAATAAAAATCCAAGTCAGCTTTATTCGTATGCACAATCAGCAAATAGTAAGCAAGGACAACTGATCAGAAAAATGGATGATAGCAGGATAAAAGCCGTTGTTCAGTTAAGCTCGCAAAACAGGGCGTTATTTTACTTTCCATTTTTAGATGATCTTATTAGCGGAAAACAAACCATTGAAAGTATTTCAAAAGTTGTGGGTACCTCAAACAGTAATTACGATAGTTTAGGGTATTTCCGCCTTTTGGTAAGTACAGAAATTCAATACCAGGCCAGGTTAATTAAAGGAGATACACCTATTGCCATGCTAGATGTGAACGGCCTGCAGGATATGCTAAATCAAAAAGCTATTCAGCACTTTGTTTCGCCTGTGAATGATTTGCATGAATTTGGTCCTTCCGTCCGTTTCAAGTCCATCATCCCGTTGGATGCTCAGGAATTATATTATTTGATGATAGCTGGTGAAAACGATTTATTCACCTCCAGTTATAAATTTATTTTTGACCGGTTCATTCAAAAAATGGGACCAAATCCGCGTGGGGATTCTTTATTACTTTCTGTGAATTTTGATAAATTTAAAAAGTTCATTAAGATGTCTGCCGGGTATGGAAAATTGGATCAATTTTTAAGTACCATGCCTGAAAATGCAGAAACATTGATGCAGGCTTTTGTGGCGAAACTGGAAATTACCGGTACCCTAGAAGATGCCGTGGATGTAGCAGATTCCTATGGCAGTGTGAATCCTAAAGTACAAAAATCCATGCTTGCAAACGTGGAATGGAATATTGAAAGGTGCAAACGTGAAAATAATGACAGGGGAATAAAAATTTACGGACTTCTAAAAACTATTTTCTTATCGGCCGATCCGGCAAATAATGTGGATCTTTCTAAAGAAATTGGAATTCCACCTGTATATACTGTAGACCATAATTATATTACAGACGATAAAGGAAGAGTGGTTGAACTGGTTTTTTTCTATGGAGATGAGGACGGCAAACATTCCTTCGCAAGTTATATGACCTCTTTTCCAAAAAGTCAATGGAGCGTGGAGTATAAAAAAGATTGGGTTGAAATAAAATCTATTAAGGGAAAACCGGTCTGGATATTTGCCAATCTTCCTTTGGATAATGATACGGGAAAGGATGCATTAGCACAGGAGAAACTGCGTTCTTATTTGGAAACTAACGAAATTCGTCCGTCTGTAGTGATTCATCGTGGGCACAGTTACCATTTGCCGTTTACTATTAAGCAATTACCGGAAGATTCTAAAATCATCATGTTGGGTTCCTGCGGAGGATATAAAAATCTGAAAGATATTTTAACCTTTGCACCGGAAGCCCATATCATTTCTACAAAGCAATTAGGAACCACCAATGTAAATAAATATATTATAGACGCTTTGGATAATTCTTTTATTTCCGGAAGTGACATTGACTGGAGACAAATGTGGAGTGGCCTGGAAACCTCTTTTAGTAAGGCTTCGCGGAATGAAAGAGACACCTTTGAAGATTATATACCACCACAAAAAAACCTGGGCGCATTATTCATAAAGGCCTATACGAAATTAGGTGGAATGGATGATGCGGATTAGTTTTTAGTTCAGTTCAGAGTTCGTAGTTCATGGTTCGTAGTTCTCAACAGAAACCTTTTTAATAAATAAAAATGTTTCTGCAGTTTAGAACTCAAGCCTCTTCTCCCGCGGGAGTATGGATGAGGCCCTCAAATCACTGGCTCCTGACTGACAACTCTTCGCTGACAGCTTTTTTAAGTAAATTTGTTCAATGTCCGGTAAAAATCAGCAAAATACCATCTCTAATTTTAGTGCATTGAAAAAGGTTTTTTCATTTGCCGCGCCCTATAAGAAAAAAGTATATATTTCTGTTATCTTATCCATTCTCCTGGCGCTTTTGTCTCCGTTGCGGCCCTATCTAATCCAATACACCATTAATATTTTTATAGCCGATAAGAACATGTATTGGTTGATAATGATCACCATTATTCAGGTGGGCATGTTGCTGGTGGAAACCGCTGTTCGTTTTTATTTTGGCTTTATTACTTCCTGGCTGGGGCAAACGGTTGTAAAGGATCTCCGGGTAGCGGTTTACAATAAAGTTTTGAATCTGAACCTGTCACAATTCGATAAAACACCTATTGGCACATTAACCACCCGCACCATAAATGATATTGAATCAGTCAATGATATTTTCTCTGACGGATTAATTCCCATCATTGCGGATTTATTGTCTATTGTTTCTATTTTACTATTTATGTTCGGCGTAGATTGGAAACTCTCTCTCATCAGTCTTACTCCTTTTCCCATCATTATCATCGCAACTTATTTTTTCAAAGAAACAGTGAATAAGAGTTTTATAAAAGTAAGAAATGCTGTGGCTGCTTTGAATGCTTTTGTGCAGGAACACATCACAGGAATGAGTGTGGTACAAGCTTTTGCTGTGGAGGATAAAGAGTTTAATAAATTTGAAACGATCAATAAACAACATCGGAACGCGAATATTAAAGCCATTTTTGCCTATTCTGTCTTTTTTCCTTTGGTAGAAATTGTCATGGCTTTCTCCATTGGATTATTGGTCTGGTGGGGCGGAAATTATGCTTTCAGTGCCGGTGTTATTATTTCTTTTATCATGTATCTAAATTTACTCTTCAGGCCATTGCGGAACCTTGCAGATAAATTCAATGTATTGCAAATGGGAATGATTGCCAGCGAACGGGTTTTTAAAGTTTTAGAAAATACGGATACTACGCCAATTACCCCAGATGGTATTACAAATATTCCTATAAAAGGCGGGATCGAATTTAGAGATGTTTCATTTGCCTATATCGATGAACAGTATGTGCTGAAAAATATTTCATTCAAAATAAACCCCGGCGAAACCCTTGCTATTGTCGGGCATACGGGCAGTGGAAAAACTTCCATTATCAGTTTGCTAAACAGGCTTTATCCAATCAATATGGGCGAAATACTGATTGATCATAGAAATATTGCTGATTATGATATGGAGTTTTTGCGCAAAAATATCGCCGTAGTCCTTCAGGATGTCTTTTTATTCGGCGGCTCTGTTATTGATAATGTTACCTTACGCAATCCTGAAATAAAAAGAGAGGATGTGATTTCTGCAGCAAAAATAATCGGCGTCCACGACTTTATCCTGAAGCTTCCCGGAAATTACGATTATAATGTAATGGAGCGTGGTGCAACATTATCTTTAGGTCAACGGCAATTACTCTCTTTTTTAAGAGCCTTATTATACAATCCTTCCATCTTAATCCTGGATGAAGCGACTTCTTCGATCGACAGTGAAAGTGAGAAACTCATTCAGAAAGCCATTGATCAATTAATTAAAGGACGAACCTCGATAGTAATAGCACACCGTTTATCTACCATCCGGAAAGCGGATAAGATACTTGTATTAGAAAGAGGAATTATTAAAGAAATGGGAACTCACCAGGAATTAATGCATAATAAAGGGCATTATTTTAATTTACACAAATTGCAATTTGAAATGCAGGAAGAAATCGTGTAGGCATAGGAATGAATCCCGTCTAACCTCCCGGAAATACTCCGTCTGACACCGCGGGCTGCACGGAATTTCAAGAAGCTCACAGATGGAGACTGTTAGACCAGACAAACAAAAGAAGGCCATCTTTTTTCAAAATGACCTTCTTTAATCCGAGAAGTAACTATTTATATGAAACTAATTATAAGTTACTTTTTTAATCGTTCCATCACCCATACAGGTAACAAACCATGTTTCGTTATTAATTTGTTTTA
>JBBSUB010000161.1:0-10000 GCA_038235345.1 Chitinophagales bacterium
AGTGACGCGGTGGCTGACTGGCCGGTTTTAAATGCACTTATAAATACTGCCGGTGGTGCCAGTTGGGTGAGTTTGCATCATGGAGGTGGAGTAGGGATGGGGTATAGCATTCATGCCGGAATGGTGATCGTGGCAGATGGTACTGCTGAAGCTGATGAAAAACTGAGCCGGGTTTTAAGAAACGATCCGGGATTAGGGGTTATTCGCCATGCTGATGCAGGCTATGATGTTGCAAAAGATTATGCGAGAAAATACCGTTTGGATATTAAAGAAAGATTAAAATAAAGCATTTGGGTTTTGGAAAAATTTATAAAGAAGTCCAACATCAGCATAAAAAAAGAGGCTATCTGTTTCCGGATAGCCTCTTTTTTTATTTAGTTGAATGTATTCAGTTCGCAAATGTCAGACTGAAAATACCATTGAAAAAACTTTCTTCAATTCGCGAAATTCGTGCTTAGAATTCGTGTTTAAATTTGTAGACTAAAGTTTATTAATCACACCACACCCAATTCTATTTCCTGCGTTTCCGGTTGGTTGGGTTTTATAATCATCTACACCGCCATGAACAATCAGTCCACGGTTAAGAATATTTGTGGTGCTATCGCCACCAATCGTCCAAAGGTTCGTCTCCATTTCCAGGGAACCCTTTCCGTCCTTATCCAATTGTACATTACCGATATCTCCGGAATGGAAACTTTCTGAACCCCATTTCCCGTGTTGTTTATTTGTTGGATTCCAGTGGCCATGAGCTTCTTTACCCATATCACCACAAGCACCATGTTCATGTATGTGGACAGCCACACTTTGGTTAGCTTTGGCAGGAGCGGTAATATTCAGGATCATTTTTACTTTACCATTCATTTCTTCAAAAGTAGCATTTCCGGAAAGAGTGGTATCCGTATAAGTTCCACTTAAAATCGCCTCAGCTTTTAGATTAGCAGGAGTAGCGGATTCGGTTGTACTCTGCGTATTTGTAAGAGTATCCGTTTCAGAATCCGTCTTTGCCGTTTCCGTACTGCTGTTACAGGAAAATAGTACAGCCGAGAATAAGAGTAAATTAACAGAGAATAATCTAAGTAAAGATTTTGTGTTGTTCATTGTTTTTGGTTTAAGTATTGAAATATAGAAAAGAAGTGAATCAGAATCTTATCGAATGGTATGATGATCATTGCCGGGGAAATTACAAAAATCTTACCAAAGATACTGTGCTTTTTATTTAAGAGATTTTCAAAGAATCGTTTTTAAGTGTGGCAATAACGGGAAATATTATCGTTTCGTTGTTTGATTTCTGGCGGAATATTGCCGGAAGATATTTAAACAGTATTTCCAATTTTCAAATTAAAAATCCCCTGAAAGAGTCCGGAGTTTTTTTAGGACAAATAAAAATATCATCCATCTGTTGGTTTAAAATCCGGGTTATTATACATGGATTTATCGAACAGATAATACTTCCCGTCTTTAAAATTCTTCCAATACCTGCGTCCCTGGATATCATAGTACATCCTGCCATCAACGGATTTTTTAGCTGCCGCATCGTTCACGGTTATTATTTTGGGATAGGTGGCTTTTGTTTTTTTTACAGGTGCTTTTTTAACCTCGGAAATCTCCTCAACAGTTGTTTTATCTACTGCGGAAGAATCGTATTTATATTCGATTGACGGTTCATTTGTTTTTGTGGGAACTGTTTTTTTGCTACAACTGGTTAGCACAATTAAGGTCAAAATTGTAACTAAGAGATAAAATTTCTGCATTTTTTATTTTTGGTTTGTTAACCCATTTGCTAAAACTATGCCAAGGCAGGCAAATCCGCATAGTTTTAATATTCGTAGATAAAAAGTCTACTTTAATTAAATGGTCTAAAAAAGTGGACGGAAAAATTATGAATCACATTTTTTTTATTTCCTAAAAATAACGACTCTTACACTTGAAAAAGCTTTTCTGATCTTATAGAGTTTAGAGAAAAATCTCTTAAAGTTTTATAAAAGTAAAATATGATTTTATAATTCATTAATTTGTACTCTGAAAATTCACCCGCATGAAAAAAATTACACTCAGCCGTTTGGTCGGTTTATTTCTTTTGACATTTATTTTTAGTACGTATTTGTCTTCCTGTAAAAAGGATAAAGGATCAGGGGAAACCCCTCCTCCAACTCCCCCTTTAACCGGATTGTCTGATGCCGATTCACTTAAGTACCTGATGTATCGTACAATGCAGGTTAGTTTTGTAGATGGGGGCAGAGACAAAACTCTTCAATTACCTACCTATCTCTGGTATAACCAGGTTCCCCAGTTAGATCCGTTAAGTTCTCAATATGACTCGGCAGACGTACTGCTTAAAAAGATGAAAACATATCCAACAGGCACCGATGGAAAACTGATTGATAAATATAGCTTCCTGGATCATGGTCAGGTTGCCGGGGAAATTCAACAAGGTGTAGCCGGAGATTTAGGTATGGACGTAACTTTTGCCCGGGACGGAGCAACTAATATTGTTTTGGTTGTTTTATATGCAGATAAGAATGGTCCCGCAGGGAATGCCGGGGTGAAACGTGGCTACCAGATCTCAAAAATTAATGGGACGAATGTGGTTTATGATAATAATGGTCCTGGTGTACAAAGTGTCATTAGTGCTATTTACAGAGATGCACAAGCTTCCTTCACCTTTAAAAGGCAAGATGGTACTACTTTTACGCAGCAGCTAAATCGGGCGGTTTATCCGATTAACCCGGTTTTGTTTGACTCTGTTTATACGGTATCCGGAAAAAAAGTTGGTTATTTTGTCTTCAATACATTCTCGAATGTTACCAATAATAATGCGCCAACCTTAACGAAAACGGAACTTGACCGGGTGTTTTCAAAATTTGAAGGTGCTGGAATTTCAAACCTGATTGTAGATTTTCGATATAATGGAGGAGGGTCTGTAAATACGGCTGAATATATAGTCAATAAAATTGCGCCTCAATCTGCTATAGGAAAGGTTATGTACAAATATAAGTACAATGATAAATTAACGAGCCAGCCAAACCAGGTAAAACTAACTGATAAAGTGATGTTTACAAGTGCGGGCAATTTAAACCTGGAACACGTATATTTTATTGGTAGCAATCGAACAGCTTCCGCCAGTGAGTTGGTTTTGAATAGTCTAAAACCGTTTAGAGATGTGAAATTAATTGGAGATACCACGTATGGAAAACCGGTCGGTTTCTTTTCTTTTACTATTTCAATATTTAAAAAGGGGGTAGAAAAAGACCTTGCTGATTTGTATGCGATTAATTTCGAAACGTTGAATTCTGAAGACAAGGGTGGATATTATAATGGAATTATTCCTGATGTACTGGCCGGAGATTTTGTCGGCGAACCCTGGGGCGGAGCTAAAGATGAAAATCTAGTCAAAATATTTAAATTTCTTTCTACCGGTTCCTACGAAAGGACCTCTACAATGGAAAGAATGTCCAAAGATAAAACACTGCGTGTACCCGTGAAAACAGCCATCAAGCCTCTGAGATTCAACGGAATGGTAGATTATAAAATGGGAGCCATTATTAAGAAAGAATTTGAAAAAAGTTTAGGGAGGTAAATTATAATAAAAGCGGATAAAAAACGTTTTGAATGCATTGCTTCTTTCATGCTTGAATGGTAAACATTCATGGCATAAAAGTTGACAAGAAGGGAAGATTATTTAGTTTATTTCTGAAAGAAGAACTAAATAATTTTGCTTACTTTTTTTATTACTTTTTTATATTATTAAACCTCTTAACCCATGAAAATGAATAAGATTATCTATCTTTTGATAGGATTTACCTCTATTATTGCTATTTCCTGTTCTAAGGATAAATCAATAGACGAACCCGTACCCCCCGTAGTCTTTAAGTATGAATTAGACGCAAAAAAGTTTTTAGATTCTGCCCAAATCAAAGACGATACTGTAAAAATGAAAGCCTTAAATAGTTTAGTAATTCAATTAAAGGATTCGGGGCTTTGGTCGAAATTTACGGCAATTTATCCCATGATAGGCGGAACGGCACAATCTACAAAATGGAATTTAAAAGATCCGCGCGACATTAATGAAGCTTACCGGTTGACGTTTGCAGGAAATCCTGTTTTTGCCCAGACAGGTGTCTTATTTCCAACAAACGCAGATTACGCAAATACTCATTTATACGATTCTACTATGAAGTATAATGATAATTCAATTTCTTATTATTCCAGAACACAAAATAAAGTAAGTGGCTATGATATGGGATGCATAGATTCAAAAGCACCTTTTAACGAAATGGCAATTTATCACACAAGTAATGCTTCTGATTATTTTGGCATGTACAGGTATGGATATGCGCCCGAAAAAACGGTAGGACTTTTTCTTATTTCAACCTCTCCTGAAAACGTTTTTTGGTATGAAAACGGATTGCCCACACATAATAAGGAGGATAAGCCAATAAATATGTATACCGGTCTACCAATATTAATTGGTTATGTAATTAACGCGAACTCCGGAGGTAAACGGGAATGTAGTTTTGCTACCATAGGAAAAGGATTGTCAGATAGAGACGTGAAGGTTTTTTATAAAATAGTCTCTGACTTCCAATTGAAATTAAATCGACAATAAAGTCTCTGATAAAATGCTTGGCAGATTCTTTGCTTAACTATAATTTAAATAAATTATAGAATATTATGAAAATTTCAAAAATTGCAGTTTTATTAATTTCAGGTTTTGCAGCCGGAGCTATTACCGGTTTGCTGATGGCACCCGAATCCGGCGAAAACACCAGGAAAAAAATAGCCAAGGAAGGAAAAAAGGCTAGAAAATATGCTGAGAAGAAAGCCAAAGAATTTCGTGGAAAAGCTGAAGATATGAAAGGGAAAGTTTCAGAAGTCAAAGACAACATTGAAGGTGCGGCGTCTGATCTGAAAAAAAGATTTTCCTAAGCTACTCAACCTTTTTTATAAAAAAAGTCTCTGATTATTCAGGGATTTTTTTTTGTTCTTTCGCAAAGAAAACGCTTACTTTCCTGGCCAAATCCGGCATATTTTTTTTATAAAATAGGCCAAAGGTCATTTTGTAAGTCTTAGAGGATATTATACCGGTACTAAAGTTGTTCGGCCCATTTATTATTTATATTCGGTATTAGTTATGAAACCATTTAAAGTATTTGATATTGCTATGAAAAAAGTATTAAAATTTTGAGGAAGTAATTCTAAACAAACCCCCTAAACCATTTTTTTTCGATGAGAATGGAATACAGACATTGTCGCCAATCTGGTAGTTCTCTATAGGGTAATTATATATGAACGTGCCGGTAAGCATAAAAGAAATTTATCAAAAGGCTTGTTTCCTATTTTAATAAAATATACATTTACTCCTCTTACCAGTTAACTGCACCAATTCTTCCAATCCCTCTGTAATTACTCCCTTTCCTAAAAAATAATTGTCCCCCATCCTCTGATTAAGGCCAGATCCTTCTATCTACTTATTGTTGACCGCTAATTTCAATGTGTAAACTCTAAAATCAGAAGAATGAAGCAATTTTACTCAATTTTTATGGCTGCCATAGCTCTGTTTAGCTTTCAGATTGCAGCCCAGGCCCAACTTTGCGATAGCAACCACAAGGGGCCAAACCTTTTAGGTGCCAAAGGAACCTTTAGCGCTCCATTTGTCACTGTTAATAAGAATGCATCAAAATGTTTAACGGATGGTACTTATACATACAACGTCCCGGGAAATATCGGAAATGCGTTACAGGCATGTATCGTTTCACCCTCAAATAGTATCAGTCCTTGTTCAGATTATAATTATACTGCTACTTCACTTGGTATGGAGGCAGAATTCACCTATTCTCTGTTAAAAGTTATGGGTGATGAAAATGGTTCAAATTGTATTCATTCGCCCATTTGGAAGGCAAAAGATCATACAGGCGATGGGGGTTATTTTATGGCAGTAAATGGTGCGCCTGATGAAAATTCAAGCCCATTATTTTATCAAATAAAGAAAATTCCTGTTTGTCCGGGAACAACCTATGAGTTTTCTGCCTGGGTTATAAACATGATGCCCGCCGGAAATGAAGCAGAAGCACCAAAAATCTCCTTTGTGGTTAATGGGATGACAATTGCTACCTCTGGTTCCGTACCTTACGATCGTCAATGGCATCAGGTAGGAGGAACATACACTCCTGGTCCTGGAATTTTTACAGTGGATTTAAAAGTGATAAACGCCGTGCAGGTAGCGGGCGGGAATGATTTGGGATTAGATGATATCTCATTCAGAGTTTGTAAATCTTCTATTGATGTAACGGGACCTGTCTATACTTTAGAAGGATCGGCAGCCAACCCTTCTTTTAAAGTTTCAGATCCGGGAAGACAAAATACCTGGTATAAGTTTTTAATGAGCACCGATGGTGGAATTACTTTTGTTCCTGCTTCATCTTTATTCCAGGCAACTTATGGCTCAGATAATACATTTACAATAAGTTATAAAATTTTTGGTGGCGTACCTGTCATTCCGGATTGGAATGGATATATTTTTAGAATGGTTGTTTCTACCTCAGAGGAAGGTTTGGGTAATCCCGAGTGTATCTTTTTTAGTGATTATAAACTTATTGTCACTTCTGGTGCTCCCACACCTGTTCTTCTTACCTCCTTTGATGGAACATATTCAAATGGATCCGCCAATTTAAAATGGCAAACAAGCCAGGAGAGTAATAATGACCGTTTTGAAATATTGAGAGGTTTCAACGGCAATGATTTTGAAATGGTCGGTAAGGTTGCAGGTGCAGGCAATAGTAGTCTTACAAGTGATTATGAGTACCAGGATGTTGTGGGTAGCTCGTCAGGATATGTGTTTTATAAGCTAAGACAAGTGGATAAAGATGGTAAATTCTCTTTCTCAAACATTGTGAAACTGACCATGAATAATGTAGCAGCTTCTTTCCAATTGTTCCCGAACCCGGTTGTAAACAATTTTACAACTTCATTTAGTGCGCCGAAAGCTACTTCAGCTACTTTAATAATCCGGAATGTAAGTGGACAAACGGTGTATTCTAAAACGGTTAATGTTCTGAAAGGAAATAATTCTGTGGTTGTAAATAACGCACCCCTTAAAACAGGAATGTATTATGTGACGATCACCGGAGATGATATCAATTATAAAGGAAAATTGCAAAAGCAATAATCTTTACTTTCTTCATAGTAAAAACCGCTGTTACCCTTAAAGTGCAGCGGTTTTTTCTTTTATAGATACACATAAAATTTCTTCTGCAAATATTTCTAAAACCCCATATAATACCATTTTTATTTATAAAATAGTCCGAAGGACAATGATTAAATATTAGATGATATTATTCCTATTTATACTCAGCAAGGAGCAAATTAGTGAGTTTTCAATTCAATTGATCTGCTATTTTCCACTTGCGGTGGAAAATAAAAAGGATGAAAATAATAAATAATAGTTTATACATTAAATTGACCCTGCTTAAAAACTGAATGAAAGAGATAAAGTAAATAAGGTAATAAGGTTGGAGAAAGATATTCTAAAACTTCTACTAAGGTGAAGAAGAATTGTAAATTTATTCTCGTTATATAATGAGAATAAATTTACAAACTAAGTAGAAAACAGAGTTTTGAATTATCTATTATTTTGAAATTTAAAAAGATTTTAATTGGTCTTCCTAAACCTTAGTAGAGAATCCACAAAATTAACTGAACAACCTTATTACCTTATTGAATTTTCATCCACAAGGAAAAAATCAATAATTTTAAAAATAAATCATTCACTCTTTTATCCCTTGAGTAGTATAAGAATTATTTTTGGACTATTTACCATTATACTCGGTATAAATTATAAAAGTTCCAAAAAATTCATCAGAAATTTAAATGCGTCATTCGTTGCAATTTAACTGTGGAAGTCCTGGAGGGTATAATCCTAAAGGTCTGTGCACTACTCCTTAATGCCTGTTTGAAACCGGGATAAAAAATACTTTTACAAAAATTGATTTCATTTCTTAAAAAAATATGCTTTTATAAAGAATATATCCGGTTGCTTACTTTCTAAAATGGGCTTATCAAAAATGTAAGAGAGGCATCTACTAAAAAACCCTTTTCAACTCATTTTGAAAAGGGTTTTTAAAGAAAAACTTTGGATTATTTTACGCCCACCTATTCATATCTGCTCTTGCAAAATCCTGTTTGTACTTATCAGGAATGCCTCCATTTAACATGCATCCTATTTCAAGACTCGGGTAAATATCTTCGAAAGTCCGTACTTCATTCATAAATAATCTTCTATAAATATGGCTCCTGGTAAGCTCTTTGTGATCATCGATTCCGGCTGCACCAAGCAATTCTACAAAGGATTTTACGGTTTCTTCGTGGAAGTTGGCAACCCTTACTTTCTTCTCACTTACCACCAGTCCTGCCACCAGTTGTGGATCTTGCGTAGCAATGCCCGTTGGACAGGTATTGCGGTTACAAACCAAAGCCTGGATGCAACCCATTGCCATCATCATTGCCCGGGCACTGTTGCAGATATCTGCACCTAACGCCATCGCTCTTACGAGGTGGAAGCCACTGAGAATCTTTCCGGAACCCAAAAGCTTAATATGATGCCTGATTCCAAAACCGATAAGCATATTATGTACAAAAGCTAACCCATCAAGGAAGGGAGCTCCTACATAATTACTAAATTCCTGCGGAGCAGCACCTGTTCCTCCTTCACCACCATCTACAGTGATGAAATCAGGAAAAGTATCTAATTCCACCATTGCTTTACAAATACCAATAAACTCACTTTTATGTCCGATACATAATTTAAATCCAACTGGTTTCCCTTTGCTGGCCTGCCTGAGCTCTTTTATAAATAACACCAATTCTTTTGGATTATTAAATGCAGTATGAAATGGAGGGGAATAGATTGTCGTATATGGTTCTACGTGCCTGATCGCTGCAATTTCCGGAGTATTTTTGGCTGCCGGTAAAATACCTCCATGACCTGGTTTTGCACCCTGAGATAATTTTATCTCAATCATTTTAACTTCTGGTTTTGCAGCATTCTTTTCAAATATATCAATACTGAAATTTCCATTATCATCCCTGGCGCCAAAATAGCCGGTCCCTATCTGCCAGATTAAATCTCCTCCCTGAGTAAGATGATAAGGACTAATGCCACCTTCCCCGGTATTATGCGCAAAATTTCCAATTTTTGCTCCGCCATTAAGCGATTCTATTGCTGCGGTACTCAAAGAACCAAAACTCATGGCACTTACGTTCAACACACTACAATTATAGGGCTGTTTGCAATCTTTATTGCCCACCATTACACGTGGGTTATGATTCATTTTGTGGAAATCTTTTGGAGAAATACTGTGCGTCATCCACTCATATCCTTCAGAATAAACATCCATTTGGGTTCCGAAAGGCATGGTATCCAGTTCTTTTTTAGAACGTTGATAAATAGTACTTCTGTCAATTCGGTTAATCGGTTTACCGTCTGTATCACTTTCTATAAAATATTGATATAATTTAGGACGCATGGCTTCCATCAACCAGCGTAACCGTCCCAAAACAGGAAAGTTTCTCCAAAGAGTATGTTTTGTTTGCATCATATCTTTAATGCCGATGAACATAAATATGGAAAGCAGTGCCAATATCCACCAGAAGCCAGGCCAGACGAACCACCCCAAAACCCCAAAAACGATAATTAAAGCGATAGTTGTAACAACAAATATTGTTCTCATAGAATCTTTTTTAAAAATTTTTTGCAAAGGTCGGGATTATGAAAGTTCTTTCCAAAGGAATAGAAGAAACATAAGGTTAATTTAAAATCCTTAAAATGGAAAAATCAGCGGTTCATCTTTCCAGTACTAATTCCATCCATTTATAAAATGAAATGATCGGTTACTTTTAAATTTTCATTCGACAGTAAAAAGCAGAATATTGGTCTGAAACAAAAAAAATAATTATTCTTTCAAAATAAATAATATCTTCAACCCGATAATTTTATTTATTGCCG
>JBBSUB010000162.1:0-9971 GCA_038235345.1 Chitinophagales bacterium
ATCAAACTCTCCATTGTAAATGTTGTTTGATCTGACTATTGAAGTCTTTTAATGAAAAAAGATAATCCAACGTCTAAATTCTAATTCTAATTTGTTTCGCTAAAACTTTACCTTGTAGATTTATTCTATTTAAAGAATTTTTCTTGCTGTTACTTCCAAACTTTCAAAGATCTTATAGGCCTTTTTCGACCACCGTTTTTTCTAACGGAGTGCAAATGTAAAACCCTTTTTTTTATCCGCCAAATTTATTTCTAAAAACTTTTTTAAAGTTGCTTTTAAAAATCAAATTTGAAGACCATTTTTTTGAGAACTATACTCCTTTTTTTCAGAGTGGGCCGCAAAAGTAAGGGCGTTTTTATTACCAGCCAAATTTCTTTATAAAAACTTTCAAATTTCATTTTAGGAGATTGTGACTGTTTCTTTTGGCTGGTATTTTTAAGAACTGAACCTCTTTTTTCAAGCGGGGCGCAAAGATAAGTAGACTTGTTTCTCCTGCCAACTTTATTTTAATTATTTAAAAAAGCATTTTTAGAAACTATGTAACAACAAGGGTTACAGGTCAAATAGTTTTTTTATTGTTATACATAATAACTCCGCTTTCTACTACTCAATACTTACGCAGATCGCTCCTCTCCCACCTATTTCCAAACCATCTTTAATTCTTTTGCTCACCGTCTTTTTCCTTTGCTATATGAATCCCCATATCTGCGAGCGTTTTCCCTCCTTTCATACCAAAATCTAATGTACGGATCGGGAATGGCATGGAAATATCGTTTTGCTCAAATACTTCTTTAATACGGATGATCGCATCGTTCAATACCTGCAGATAGCTTCCATTCTCTGACGTATTCACCCATAGCCTCACTGTAAAATCAATGGTGCTCTCACCCAGACCATCATATAAAAAGGTCGTATCTTCTTTTATAATCCCCTCAATTTCTGCAAGTGTTTCCATCGCCACTTTTTGGGCTTTGTTTAAATCATCTCCCTGGGAAACTCCTCCTTTAATATCCAGTCTTCTTTTGCCATATTTAGTGTAGTTTTCAATCGGATTTTGAAAAACATCTTTATTTGGTATCGTAACATACTGTCCATTAAAAGTGAGAATGGTTGTATCCCTAAGCCGTATCTCCTCTACATTTCCCATATAATCTTTTACCTTGATCACGTCACCCACATTAAATGGTTTACGAAACGAAATAAAAATGCCGGAAATAAAATTGGAAGCGATATCCTGGAAAGCAAATGCAAGAGCAAGACCAACTACCCCTGCACTGGCAAGTACCGTAGTAATGGTGGTATCCAGGTGTAAAATTTTCAATGTAGTGAATACCACTACCCCGATGGAAAGAATGTAAACAAAATTTACGGCCAGACTAGTTAAGGTGCTTGTAGGGCTAAATCTGTGAAAAGATTTCTTTGCAAAATTCCGAATCCTTTTTGCAATGAATATACCAATCACAAATATGAGGGTAGCCAATAAAAGATTCGGTAATAACTGTATAAGATCAGTTACCCATTGATTCAATTTATCTATAACCAGTTTTAACGCTTTGTCAATATCCATAAATTGTTTTTTTCCTTCTATTCAATTATTAATCCAATAAAAGTAACTGATTCATGATAAAAACAAAACAATGGCTATAAACCGATTTCCAATTAAATTATTAAGTGGCTTCATTTACTGAAACGCAGAAACATTTATTACACACCCAACTGGATTATATAAATTTATATACCGCACACTCACCGATTTAAATGGACATCTCACCGACTTTTAGTGATACAAAACCTATTATCTATTGATATTCCGATGTTTACCTGGTTACATTTGTACTAAATAAATGAAAAAAAATGGAAAAAGATACCATGCATAATATAAATGGGGTTCAAAATTCAAGAATCGGAACAGGACTTTTGCTACTTCTTGCCGGTGTTTTGCTCTTAGCCTATAAAATGGGCGCACCAATTCCGGGGTGGATATTCACCTGGCCGGTATTGCTGATTGGCATTGGTCTTCTTGTGGGTATAAAAAGCAGATTCCAAAACCCGGGCTCCCTTATTATGATACTGATCGGTAGTATATTCCTTGCGGACAAAACCATACCCGGAATTGATTTTCATAGTTTTTTGATCCCGGTTTTACTAATCGGCATCGGACTGATTGTCATTTTCCGTCCAAGAGGTGACCGATTTAGAAGAAAAAATATCATGAATTATCCTGTTAATGATTCATTTAATGTAACTGGGATGCCAACTACAGAAAGCAATTTTAAACCGCTGGAATCCAATGAGGCTGACAGTGGTGAATACATCAATGTGCAGGCAATACTTGGTGGGGTTAAAAGAAATGTTCAATCCAAAAACTTTAAGGGCGGAGAAATTTTGAGTTTTTTAGGCGGATCGGAAATCAGTTTTATGCAGGCTGATATTCGGCATCCTATTGTACTTGAGGTGAACAATGTTTTTGGTGGCACAAAACTAATTATCCCCTCAAACTGGGATGTTCAAAATAATATTTCTGCTGTTTTTGGTGGAGTGGAAGATAAAAGAGTGTTTAATAACAGTGCCCCGGACTCCAATAAAAAAATCCTGCTGAAGGGATCGTGTGTATTTGGAGGAATAGAGGTTACAAATTACTAATAGAATCATAATTATACATTTTTTAAATTCAGCTATATGAAATGGTATCTTGCAAAAATTATTTATAGAATTATTTGTGGGGAAGGTATTCACACACCACAATTTGACGAGCAATTGCGCCTGATCCATGCAGAAGATGATTTTCATGCTTTTCAAAAAGCACGATCAATCGGTCAGAAAGAAGAGGATAATTTTTTAAATCATCATAAAAAGCCTGTACAATGGAAATTCATCGATATTACTGAATTACATGAATTAAATGAATTAATTGACGGCGCTGAGATCTATTCTAAAATTGATGAAAAAGAAGACGCTTTGAATTATATCAGGCAAATAAATGTACGTTCGAAATATTTACATGATGCCTGTCTTCAAAAAACAGTTGATTTGAATTAAACCGAAAAATTTGAACAATTCCATCTTAGCAAATAAAAGTATCCGCCTATTTTTCGAAGCCTGGTGGTTCGTATGGACTCTTATGCAATTCATCATTTTAAATGAACTGGCCATAGATCCTGTAAATGCCGCGATAGATAGTATCATTGGCACTGTGGGCCTGGCGCTTATTTGTCTGTTCATCAGTAATAATATGAAATATTACCTTCCCCGCAAGGAAAAGTATTGGTATATACTGGTTGTAAGTGTAGTCGGAAGTTCCGTATGGGTTTTGGCGCATCGGGGAATAATTGGATTAGTCCTGGATGAGAACAATCCTTATTTTGAAATGGTGAATTATACATGGCAAATACGATTTGTCGCAGGATTCTTATTAATCAGCAGTATGAGTATGTTTAGTTTACTATGGTATAATCAGCAGGAACAAAAAGAAATAAATTCCCGGAAAGCCGAAATCGAAAAACTAAATAAAGAGGCTGAATTATTTAATTTAAGACAACAATTGCAACCACATTTTTTGTTTAACAGTTTAAATTCTATTAGTGCCTTGACCGTTTCAAATCCCGGAAAAGCCAGGGAGATGATTCACCAGTTAAGTGATTTTTTACGTGGAACGCTAAAGAAAGATGAGCAGCAATGGAATACACTGGAGGAAGAAATTCAACATCTTGAATTGTATCTTGAAATAGAAAAAGTGCGTTTTGGAAACAGACTGCAAACTTCCATTGAATGTAGTGATGAAGTAAGGCAATTTAAATTACCCGCACTGCTTCTGCAACCTGTTGTAGAAAACGCCATTAAATTCGGTTTGTACGATATTACCGGGGAGGTTCTTATACGATTGAAAGCAACCTCTGTAGAAAATAATTTAAAAATTGAGATCCAGAATCCATTTGATCCCGAAACGGCACAGCCCGGTAAAGGCGCGGGGTTTGGACTTTCCAGCATTCAAAGGAGGTTGTTTCTTTTATTTGCAAGAAACGATCTGCTGAAAACAGAAAAGGATGATCAACATTTTAATACTTCTATTCTTATACCCCAAATTATATGAATGTAATTATCATAGACGATGAGATACTGGCAAGAAATATTGTGAAAGAATATATACAATCGCATACGGCCATCGATATAGTCGCAGAATGTGAAGATGGATTCGAAGGTCTGAAAGCTATTCAGCAATTTCAACCGGACCTTATCTTTTTAGACATTCAAATGCCAAAGATTAACGGCTTTGAAATGCTCGAACTGATTGAGGAACCACCGGCAGTTATTTTTACTACGGCTTTTGATGAATTTGCTATAAAAGCATTTGAAATTAATGCTGTAGATTATTTACTCAAACCGTTTAGCAAGGAAAGATTTGAAAAAGCCATTAGTAAATACAAAGAAACCTCCAACGCTCCCTCAACTCAAAAAGTTCTGGAAAGCGCTGCGCAAAATGCTCTCCAACAAAACCGGGTGGTTGTAAAAGACGGCAATAAGATCAAAATTATTCCGGTAAATAAAATTCAATACCTGGAGGCAGCAGATGATTATGTAAAGATCGTTACCGCTGATGGAAACTACCTTAAAAAGCGCACCATGGCTTTCTTTGAGGCTTCTTTGGGCATCCATAATTTTGTGCGTGTACATCGTTCCTATATTGTAAATACGTCACTGATTACCCGCATAGACGCGTATGAAAAGGACAGTCACTTATTGCTTTTAAGTACCGGAGCAAAATTACCTGTTAGTAAAACAGGTTTTGGGAAATTAAAAGATGCATTGGGGATTTAGTTTAGAGTTTGTAGTTTGGGGTTTGTAGTTTGAGGCTGAAAGCTAATATCTAATACCTAACACCTACTTACAGGCATCCTTTTTGTTTATGCACTCCAAAACAAAAACTGATGAATCTAAAATCCGGTGTGCCTTTTTGGCTCATAAAAAACGGTCTCCTTTATGAATATCCATCTCTTGACTATAATCTCAATACGGAGGTAGTCATTCTTGGTGGTGGTATTTCCGGGGCCTTAGCTGCATATTATTTAACGGAAGCAGGAATAGAGTGTACTGTAGTGGATGCACGAAGCATCGGACATGGAAGTACCTGTGCAAGTACCGCTTTGTTGCAATATGAAATAGATGTCCCCTTATCCAAATTGCAAAAAATGATTGGGTACAATGATGCAGTCCGGGCATATGAACAATGCGGGGAAGCGATTCAGAAATTGGAAATAATTGCCCAAAAAATTGGATTTTCAAACTTCGCAAAAAAGAAAAGCCTGTATTATGCCGCCTCCAAAAGAGACTTACCTTTCCTGGAGGAAGAGTGTGCCATCCGGAGAGTAAATGGATTTGATGTAGGTTTTCTGAACAGGAAAGAGGTGAAAGATGAATTTCAATTTGATGCACCAGGAGCAATTCTCTCTCAATTGGCGGCAGAAACGGATGCCTATTCATTTACACACGCACTCCATCAATACAGCATTAAAAAAGGATGCAAGGTGTACGATAGAACAAATATCAAAAAGATCAGACACACCAAAGAAGGCGTGACTCTCCAAACAGAAGAAAAACAAACTATCAAAACAAAAAAACTCATTTATGCAACAGGATATGAAGCGGTCAATTTTGTAAAAAAAGATATCGTCAATCTCCAGTCAACCTATGTTATTATCAGCGAATATCCGGGCATGGAAAGAGAAGCATGGAAAGATGATGTGCTGATCTGGAATACAGATGACCCTTATCTATATATGCGCACCTCCTCCGACGGAAGAATAATCGTGGGTGGAAGAGATGAACCTTTCTACAATCCGGATAAAAGAGATAGGCTTATGGATAGCAAATGCAAAAAATTGGAAAAGGATTTCCAAAAGCTCTTTCCAAAAATTCCGTTTAAAAGAGATTACCAGTGGGCAGGAACTTTCGGGACCACCAAGGATGGACTGCCTTTCATCGGACCATATGCTCCCTTGCCAAACAGCCTGTTCTCATTGGGTTTTGGAGGGAATGGGATCACCTTCAGCCAGATAGCAGGAGAAATAAACCGGGATATTATTTTAGGTAAACCAAATAATGACGCGCGCCTTTACAGGTTTGAAAGAGTTTAATATTCTTATTACTATTTCTAAATTAATCAGATTCTAAGGGTAATAATTACCCTTCGAAAACGATCATCTACTTAAAAAGATGCTCCTATGAAAATTTAAGAAGAATCTCCTTTTCTATCTTTTAAACGAATGCTACTCTTCGAACTATTGAAAGCTCTTTTCAACCAATAGCTTGCCCATGGAATTTCAAAGAAATTCATTAGAATACTAATATTATTAGTATTATTGTACTAAATTTATTACCATTAAATAATAAATATTAACGTCCCTTCTCTGAAATTTTGAAAAAATGAATACACAATCAATTATAAAAATACCCGGCTACACATACAATGAATACAAGATTGTCCTTTATCCAAATGCAGATTTGTCGGAGAAAATCCGGAAAATAAAGAATGCGTTTTCTGAAGAATTTAAAATAGATATGACTTTTGAATCCAAACCGGCATTGACATTAGTGAATTTTATTCAATTTGAAATGATCGAAGAAAGGCTGTTAAATCGTTTTAAAACAATTGCCACAGGATGCAGTGCATTTAAGGTAGAATTGAATGGTTTTGGAAGTTTACCATCTCATACAATCTTTATAAATGTAGAATCCAAACAAACCCTTCAAAACCTATCGACGGAATTAAATACCGCCCGGCAATTAATGACATTAAACAAAGAAAATAAACCCCATTTTATACGAGACCCTCATTTTATAATCGCAGGAAAACTGTTACCATGGCAATATGAAAAAGGCTGGCTTCGGTACAGTCAGCAATATTTTACAGGACGATTTATGGCCAACGAAATGGTTCTATTAAAAAGACCATTGTCTTTTATATCTACCACAAAAGAAAATAATAAAAACTTCCAGGTCGTAGAGCGATTTGAATTTATGAATCTGCCTGTTTCTACCAAACAAGGTGACCTATTTATGTGATCCGGAAAATAGCTCTATTAAGTAAAGAGATAGAAAGAAAATCCCTTTAAAACTATCCTCAAAAGATTTGACCTATGAACAAGCAACCTTTGAAACAAGACCATTATAAAGTTTCTCCGCAACAAATGGAGGAGGAAGAACAATATATCTCCGGCCGGGGTGCTCAGTTCAATACGCCAAACCGTTTTTTAAAAAATCAACAGGCGCAGGAAGAAGTGGAATCTATTGACGATTGGGAAGTTGCAAATCCGAATACTAAATTCATAGAGCAACATGTAAAAACGATTGTCAATCATGTGGATAGTCCTGATCTTGGAATGGCGTACAGCATGAACCCTTATGCTGGCTGCGAACACGGCTGCATTTATTGCTATGCCCGTAATGTGCATGAATACTGGGGTTATAGCGCCGGCCTAGATTTTGAAAGTAAGATCATTGTAAAAATGAATGCTCCTCAAATTCTCCGTAAAACTTTGATGCATCCAAAGTGGGATCCAAAACCCATTATGTTGAGCGGAAACACTGATTGCTACCAACCTGCTGAACAAAAATACCGGCTCACCAGAAAAATGCTGGAAGTATGTAATCAATTTAATCAGCCTGTGAGTATTCTCACCAAGAATTCATGGATCATCAAAGACAAAGACATTTTAAAGGAAATGGCAGAAAAGAAAATTGTGTCAGCAATGGTTTCGGTTACCACTCTCAATGAAGATCTACGCAGAGTGATGGAACCCAGAACGGCCAGTGCAAAACGACGATTAAAAGCTATTGAAGAATTAAGCGCAGCCGGCGTGCGCACAGGTGTGATGCTCGGGCCAATGATTCCCGGATTGAATGAACATGAAATACAACGCATTTTAAAAGCTGCAAGTGAAGCCGGAGCAAAATTTACAGCTTACACTTTTATCCGTCTCAATGGTTCTGTGAAATTATTATTTCATGACTGGTTGTATAAAAACTTTCCAGACCGTGCTGATAAAGTATGGCATTTCATAGAAAATTCACACGGCGGCAAAGTAAATGATACCCGCTGGGGACTTCGTATGCGTGGGGAAGGAAGTATCGCAGATATCGTGAGTCAGCAATATAAAAAATACGGAAAACATTATGGTATGAATGAAGACAGGTGGCAATTAAATTCAAATGATTTCAGAAGGCCGGGGGAACAGGCGAAATTGTTTTAGTGGCAAACCTAAAGGTGTTTCCAGCCAGGCCTTTTGAGCAAAACAAAACACTTCAGTTTTTGTCTCGAAAAGGCAGAAATCTACATTTTACCCGAACGCTCCAAGGTTTTCTTGCGCGCATCACCAGCCCATCAATCGCCTGGGGATTTTACCCACTAAATCATATTACCCATTGTGTCTGGCATGGTTGTTTCAGTATAACTTCACATACTAATAGTTAGATTTATAAAATTCCGTTTCGTTAATAATTCATGCTCATAAAATGTTGGCAATAGAAACTCATCCTCATAAATTATTTATTCCTATCAATGCGACGGTGCTTATTTTAGGCACTTTTCCCGGAAAACATAATGTACAGGTAGAAGGACAAGATGAATGGTTTTATAGTTCTAAAAGAAATCAATTCTGGACGATCATTCGGAGAGTATATCAGGAAGAATTAAAAACAACGGCCGAAAAAAAAGAGCTTTTTACCCGCAAAGGAATTGCTATTGGAGATATTTTTCTTAAAATAAAAAGAGTAGAAAATAATAACAGTGATAGTAGTCTTGAAGTGATTGAATACAATGATAAAGAGATTGAAAAAGCGATTCTGGAGAATTCACTCAACATTGTTTTTACGACCAGTCATTTTGTAGCAAAGGAATTTAAAAAGCTATTTCCGGCTTTCAAAAAAATCGAAGCGCTCCCCTCACCTTCTCCCCGTTATGCAAGAATGACTCTTGAAGACAAAATAGCTTTCTATAAAAAAAAGCTGCCGCCATAAAAGAAGAAAGATTCATGGATCAAAATATTTTCACCACGAACATTTCCATTATTTATAAACCCTTCAGAGAATTTACTAAGCAAAATCATTTTCATCTGCGCTTGGTCCATAACTTCCGGGAATAGGAATATCTAATAATCTCAGATAAACTCCCAATTGAGCTCTGTGATGCGTAATCTGATTAAATACCATCCTGATCACTTCCGCTTTGGAATCATTGCTAAGGATCTTATCTCCGTTTCTTAAAATCCAACCTTTAGAAAGTTCACCTTCATTTTCTGGTTTTAAAAAGGATTCCGCCATCTCAACATTGCTGTTTAAAAGATCCAGTAAATCTTTAGTGGAATTGATTTTTGCCGGCTTATAATCCATCGTCGCGAAATCAAGTTCGTTGGTTGAAAGAACCATCGGCACCCAACCCGGAAGTTCCGCTATATGTGTGGCTACTTCCTTTATGGACATACTTTTTAGATGTGCTTTCCAATCAAATTTATCAGAAGGAATTCTTTCTAACATTTTACGGGTAGTAACGGCTTCATTTTGAAGCTCTTTGAGGAAAATAGGGGTAAGAGACATTGTAAATTTATTTATAATAAATATAGTACAGAAAGAACAAAATGGAAAAATAATTTCACCTAAAGGAAGTATTTGAGGAGAAAGCTTTAATTTAAATTAAATTTCCCTCTTCTCCTCCAGGTGGCAAAATGATTGTGTAAATTTGAATAATCAACATTGGCTGTCCACACTATATCGAAACCCAATTTCTCATTAATGAAAGTATTTAATAACGTTCACCAGCAATTTGCTGAATATTTTCCATCGGAAAACCTGCGACCCTATCTCTATCTTTTATCCAAAAAAATGAGTGAAGGGCATATTTGCATTGACCCGGAGGAAATAGAAATGTCTGACCTTGATAATCTCTACCCTTTACCCAAAAGATTCCCGAAGTATGAGAA
>JBBSUB010000163.1:0-9940 GCA_038235345.1 Chitinophagales bacterium
GCAAAGGTTCTTTGTATTCTTTTCATCTCTCATGTCTATTTTAGAACAATGAAGGTAAATATCTTTTAGGCGTAAATTAATAAAACACCTCAAAACGAAGTGTTTATTGTAGATCAGTGCATTTTCTATCGACCTTTCTTTTGCATTTGTTCTAACATTTCGGTGGCTTCTTTCATCGCATCATCCATCTTACCATCCTTATTCAATTCATCAAACTTTTTCTTTAAACTATCCATGGCTATGCCAGCCTTTTTTAAATCTTCTTCATTCATATTTTGGATTGCATCGGTAGCCCTATTCAACGTTTCCCCGCTAAAGCTATCCTGCATATTTTCCAGATCACCTCCTTTCATTTTTTGGCCGCTCATTTCTATAAATGATGCTTTATCAAAAGCAACCTTCCATGCGCCATCTTCTTTTTTTAGAATGAAATTTGTTTCTTCGCCTGAATCTTTTTCTTTTACATTGATGGTAGCTCTATCTCCATCTATCACGGCATCGCTGATCACAACATTTTCCTTCTTATAAATTTGGTTATCATTTTCACCAGCCATATTAATTCCCATTTTCATCATGTTCAAAAAAGATTCGCTATCCTTTGTTACATACCTTTTAGCCTCGTCCACGTCTTTTTTGCCAAGAGCATTCAGGAATTTTTCAAGAACGGCATTCGGTTCATTTCCGCCAATCCCTAATCCGGAATTACATCCTGTACCAAGGATAAAAGCTCCCAAAAAAAGCATTGAAATCAATTTTTTCATAATCCAGTTTTTTTTGACCAGCAAATATAATGATCCATTTATGTTAAGGAAAATTAATTTGTCTTATCATACGACACTTTTCTATCCGGTAAAGATTGTCCGGCGCAATAAAAGCAATTTTATTTATCGTAGTGGTGTCTATCGGATCATTCATTGCTTTGAAAATATATTCTGTGCAGTACATTTTTTCATCTGTGGAAAGATCAAATTTCATATCAAAAGTGACGCCCAGGTTATAATATTCTTTGGCAGCAACTGTAAATTGGGCCAATTGGTTTTCATCAAATTATTATCGGTAAATTCCAAAGCCCCTGTTTTCATATGGGTTGCAAAATAATTCGAAAGAATCCCTTCGTATTTACTTATCAGGATTCCACTCACCGCCGATTGAGTGGTAAACAAATAAGGGGTCATTTTCCAGGGAAGCGATTCCGAAATGCGAATAGGTTTTATCCTGGAGGGATAATTTTCTCATGACATCACTTGTGCATTCATTTCCTGTCTGCAGAATAAGGATCCAGGTTTTAACGGTGAGTTTTCCTTTTCGAATTGCTGAAATAGCTCCCGTTATTTTTATTTTTTCTATTTCTGTTGTTTTGCTTTTATTGATTGAGCTTTTCTTTTCGGAAATAGCACCGCAAGAGTATATAAAAAATAAAAGGCAACCTGATGGCCACCTTTATATTCTATGAAAATACCTTCTCATCATTTAACGTAAGTTTCCATTTCGCGGATCTTTTCTTTATCATAAGCTTTAATGATTTCCTTTACCAGCTTATGTCTTACCACGTCCTCTTCATCCAGCACCACATGGCCTATTCCTTCAATATTATTCAGAATCCGGACGGATTTTTCTAAACCACTTTTAATTTTTGGTGGCAAATCTATTTGAGTAATATCTCCGTTAATAATTGCTTTCGCATTGCCGCCAATCCGTGTCAAAAACATTTTCATTTGAAGGTCTGTTGCATTTTGAGCCTCATCGAGAATAATAAAAGCATTATCCAGCGTACGGCCACGCATATAAGCGAGAGGGGCAATTTCAATGGTGCGTGTTGTCATGTAATAACCCAATTTGTCTGCTGGTATCATATCATCCAGGGCATCATACAACGGCCTTAAATAGGGATCGATCTTTTCTTTCAGATCACCTGGCAAAAAACCCAGGTTTTCACCAGCTTCAACAGCCGGGCGGGTAAGAATAATTTTCTTTACCTGTTTGTTTTTAAGCGCTCTTACTGCTAAAGCCACAGCCGTATAGGTTTTTCCGGTTCCGGCGGGCCCTATGGCAAATACAATATCATTTTTATCAATTGCCTTCACCATTTCTTTTTGGTTCGATGTGCGAGCCCTGACCGTTTTTCCATGCGGACCAAAAACCAGCACATCTGCTACATTTTTGTCAACAAAATGATCAATTGTTTTCACTTCGTCGCTGCCCAGAATCTGTTCAAAATAATTTGGTGACATGTGCCCGTGCCTTTCAAGATATTGTATGGCCAGGTCAATTTTTTCTTTTGCTGTTTCAATTTGTTCCGGAGCTCCGCTTAATTTTAATTGCGTGCCACGGCTAAGAATTTTCAAACGGGGAAACCGCTTTTTTAAAATATCCAATTTTCCGTTATTCACCCCGAAAAATTCAACGGGGTTTACGGTTTCAAGTTTAATAATTGTTTCAGTCAATACGCTGGTTTTAGGGTTTTAGGTTTATTAAATCAAATTTAAAAAAATGAACTGCCATATCTAAATTACTTATTAACATTAGGTTGAAAAGTTAAATGCAAATTTGTAACCGTGATTTAGTTTTGTCCTCTTTTTTCTTCTTAAGATAGAATCATGGTTTCAAATTTGATGATGGATATTCTGATTTTTTTTAATTTTAATAGGATTATTTAATACATTACATATTAGATAATGGGATTAAAATAATTTAAAAAAAAATACAGATATGAAAAAAAGTTTCGCGGTTATTTTAGGATGTGTATTCAGTGTATGTATATTCCAGGCATTTACCACAGTGCAGGCACCAAAGTGGCAGAACCTTAAAATTCTCTCACAGGATATTTCAAAGGATGGGCTGGATAGCATTATGGATCATTTTACTGCTTCATTAGGAGTGAAATGTGGTTTTTGCCATGTAAAGAATATGGAAACCAATAAAATGGAATTTGCGAAAGATGATAAGCCTGAAAAACATATTGCCCGTAAGATGATGCTTATGGCGATCGATATCAATAAAAATCATTTTAAAGAAATAGAAGAAGAAATGGACGAAAATAAAGGAGTTGAGTCTATTAAAACGCCTGTGGATTCTGTAGGTTATATGTTACAATATGTAACTTGTTACACCTGCCATAAGGGAAAAGAAAGGCCGGTGAACACTCCTCCCGCAAAAGAAGAAAAAAAGTAATAATTATTTAAAAACCTGTTTTAACTGAATTTATTTTCTGAGGTAATAAGTCTTCAGAAGTCTATCAAACCTTCTGAAATTAAAGCCAGGATAACATTGAAAAGGTTTGATGAAAGCGATTTCATTAAGCCTTTTCAATTATCAGGATATAAAATGAAAATCCTTATTGGAACTGTGCTGTTATGTTATAGTATTAAACAAGCCTTGAGAAAGAGAAATGAATGGTGATATGTTAATCTATCTCGAAAAGCAAAAATTGTGTTCTCTGCAACTGATTAAAATTATTATCAGAAACAAAGATCAACGACTTTTTGCCATTGGATAATGTTGGTCCGAACGAAACTCCTTCGAGATTATCAATAAACATTTTAAGGTGATCCATGTTTAATAGTAATTTTTTCGAAATGATTTTAAAGGATTTCCCTGTTTTCAGCGATAATTCGTTTTCTATATTTTCTGCTTCTCCAATGTCCGCTTTATAAACTTTTATGGTGTTTGACATGATTCCCAGCGAAAAGGAACGTTCAACGACTAAAAGTTGGTTTTGATTGAGCCACAAAATATCTGAAACACCATTTACTCTAAAGCCATCTTTAATAAGTGGCGGGTAGGCCACAGGATCTATGATGTACGCATATTGTCCGATAGGTTTTTTTGTAGCTACGTCGTATTTTATGATCCTTATTACGCCGGATGAATCATGCAATCCTGCCCTGTGTCCATCTTCGTAAAGCGGTTCTTCTGTACTGATAAATAAGGTTTTAAAATCTCCTGAAAATGTCAGTCCTTCAAATACTCCATTTCTCCTGGGTCCATTTTCTGTTGCCTGCATCCGGAAGTTTGCCGGTAGTTGAAAAGTATCTATGAATCGGCCTTTTCGATCAATTATTGTGATTGATGGATCTAAGAGAACCACTTTTTCGTTTGTTACAATTCGTTCCCCTTCACTGCTCCAAACAAAATTTTTGGTTTTTGGATTAAATCTCATTGCTTCAGGATCAGGCACGCCAGAGGGATTTTCAGTTGAATTGGGATAATATTTTCCCACTTTATTTTTGAGAAAAGTAATTGAGGTAAAAATAACCGTATCAATTTTGTTGTCGTTAATATCAATTTTGGCCGTATAAAATCTTGCAGGATTTATCTCTGACCTGTCATCACAAATCAAATGGTAAACTTTATTTTTAGAGTCATAGTCAATTCCTGACAAACCTCCTAAAGTCGTACTTTCAAACTGATAATTGTAAGGAACAGTGTATTCACTCAGGAATTTTAAAGAACTGATTGTTTGTGCTTGGTTGATTTTTTTTGAGGTGGAACAAGAGCCCGCAATCAATGCAATAAATAAAATGAAGGATAATTTAATTTTCATACAAAATCGGTTAATTGGATAAAGTTGCACAAACTTTGATATATAGGGTAATTATATTCAGAAATAAAATTTTTCTCTACTTAAATCCGGGAAGTTTATTAACCAATTTAATTAATTTTTATGCAAGAAACTAATGTAACTCAAAGAACTCATGCCCAACCATGGTGGTTCTCTTTATTAAGAATTTTCCTTGGTCTTTACTTAATCTGGAAAGGGCTGGTTTTTATAAGAAATACCACCTTGCTGGAAGAATTAATTCAAAGGACCGGAGTAGGCGTGTTTTCCCAAAATTCCGCTACTTTATCTTTTGTGGTTGCTTATTTGAGTTTGCTATGTGGTCTGTTTATAGCATCGGGATTATGGACTAAAGTGTTCTCTATCATACAGATTCCGGTATTAATTGTGGCGATATTTTTTGTGAATGTCCATAGAATAGACAACGGTGCTTTTGAAATGGTGATGTCTGTTATTACACTGCTGCTTCTAATATTTTTTGCCATAAAAGGAAGTGGAACACTTTCAGGTGATGAGTTTTTCAGATCTTATTATAAAGCGGGAACCGAAGATGGCCAAACCAAAAAGTTTTTCAAATCGCAGTAGTCATAAATTGATATCTTATTGAATTGGATAACCCACTGAGGAGATCTGATAAAAAGTATTTCGATTTCTTCCTTCGTTTCTTCATTTCTATTGTTCTTATTTTTACAAAAACTATTATAATAGATTATGAATAATTTTTCCGGGCGGAAGCTCCATTTCGTTTTTATATTTTTAATGATCATGATCATGGGAAATAGTTGTCAAACATCCAAAGATTTTTATTTGCTTGCCGGAACGTATACAAAAACCGGCAGTAAGGGGATTTATGTGTATAAATTTGATGCAGAATCGGGAAATCCAAAATTGGTAAGTAATACAGATAGCGCGGTTAATCCATCATATATCGCTTTATCCGGGAATTATCTCTATGCAGTAAACGAAACAGGAGGGGATAAGCCGGGCAGAGTAAGTGCATATTCATTTGATAAAAAAAATGGAAAATTAACCTTACTGAATTCACAACTTTCAGGTGGTGATGATCCTTGTTTTGTTTCTCTAACAAAGGACGGAAAATGGGTTGCTGTCGGTAATTATTCCGGGGGAAATTTTTCTATTTTTCCGGTAAATGAAGATGGTTCCTTAAAGCCTTCTTCCCAGGTTATTCAACATGAGGGAAGTGGTCCCAATCAAGACAGGCAGTCAAAACCCCACGTGCATGCAACCGTGTTTTCGCCGGATAATAATTGTTTATTGGTGACTGATCTGGGACTGGATAAAATAATGGTGTATAAATTTGATAAAAACAATCAAAAACCGGTAAGTGATACTCCTTTTTCCATTGTTTCTGTTACTCCCGGAGGCGGGCCAAGACACATCACTTTCAGTAACGATGGGAAGCATGTTTATCTTGTAAGAGAGTTGGATGGAATGGCAAATGTGTTTGATTATAAAGATGGAGAATTAAAGCAAATCCAGGAAATAGCAATGCATCCGGGAAGTGATCCAACCAAAATGGATGGTGCGGAAATTGTCATTTCCCCCGACAATAAATTTTTATATATTTCAAACAGAGGGAAAGAAAATTCTCTTTCTATTTTTTCAATTGATGAAACGACAAGTAAATTAACTTCCATCGGATATCAATCTGTTTCAGGTAAAAATCCCCGAAATTTTATCATTGATCCAACAGGTAATTATTTATTGGTGGCCAACCAGGATTCCAATAATGTGACCATTTTTAAAAGAGATAAGAAAACAGGTTTGCTGGAAAAAACAGATAAGGAGTTAGAGATTCCTATGCCTGTTTGTTTGAAAATTGTTCCGGAATAAGCGATCCATTTTCATGCTATCTTATTCTCTTCTGGTCACCATCCGCACAGTATTTAGGTATCCATTATATTTTATTAAATTTTTTTGCATGGAAACAGTGCATCTTATTATTTCCGGAAAAGTTCAGGGAGTTTTTTATCGGGCATCAGCGAAAAAGAAGGCAGAGGAACTGAATCTTAATGGATGGATTAAAAATACCCGGGAAGGAAATGTTGAGGCGATGATCTCAGGAGAGAAAGAGGCTGTTGATCGTTTTGTTCGGTGGTGTAAAGCCGGCCCTGAAAGAGCGGTTGTTGAAGATGTACGCGTTTATATAAAAGAACTCCTGGAATTTGATTCTTTTAGGGTTGAAAAATAAAGACTCATTTCTTTTTTTCTTTCTAAATTGAATTTGCTTGATGTTTTCACTTTAAAAAATTTTTTGTTTAAGGGTTCAGGCATATTAATATTAGTATTTAAAGACAACTACTTTATTTCTTTTTGGAAATGAAAAGTATATTTTCTTCTCTTTCCCGTGATGTATATCCATGAATTTATTGCCTGCTTAATGATGATTTAAATGATTACATATCATCATGAAAATTAAAAGGAAATGGTTCTTCATTATTTGTTAAAATCTACGACTAAAGGCTGTGAAATTTTATAAACGGTCGATGTGTCCGATTATTATTTAATACATTTCCAACAGCCCGAATTCTTCGTTTTTTTAGAAGAAAGAGAATGTTTTTTAAACCATAATCTATTTCGATTAAATCACTTTGTTATTAATGAAATTTTTACTTTTATTTGTTGCCGGATTATTTTTCACTTTCAACAGTTTTTCTCAAATTGATAAGGAGCCTATTCCCTCAGAAATGGCCGTTGTTTTAAAACCCACTGATGGTAATGTTGTTTATGGGAAGGTGGTGGATGTTCAAACAGGAAAACCGATAGAGTTTGTATCTGTTCAACTAATGATCCGGAAAACGCATGATTTCACGGGGAAGCATGCAGACTCTCTTATCCGGGCAATGCTTACAAAGTCCAATGGATATTTCAGTTTTGACCAATTACCAGTGGAAGAAACTCTTTTCATGGAAATATCTGCTGTAGGTTTTGCACATGTGGGAAAAGAGTTTTCTTTCGCGTCCGATGAACAAATTGTCCAGAAAGATTTGGGAAATATTGTTCTTGCGCGGGAAGCGGAAAAGTTGGAAACAGTTACGATCCTTGCTTCACGGCCCGCGCTTAGAATGGGAATTGATAAAAAGATATTTGATGTAGATAAGAGTCTGACTTCAAAAGGAGGAACCGCGGAAGATGTTATGAAAAACATTCCTTCTGTTACAGTAGACGTTGATGGAAATGTGGAGCTTCGAAATTCAGCTCCAACCATTTTTGTGGATGGAAGACCAACCATTTTAACATTGGATCAGATACCATCTGATAATATTGATCGGGTAGAATTGATTACGAATCCTTCCGCGAAATATGATGCTTCCAGTTCAGGAGGAATCATCAACATCATTTTAAAGAAAAATAAACGAACCGGTATTAATGGGATGGTTTCTGTTACGGCAGGTAGCCAGGGAGTTTTTAATACGAACGCAAACTTGAATATGCGCCAGGGAAAATTCAATTTTTTCGTCAGCGGAAATCACAATGAATCATACGGGCAATCGAAAGGAAACAGCTTTAGAGAAAATAAGAAAAATGGATTGGTTGACAATTATTTCGATCAACATTCCATTAACTTCCGTGGACGAAATTTCAATTCTATTCGTTTTGGCGTTGATTATTTTTTAGATAACCGGAATACAATTTCAATTTCGCAGGGCATTCGCGCCGGTCGTTTTAATAACAAAGAAACGCAATCGCAGAATTACCTGGATGGCAATAAAGTTCTGGATAAGTATGGTGACCGGATTTCTTCCGGGAATTTTAAATTTGACAGAAATAATACCCAATTGGATTTTACGCATAAATTCCCAACAGATGGCCAGGAATTAAATGCCAGTGTAAACATTAATTACGGCGTTGTGGAAGACCATACGAATATCACCAACACGTTTTATTTTCCAGATGGAACCTTATATGAAAATCCAAATGTTGTCAGAAATAATGGATCCAATGACAATAATCAGGTGACTGCTAAAATTGATTACGAAAATCAAATAGGAGAAAATAAAAAAATTGAAATGGGTGTCAGGAGTTATGTAAATAATTACAAAAGTTATTTTAACTCTTTTAATATAAAAAATGGGGGCGCAATAAAACTTCCATTGAGTAATAATTATGAATATCAGGAACAGGTTCACTCGGCCTACGTAACGTATACGGGGAAGCTTAAAAGCCTTGGATATCAACTGGGATTAAGAGGGGAGTATTCCAGGTTTGATGGGACGCTTATAGATAGTGCCCAAAAGTTTGGTTATGAATATCCCGCCAGTTTAAAAAATATTTGGGATGCCCTTTTTCCAAGTATCTATCTTTCTAAAAAAGTAAATGAAACAGATGAGATTCAGTTAAACTATTCCAGGAGGGTTCGTCGTCCAAATTTCTGGCAGTTAAATCCTTTTATAGATATCAATGACCCGCTCAATATACAACAGGGAAATCCGGTATTACAACCTGAATTCAGAAATTCTCTTGAGTTCAATTATAGCAAGAATTTTAAAGATGGAAGTAATTTCCTGGGGGTTGTTTATTTAAGAAATACGCAGGGGAATATTACCAGGTATAGCGATACCTTAACTTCAGCACAATATGATCAATTGAATAATGCCGGTGTGGATCCGAATGCGATATTAAATACATTTATTAATTCTAAAAGTTCGAGCCAGGCAGGATTGGAGCTGACGCTTCAACAGAAAATTACCGCCAATTTTGATATTACTCCTTCCGCAAGCTTTTCATACAGAAAAGTGATCGCTGATGTGGGCAATGTAAATTTAAGCAACCAGGGATTTGATTGGAATGGTAAACTCACCGCCAATTATAAAGTGATGACGAAAAATCCTGCGAATATTTTTAATAAATTGGGCATGCAATTAACTGGTGGATATCGGTCACCACGCGTATTGCCTCAAGGAAAACGATTAGAAAACTTTAGTGCGGATTTTGCAGTAAAGAAGGACTTTCTTAAAAATGATAAAGCTACGGTTACATTCAGCGTGAATGATATTTTTGACTCCCAAAAATTCGGAGTAATTTATGATACAGATAATTTTTACCAGGAAACCTATCGCCGCAGAAGCGTGAGAGGTTTCCGGGTTTCATTAAGCTATAAATTTGGCGATGCCAATTTCTCCTTATTTAAGAAAAATGGAGGAGGAGGGAATGGTGACAGTGGTTACGATTCCTAAGTCGTAAGTTGAATTGCTGAATGGCTGAATTGCTGAATGGTTAAATTGATGAATGGCTAAATTGCTGACCGGATATTTTTTTTGAACTACTATATAACTTCTTGAGAATGCCGTGGGCGTCCCGATTAGTATCACGAATCGTATTGTAGGTGATTGTTTAGATGGTTCCAATTTTTAAATAAGA
>JBBSUB010000164.1:0-9934 GCA_038235345.1 Chitinophagales bacterium
GGCAACACCATCTTTAATGTAAGATTGTCCCCAGGCCCAACCGCTTTTCAAAGGAGCATCATGACCGTACCAGGCAAGTGGTTTTATTCCTGCACTGACAGACTGAGCGGTTAAATTAAATACCGGGCTATTATTAAAAACCATATTTGCTTCAGGTTTCATTCCCCAATTTGCCGGTTCTGATGTGTTAATTTCAGCTCTTAAAATACTTCCCGGAATATAATATTTTGTTCCGGCAAGAGCCACTTCATTTCCTTCATCATTTATTTCTGTAATGGCATTTTTAATTGGCAGGCCCAAATGGTAAGCAAGAGCAGTGCTGCTTCCAACCGTAATAACGTTACCGCCATTTTCCATAAATAATTTTAATTGGGGAACAGATTTTTCTATAGTGATGCTACCAAGCATATGTTGAAATTCCTTTGGAATACCTTCTGTTTTCACTTCTCTTTCCGGAATATTTCTTCCAAAGGAAGGAATGCCGCCACTGATAAATAATATAGCATCATATTTATTATTCAGTTTGCCTGCGTCGATATCTTTTGGATAAATAAGTTGGAAGGGAAAATGAAATTGTTCCATAATCCAACGTACCCAACCGGAAGGCATAGAACCTCCGTATTGATCATAAAGAGCTATTCGTGCAGGAGTGATTTTAACCAATCCGGCAGGTTGTTTATTCATCGATTTTGGATTAATTCCAAGATCAGCACCGGCATTATTTAAAACGGAAAATCCTTTTGAAGAAACATAAAATGACCCTGTAGGCATTCCTTCTACATTTCCTGTAGTGCGGAACACTTCCACGCCTGCTTTTAGTAAATCATTCACTGCAATAAATGAATTGTTTATTGCAGAACTCAATAAATACCCATCTGCCTTAGCAAGTATCTTTTTTACAGGTGATTGCAAGACTCCATATCCAACTGGTTGCAAAGATGTATTGATCTCATCTAAAACCCTGTCAACTTCCACACCCATTTGATAGGCAAGTGTCCAGCCTGCCGCGTCATATGGTCTTATGGGTGGTCCGCCCGGATATTGAAAATCATTTGGATGATCCTGTGGTTCAAACATATCGATCACGTGTGGACGAAAAGCCTGGTTCGTTTTTACGACATAAGAACCCGCAGGATATTTTTTATTTCCGATCGTAAAATCAGTTTTTGCCTGGTGAACTAAAATTCCCGATTTAATTAACGCGTTTATAAATTTTATGGCTGTTGGAAAATCTGCCTGGTCGGCTGGAATAATGAAAGCCCGTGCATCGCGTAAGGAAGGGTCTTTAAATATAGAATCGTACATATTTAGAGAAATCCTCGGCGATCTCCCGCCGGCAACACTTCCTGACTTCTGACTTTTCTCAACCATTCTTTTTAAAGAGTCAACCATTTTGGGCTGCAATGTCCAATTATCTGTATTTCCTTTATCAATGGAATTTTTTCCCATGCGATAAATATTATACAAAAGCAAATCACCATTTCTACTGGCATAATCCAATACAGCATAGCTCATGGAAATGGAATAATCAATGGAGTTTCTGAAAAGCCATGGCTGTGGTCTCACCGGATTCGGAGTCGCGTTATCCGGAATTAATCTTTCCGGGACTACGGGAATTTCAGATGGTGCGGGAGTACCAGTTGTTTCTGTGAGTATCCCAATCATATTATGGAAGTAAGGTGTGGTGCGCAATCCGCCATTCCACCAGGTAGAATAAGGAGATCCGCTTAAACGGGTAAAGCCCGGTTTATTTTCTGCATTCAATCGGTTAATCATAGAAGCACCTACACCATCAATACCCGTAAGTAAAAGAGGATCGTAAGTAAAATTAAAGGGATCGCGATAAGGAGGACCTGCTACAACTGCACCGGCCGGAGAGCTTTGATGATGATTGTAAATAATTTGCGGCATCCATTCAATATATTGTTGGCGCGAAATATTTTCACTTTCGCTCATATTGTTCATATAAAAATCACGGTTATTATCATGACCAATATATTTCTGATACAATCTTGGGATATTCATATTCCTATTTTTTGTATCCTTTTCCTGCATATACCAATTGGCCATGAGTTCCTGTCCATCAGGATTTACCTGGGATAAAAGAATGATCACATCATTCAGGATTCGAAGCGTTTCCTTGTCTTTTCTGCTCAGTAATTGATAATACAATTCGATCAATTGTTGGGTAGATACCATTTCATTGGAGTGCAAGCCGCCGTCAATCCAAACAACCGGCTTCCCTTCCTGCGAAAGTTTCAGGGCCATTTCTTCATTGATCCCTTCAGCTCTTGCCATTTTTTGAGAAATATCTTTGTATTGGTTAATCTTTTTAAGATTTTCAGGGGAAGAAATGATCAGGATATATTGATCTCTTCCTTCTTCTGTTTTTCCAATCGATTGAAGAATGACCCGGTCAGAAACGGCAGCTAGTTTTTTAAAATAAGCTTCTGCCTGCGTATAATTCGCCAACATATAATCATCCCCGATAGAGAAACCAAAATGTTCTTTGGGCGTGGGGATTGTTTGTCCGATAGCATGGACAAAAAGGAAAGCGACGAAAATAATAGAGAGTGTAAATTTTCTAAAGTGCATAAAGAAATTCATTTTTTGAATGATTAATTTAACCATTTTCTACATTAAAAATGAACGCTTTGGAAAAACAAAATGTTTATCCCTTTTAATAACAATAAAATTTATTAGTAATGCAGAATGGCTCTTTCAAAAATAAACTATTTGTTTTGCAGGAATTTGAAAATTGGATGAGTGGTGGGGAGGTGTTAGGTGGTAGGTATTAGGTTGAATGTCTTCGACGTTGAATACTTTGTGTTGAATGCCTTCGGCAATGAAGTTTTATTTTTAAACACGAATTTTTAGGCGCGAATTACACGAATTAAGTAATGGGTGAAGTAGAGACGGAAGTTCAGACCGGCTATTTCTTATGATTTAATTAAAAAACTTGGTAATGAAGGATAATGTTCCAGATAGATAATGCCTTGAAGATGCCCGCTGTCTGACCTGCGGTACCGACAACTACGAACTACGAACTACGAACTACGAACTACAAACTACAAACTACAAACTACAAACTATAAACTATAAACTAGTCCTCCATCTCCTTACGAATATCATCCGTAATTTTCACAATCACTTTATCAATGCGTTGTCCGTCCATATCCACTATTTCAAGGTCGAAGCCGCGCCAATCAAAATTGTCACCAACGGAAGGGATACGTTTTAATTCATGTAAAATAAATCCGGCAAGCGTGTCGAATTCATTTTCACCCTCATTGATCCAAACCGTCTTATTAAATTTTGTCAGGAAGTCATAGAATTGAATCTGGCCATCGATCAGATAAGTCCCGTCTCTTCTTTCCGTAATTTCATATTCGTCATCTTCCTCTTCGGGCATCTCTCCTACGATGGCTTTTAAGATATCTTTTACGGTGATCATGCCTTGAAGGCTTCCGTATTCATCAATGATAAAGGCATGGTGGATCTTTGTATTCTTCACTTTCTCTAATACCTGGTAAGCGGAGTTATTTTCAGGAATGAAGAGCGTTTTCCGGATCAATGAATTGAGAGGCGCATCTGGTTTAAGGTATAGATCCTTTACATAAATGCTTCCTTCAATATCATCAATATTTTTATCGCAAACGGGGTATATCGAGTGCTGAGATTCCTTGATCTTCTCCTTTATTGAATCCCGGCTTTCGTGCAATTCGAACCAAACGATGTCTGTCCGATGCGTCATCAGCGAAGTGATGTTCCTGTCTCCCAGGTGAAAAACCCGTTCAATGATCTCTTTTTCTTCTTCTTCAATCGCGCCCATTTCACTTCCTTCATTGATCATCGCCTTTATCTCTTCTTCCGTAACCTGGTTTTCAGTGCCGGGGAGAATATTAAATAATTTAAAAATACTCAGGTTTAAATTACTGAGCAACCAAACCAAAGGATAGGAAATCTGGCTAAGAATTTTTATAGGCCGGGCAACTAATTTAGCTATCTTTTCCGGCTTCATGATCGATATCTTCTTCGGAACCAATTCCCCAAAAAGTATGGATAAGAATGTAACGATAATAACAATGATTGCAGTAGCTACAGGGGATGAATAAGGTGCCAGAAGAGGTATTTTTGCAATGGAAGGCTCCAGGTATTTACTAAAATTCTCTCCGGAATACACACCCGTTAGAATAGCAATGAGCGTAATGTAAATCTGGGTGGTCGATAAAAACATATCCGGTTTTTCTTTCAGATCCAGAGCGGCTTTGGCTTTTTTGTCGCCTTTGTTGGCAGATCCTTCCAACCTGCTCTTTTTAGAAGATATAAGGGCAGTTTCACTTAATACAATAAATGCATTCAAAAGTATTAGAAGAAATAAAATAAATATTTCAATCATAGTTTAAATTTCAAAGTTTTGGCAGGCCTATTTTGGTATTGAAAATTTTTGCAGGTACATATCCAATAATTAATCCAACTATTGCACCGCAAAATACATCTAAGGGAAAATGTACGCCTACATATACCTGGGCATAACATATCGCGAATGCCCAAAGGAAGACCCAGGCCCATTTCTGGCTGAGTGATTTTTTCAAAGTGGTAAAAATATACATCGCTATGGCGAAATGATTCACCGCGTGAGAAGAGGTAAAACTGGAACTTTGAGGACAGTAACTGACAAGAAAACGAACCTGGTCCGCAAGAAAAGGTTCCCGGCAAGGCCTTAACCGTGTAAAGTGTTCTTTTACAATAGAACTACTTATATAATCACTCAGCATTGCTGTAAGGATAAAAAACATCACCCAGTAAACTCCCCTTAATTTAAAATTAAGAAGCCCAAATAGTAATAAAAAAAAATAAAAAGGAATCCAGACAAATGGCTCACGAATATACGGTAGAAAGTTGTCCAGGAATGAGTTATGCCATTGTTCGTTTACTTTATAAAAAGCCTCATAATCCAATCTTAAAATTGCATCTGGGATAAACGACGACGGAGGTATATCTAATAAACTCATTTTCACAAAAATAGCTATTGTAGAAGACAGTTGCTATATATATAATTACATTTGCGGTTTAAATTACACAAATCTATACAATTTAAATTGAATTCTTAATTCTCAGAATGAAAAAAAGTACATTTCCACGCCTGATTCCCTGGATGTTTTTAACCGCTCTTACTTTTCTGATTTTCATGAGTATCGCACGATATGTCTTCTTCATTCATTTTAAGCCATTGGATGATGTATTCAGTAATTACCTGAATGTTTTTTTATTAGGACTTCGATTTGATTTAAGGACCGTATGCGGATTAATTTTATTTCCATTTCTTATTGGCAATCTGCATCTGCGATACAATGAAAAGAACCGGTTAAAAATTCAAAGTATTATCACGCTGATTTTAACAGTCGCGCTAATGTTTGTTCTGCTTCTTTTCATGAAAAAAGGACATGCTACGGAAGTTGTTTTAATTCCGATGGGTCTTTTATTTTCCCTGATTATAGCCTGGCTCTTCATTACAAAGAACTGCAATCCCTTTGAAAACAAAACTTCCGCAAGGATATTTAAGATCTATTTCCTGGTCGCCTCCATTTTATTGGTACTCTTCTACGTAATCGACTTCCAACATTTTGACTACCTGCATCAGCGTCTCAATGCCAGTGTCATTAACTATACAGAAGATGCAAAAATATCCGCCAATATGGTTTGGGAAACTTATCCTGTTTGGTCCATGCTGGCCATTATCATCTTCGGCAGCGCAGCCCTCTATTTCCTTGTAATACGCTATTACAAATCTATAAAGACCCGGATTTTCAAGGGCGGCATGAGTTTCAAAATAGTTGCAGGAGTTGCATTTACTCTTTTATTAGGCCTTGGTCTATTTGGAAAACTGAATCAATACCCATTACGCTGGAGTGATGCGTTTACCTTTAAAGATGATTTCAAAGCAAATCTTGCCTTAAATCCCTTGCAGAGTTTTTTAAGTACCATGCAATTCCGGAATTCCTCATTCGATCTTAATAAAGTAAAAGATGATTACCCCTTAATGGCGAAGTACCTTAACATTACAAATCCTGATGCAGGGACTTTAAATTATAATAGAATACACCTGAGTACCGGCGAAACACATACTCCGAATGTAGTCGTGGTGATTTGCGAAAGTTATTCTTCCTATAAAAGTGGCGTGGGTGGTAACCCGTTAAATACCTCACCCTATTTTGATGAACTATCGGAAAATGGGATTTTATTTGATCGTTGTTTTACGCCGGCTTATGGCACCGCCCGCGGTGTGTGGGCAACAATCACAGGAATACCGGATGTAGAATATCCAAATACTTCCAGTCGTAACCCGGCATATGTCAATCAGCATTCCATTATAGCTGATTATAAAAATTATGAAAAACTCTATTTTATTGGAGGAAGTTCAAGCTGGGCAAATATCCGGGGTTTATTGACCAACAACATTCCCGGACTGGATTTGTATGAGGAGGAAAATTTCAAATCCGAAGCTAATGATGTATGGGGAATCAGCGATAAGCGTCTTTTTATGGAGTCCAATGCGATATTGAAGAAACAAACGAAACCATTCTTTGCCGTCATTCAAACGGCGGATAATCATCGCCCATATACGATACCGGAAGAAGACAAGGCTACATTTATTCTGGAAAATCATCCGGAGGATACACTGAAAAAATATGGTTTTCAAAGTAATGATGAATTAAATGCTTTCAGGTATATGGATTATGCCATTAAAACATTTATAGAGTCGGCGAAAAAAGAAGCTTATTTCGAAAATACCATTTTTGTGTTTATTGGAGATCACGGTATAAAAGGCGACGCAGGAGCTTTATTTCCCCAGGCATGGGAAGCACAGGGACTAACATCCTATCATGTACCATTACTTTTCTACGGACCGGCTTTAGTAAAACCTGCCAGATTTCATAATACTTGTTCTCAATTAGATTTATTGCCCTCCGTTTCCGCCCTGGCAAATATTTCTTTTATTAACTCTACTTTAGGCAAAAACCTTTTTGATACCCTTTCACCGGATGTCCGTTTTAAAAATAATGCGTTCATTTTTGATCCGGGAATAAAAAGTATCGGAATGGTGACAGACGAATATTCTTACACGCACAATCTTTTGAGCGGAAAGCAAGAATATTATTCATCAAAAGATAATCTTCCTCTTGCTAATACACCTGCAGTAGCCGAAGATAAAAAAGCACTTAAAATTTTAACCGGGGCATATTACGAAACTGCCCGTTATTTATTGTATAATAATAAAAAAGAGAACTCTGCTAAATAATGAATTCTTCCTATTTTTCTGATCTAACTATTGTATGAACATAAAAGCGTTTATTCCAAAAAATGTACCATTGACCATTCAATGGATCGTTAAGATCTGGTTGATCTTCTTTACTATTTTTACAATTTTGAGAATCGCCACGGTTGTATTGTTTATTCCCTCAACCAGCATAGCAAGTGATTTATTTCCCTCTTTCTGGCTGGGCTTCCGCTATGATGCTAAATGGATTTCCATTATATTATTACCTATAGCTATTCTCTCTGTTTATTCAAAATTCTCTCCCTTTTTCTCTGAACGGAATAAAAAGATCTGGTCATATTACCTTGCCTTTGCCGCTTTGTTTGTCCTGTTTTTTTACGGGGCAGATTTTGGAAATTTCAGCTATAATCATACACGACTCAATGCCAGTGCGCTCAATTTTGCAGAAGACCCCGCGATCTCTTTTAAGATGTTGTGGCAAAGTTATCCTATGGTATGGATACTCCTTGCCCTGATTATCGCCGTTGTATTTCTTTCAAAACTTTTTAAGAGAACACATGTCCAAACGACCCGGCGAAATTCACATGATTATATCAATTACAAAAGACGCTGGCACGGAGCCGCAATCCTGATTCTGGCGTGGTGTATCTACGGCATATTCTCTTTTACGCCGCTCAAATGGAAAGACGCTTTTGAATTGAATGATAATTTCAAATCCTACGTAGCTCTAAATCCATTACAGAATTTCTTTACGACACTCCGTTTCAGAAAACCTTCTTTTGATGATGCGAAGGCAAAGGAATATTATAAAACCATCGCAAACTTTTTGAAACTTCCACCCGAAACCGTGGCTAATAACCAATATGCCCGGGAAGAACTCCCACATAGTAAATCACTGGAAAGCAGTCCCAACATCATATTGGTGATCGCGGAAAGTTTTAGCATGTACAAAAGTACTATGGGCGGTAACCCCTTAAATACCACTCCCTATTTTAATAGCCTTTGTGAAAACGGCATCTTCTTCAGCCGGTGTTTTACACCCACTTTTGGAACAGCGCGTGGTGTGTTTGCAACCCTTACGGGAATACCCGATGTGCAATTATCCAAGTTTTCCACCCGGAATCCGGAGGCGATCAATCAGCATATGATCATCAATAATATGGAAGATTACAAGAAGTATTATTTCATAGGTGGCAGCAGTGGATTTAATAATTTTGAGGGACTTCTTAAAAACGTGAAGGATGTAAACATATTCCAGGAAGGAAATTACAAATCTCCCATTTTAAATGTGTGGGGAATAAGTGATAAAAATCTATACCTGGAGGCGACAAGCATTTTGAATAAAGAAAAAGATCCTTTTTTTGCTGTGATCCAAACGGCCGGAAATCATCGTCCTTACAGCATTCCGGAAGAAGATACTGATTTCAAAAGAAGAATTGTTCATGAGGATACCTTAAAAAAATATGGCTTTGAATCCCTGAAAGAATTTGAAGCATTTTCTTATTCTGATTATTGCTTTGAAAAATTTATGGAAGCAGCCAAAAAAGAAACCTGGTTCAATAATACCATTTTTGTTTTTATTGGGGATCATGGCCTTGAGGGAGAAACCTCTTTTATTTTTCCGCATGGTGAGCGAAATTTAAGCAGGCTAACAGATGAGCATGTTCCGCTTTTATTCTATGCACCGGAATTATTAGATCCAAAAAAACATACAGAAGTGGTATCACAAATTGATGTTTTACCCACCATTGCCGGCATGCTGCATCAGCCTTACCGGAATACAACTTTAGGAAGAGACCTGCTTAATTCAAAAAACAAAATCGACGCAGCTTTTGTCATCCATCATGATGAAGGAAATATTGGCGTGGTTACCAATGATTTTTATTTTATGAAAAATCTGCAAATTGATAAAGAGGAACTTTACCCCTTAAATGAACAGGCATTTCTGGTAGATAAACATCAAACTGATTCTATAAAAAGCGCCTTATCCAATCTAACTTCGGCTATTTATGAAACGGCTAAGTGGATGTTGGTGAATAATAAGAAGTAGGGAGAGGTTGGGAACTGATTTTCTGAAAAATCTGGGAGTCTGCCTTCCAGAAATCCTTGTGCCACATTTTTTTTTATGTAAGTCTTAATAGAGCTTTAAGGTTAAAAACCTTATCTTTAAATACCTTATTTGAAAAGAATAACAAGATATCAAGAGGATTTTTTTTTAAACTTAAAAAAAAATTGATTGCATAGAGTATAATATCATTTAAATACTTAACCAATGAAAACAATTACCATAGATATTATCAATAACAAAGCCATCAAGCTTTTGCAGGATTTAGAAATGCTTCAGCTAATACGTATGCGCAAGGAAAAAACACTACCTGAAGCTCCTATTAATTGGGCTGCTAAATACAAAGGCTCCATAACCAAGCAGCCTCTGTCTGATATTGATCACCAGCTAAACGAACTACGTAACGCATGGGAATAAAACATTTGTGGGATACAAATACTGCTATTTACTATCTGCAAGAACAATTTCCTCCGGATGCTGAAAAATTCATTGATGATTTATTGAAAGATGAGCAACCAGTTATTTCTGCAATTACAGAGATAGAATTGCTTTGCTGGAAGACCGCTACAGAAAAGGATTTGAAAATA
>JBBSUB010000165.1:0-9823 GCA_038235345.1 Chitinophagales bacterium
GGATAAAACCTGGATAAGCATGCTGACCAACCCTTTCACAATAATGGCATCACTATCTGCCTGGTAATGTACTCTTCCATCTTTATAATCCGCTACCAGCCATACCGTAGATTGACAACCCTTAATGATATTTTCCTCCATTTTATATTTATCATCCAGCGGAGGAAGCTTTTTCCCAAGGTCTATAACGTATTCATATTTCTCCTCCCATTCATCAAAGAGGGAAAAGTTATCAATAATCTCTTCTTCAATTTCTTGTATACTCCTGGTATCACTCATCTATTTCAGCATCTTTATAGCCTTATGTAAAGCTGTTATAAAAATATCTATTTCTTCTATCGTATTGTACACTGCAAAGGATGCCCTAACGGTGCCGGGTATCCCAAAACGCTTCATCAGCGGTTGGGTGCAATGATGTCCTGTACGAACAGCCACACCCTGGTTATCCAATAACACGCCAAGGTCCTGCGGGTGAATTCCTTTTATAATAAAAGAAATCACACCAATTTTATTTTTTGCCCTACCGATTATTTCCAGTCCATCTATCTTCTTTAATTGAGCTGTAGCGTACTCCAGCAATTCCTGTTCATGGCTTTTACCAAAAACGCGGTTGATCTCTTTGGCAAATTCCAACGCATATTTTAAAGCGATCGTGTCCGCGATATTTGGCGTGCCGGCTTCATATTTATACGGCAATTCATTGTAGGTTGTTTTTTCAAATGTTACCTCTTTGATCATTTCACCACCGCCCATAAAAACCGGCATCTCTTCCAGGATCTTCTTTTTACCATACAAGATTCCTATACCTGTAGGTCCATACACTTTATGTCCGGAAAAAGCAAAAAAGTCGCAATCCATTTTTTGTACATCGATGTCCAGGTGTACGGCAGATTGTGCTCCATCCACCAAAACAATTGCGCCAGCTTTATGAGCCAGCGAAATCATTTCTTCAACCGGGTTGATGGTTCCCAGGGCATTTGATACATGCGCTATAGAAACTAATTTTGTCCGGGTTGACAATAAGTTTTTAAAACCTTCAATCGATATTTCCCCTTCATCACTTACAGGAATAACTTTCAAAATCCCTTTCTTTTCTTCACACACTATTTGCCAGGGAACAATGTTAGAATGGTGTTCCATTCCGGAGATAATAATCTCATCCCCTTCCTGAATATTTTTTCTTCCCCAGGTAAATGCAACCAGGTTAATACTTTCTGTTGTACCTCTTGTAAAGATAATCTCTTCGGAATATTTTGCTCCTAAAAAGTCTTTTACAGCTACTCTTGTTGCCTCATAAGCACTAGTAGCTTCTTCGGCAAGTGTATGAATTCCCCGGTGAATATTTGCATTATAATTAGAATAATAATCCGTCAACGCGTCAATAACTCTTTGCGGCTTTTGAGAAGTCGCTGCATTATCAAAATACACCAGTGGCTTTTTATTTACCAACCGGTTTAAAACCGGGAATTGTTCCCTGATATGGAGAATATCAATGTCCGGTGATATAGTAGTGAGCGTTTCCAAGATTTTTATTTTTATTTTTTTCCCGTTTAAGAGTTGTACAAATTGTTCTGTTTCAAAACTCTTTTTAAAGCCATCATATATCCAACATGTAATCCATCATGAAATGCAACAAATTTGATAGCATCATCTATATTTTCAATTCTTACATCCGCATAAGATTTCAGCCCGAAGCTATTGTAGTTTTTAAATAAACCCTGCTGTTTATCTTCAGCCAACCTGTCAATATTCGTAAACAAATAACCTCTCAATTTCTCGTATTCTTCTACGTCAGCCGGGGCTTCAGGTTTTGAGCCTGATTTATACTTCGCGATCAAATCTAATTCCACGATAGACGGAACATTTGAATTGAGATAACATAAGCCTTGCTGCACAGAAATAATATGTCCAAAATTCCAGAGAAGATTGTTATGAAACCCTTCCGGAATTTCATTTAATTGTTCAACAGAAAACTCTTCAATCAGGTTCGTAATATAACTTCTTGCACCTATTATGATATTCAAAGATTTTTCCATTTTCTCTATTATTTATTGGTTTATCAGGCTAGTATTTCTTCCTGTACATGCAATCTTTCAACAATTAAGTCTGAAACATATTTATGCAAAGAATCAATTTTAATCTGCGCTACAACATCTTCCGCAAAGGCATTCAACAACATTGCCTGTGCATCTTCTTTTGAAATTCCTCTAGTCCGCAGGTAATACAACGCTTCAGCATCTAATTGCCCGATTGTACAACCATGTGAACACTTCACATCGTCTGCAAAAATCTCCAACTGTGGTTTTGTATTCACCGTAGCAGTTTTTGACAATACAATATTCTTATTGGTTTGGTAGGCATTGGTTTTTTGCGCATCAGGCCTTACAAAGATTTTCCCGCTGAATACACCAGTTGCATAATCATCTACGATTCCTTTGTACAATTCGTTACTGAAACAATTTGGTTTCGTATTATCTACCAAAGTATGATTATCCACATGCGTTCTTCCTTTCAACAGGTATAATCCATACATGTGCCCTTCATTGCCGGCTTTCTCCATAATGATGTCAATATTGTTCCTAATCATACCACCATCCAGGGAGATCGTCACTGTGTGAACATAACATTTGCCAACCTGGCGAATGTGTGTTGTTCCTACGTGATTTGAATTCACGGAATCATTTTGAATTTTATAGTATTCCACAATAGCATTATCCATTACGACAACTTCCATCACTTCATTGGTAAAACTATCCATCGACCCAAAGGTTTTATAGGTCTCTACCAATTGAAGTTTTGCACTTTCCTCCACATAGATCAGGCTGCGCGGCTGCGCCATTACATGATTTTCATTCGTGTCTGTAATGTGATACAAATAAACCGGGTGTTCTACCACCTCGTTTTTATTTACAGAAATGAAAACGCCTCCGTTTATAAAAGAAGTATTCAAGGCATGAATACCATCATTGATAAATAAACTGCTTTTATCCAGATGTTCTTTTACAATCTCTTTATAAGATCCTGTAGCCGCTTCTTCCAAGGGAAGAATGGTGAGTTGTTTTGCAGATGAACGAATGGTTGAAAGTGCGGGTTGAAATACTCCATTGATAAAAACCAGTTCATTTGCATTTTCAGCTCCCGGCAAACGCATAGAATCAATATCCCCGGGGTGAATAGTATTTCCGGAATTAAAATTATATTCCTTTTTAAACAAATTACTTATAAAAGTGTATTTCCACTCTTCACTTTTGAAGGTTGGAATACCCGCAGTTTTAAATTGCTGATAGCCTGAATTTCTGATGTCGTTTAACACATTTCCCGGCTGGGCTGCTTGTAATTCTGTATATTTTTTACCGATGTAATCGGTATTTATTGTCTCCATGTGTGCTTCTTTTTTCAACAGCTTAGGCTGTTATTATCTATTAAACCGATGAGAAATTCCCCTTAAATAACCCGAACGATTCCGCTATTTTTATTCTAAGGGTCTATGTTTCATTTTTAGCGAATTATACGGTCGCTTCTAAATTAATTTCATCCTTAATAAAATCATACCCTTTTTCTTCTAATTCCATTGCAAGTTCCTTGGTTCCTGATTTTACAATACGACCGTTTACGATTACATGTACAAAATCCGGCTGTAAATAATTCAGCAATCTTTGATAGTGCGTGATGACGATTACAGCATTTTCGGAGGTGCGTAATTTATTAACGCCGTTTGCAACAACTCTTAAAGCATCAATATCCAACCCGGAATCCGTTTCATCTAAAATGGCCAATTTCGGTTCCAGCATAGCCATTTGAAAAATTTCATTCCGTTTTTTTCACCGCCGGAAAATCCTTCATTAAGCGAACGGCTAAGCAAAGATTTATCCATTTCTACCAGGGCCATTTTCTCTTTCATTATTTTAAGGAAAGTAACAGCATCCATTGGCGCTTCACCATTATATTTACGCTTTTCATTTAGCGCTGTCTTAATAAAGTTGGTTGTACTTACTCCCGGAATTTCCACAGGGTATTGAAATGCAAGAAATAATCCCAAACGGGCTCTTTCTTCCGGTGAAAGGTCCAAAATATCTTTTCCTAAAAAATCTACGGAACCTTCGGTTACCTCATAATCCTCTCTTCCTGCCAATACAGATGCAAGAGTACTCTTGCCGGAACCATTTGGTCCCATGATCGCATGTATTTCTCCCGGTTTAACTTCCAGATTCAACCCCTTTAAGATCTCGTTTCCTTCCACCGATGCGTGGAGATTTTTAATTGATAGCATATTCTTATTATTGATGTTTAATGTTTTAATTGTTTAAATTTATTGAGCTGTCAGCTATGAGCTTAGAGCTAAACTCCGAACTCCAAACTCCGAACTATCCAACACTTCCTTCCAAACTAACCGCAAGCAATTTTTGTGCTTCCACTGCAAATTCCATAGGTAACTGATTCATCACTTCCTTAGCAAATCCTGTCACGATCATTGCGACAGCGGTTTCTGCATCTATTCCTCTTTGTTCACAATAGAATAATTGGTCTTCTCCAATTTTGGAGGTCGTTGCTTCGTGCTCGATAATGGCGGTATTGTTCTTGGATTCGATGTAAGGGAAAGTATGCGCTCCACATTTATCTCCTAAAAGAAGAGAATCACATTGAGAGTAATTCCGTGCATTTTCAGCAGATTTTGCTGCGCGAACTAATCCACGGTAACTATTTTGACTTTTACCGGCAGAAATCCCTTTTGACACGATCCGGCTCTTTGTATTTTTCCCTAAATGGATCATTTTTGTTCCGGTATCCGCTTGCTGATAATTATTTGTAAGCGCTACGGAATAAAATTCTCCAATACTATAATCTCCTTTTAATATCACACTTGGGTATTTCCAGGTAATGGCGGCACCGGTTTCTACCTGTGTCCAGCTTATTTTGGAATGATCCCCAATGCAAATCCCCCGCTTGGTTACGAAATTATAAATACCTCCCACACCATTTTCATCACCGGGATACCAGTTCTGAACAGTAGAGTATTTCACTTCCGCCTTTTTCATTGCCTTAATCTCAACGATGGCTGCATGTAATTGATTTTCATCTCTTTTAGGAGCAGTACACCCTTCCAGGTAACTTACATAAGAACCTTCTTCTGCAATAATCAATGTGCGTTCAAATTGTCCGGTATTTTCCTGGTTTATTCTGAAATAAGTTGATAATTCCATTGGACAACGAACTCCTTTGGGAATATAACAAAACGATCCATCTGTAAAAACAGCGGAATTTAAAGCAGCGAAAAAATTATCGGTCATAGGAACAACTGTCCCCATGTGTTGCTTCACCAAATCAGGATGCTTTTGAATAGCTTCACTAATAGAACAAAATATAATTCCTTGCTCTGCCAGTTGCTCTTTAAATGAAGTTGCAACAGAAACGCTATCCATTACAACATCCACAGCAACTCCGGATAATCTTTTTTGCTCGTTGAGAGAAATACCTAATTTTTCAAAGGTTTTTAAAAGCTCCGGATCTACTTCATCAAGGCTACCCAATTTCGGGGTCACCCTGGGAGCTGCATAATATATAATATCCTGGTAATTTATTTTTGGATATTTCACGTTCGGCCAGGTAGGCTCTTCCATGGATTTCCATATATGATAGGCTTTCAATCGCCACTCAAGCATCCATTCAGGTTCGTTCTTTTTAGAAGAGATAAGCCGGATAACATCTTCGTCAATACCTTTATTAATGACATCTGTTTCTATATTTGTAACAAAACCGAACTCATATTCCTTCGAAACGGTTTCTTCAAGCATTTTCAATTCTTCTTCCATTCTTAATTTATTATATATTTTAACTCTTAAAAAAAATCTGGGTGCAAAGATACCTCCTTTGCTTGTTTATACAAAATAGTATAAACAGAAATTGTTAACTAAATCGGGAAATATTTCGTAGAAAACGTTCATATATATAAAAAGCACCATTACAGGAATTGATTTATCCATGCAAAAGTGCTCTTCTGTTTTTAAAATTCCGAAGAACCTTATTTTTTTCTAAAAAATATACGAATAGGAACTCCTGTAAAATCGAAATTCTCACGGAGTTTGTTTTCAAGATAATGTTTGTACGGACTTCTGATATCATCCGGAAAATTACAGAAGAAAGCGAAAGATGGTACGTGAGTTGGCAATTGCGTTACAAACTTAATTTTAACAGCATGACCTCTCACAACCGGAGCATGGTAATTTTCCATTGCTTTTTGCATCACCTCATTCAGTTTGGAAGTACTTATTTTCTGCTGACGGCTGTCAAATACTTTCAAGGCTGTTTCCATAGCCTGGAAAATTCTCAATTTTTCTGTTGCAGAAATAAAGAGAATCGGCACATCGGAGAAAGGAGCAAATTTTCTTTTCAATTGTGCTTCATAATCGCGGGCTGTATTGGTTTCTTTTTCCATCAAATCCCATTTGTTCACAAGCACCACAATTCCTTTTCCTTTCTTTTCCGCCAGGGCAAATATACTTAGATCCTGGGCGGTAATTCCATTCTTTGCATCAATTAATAAGATACAAACATCTGATTCATCCACAGCACTTATGGCACGGATAACAGAATAAAATTCCAGGTCCTCACTAACCTTATTTTTCCGTCGGATTCCGGCAGTATCTATTAAGATAAACTCCTTATTGAATAAATTATAGGTAGTATGAACCGCGTCACGTGTAGTACCCGCGATATCACTTACGATTGCACGCTCCTGACCTATCAGGGCATTCAGCAAGGAGGATTTACCCACATTCGGCTGACCGATAATGGCAAATTTTGGAGCAGTAGAAACGATAACATCTTTTCGTTCTGCCGGCATATCCTCAACTATCTGGTCCAGCAGTTCGCCTGTACCTGTTCCACTAATCGAAGAAAGAAAAAATACTTTTTCAAATCCAAGGCTATAAAACTCTGCAGCTTCCAATTGTCGTTTGTGGTTGTCTACTTTATTAACAACCAGGTAAACTGGTTTGGTGGTGCGACGAAGCACATTTGCCATTTCTTCATCGAGAGCAGTGATACCGGTAGCCACATCAACCATAAAAATAATGGCATTTGCTTCCTCCACGGCTATATGAACTTGCTTACGGATCTCTTTTTCAAATACATCAGAACTTCCGGCAACAAATCCACCAGTATCTATCACATTAAATGTTTTGCCAACCCATTCGGCAACTCCATATTGTCTGTCGCGGGTAACGCCACTAAAGTCATCCACGATGGCTTTACGCTGTTCCAGCATTCTATTAAAAAAAGTACTTTTGCCCACATTTGGCCTTCCTGTAATTGCTACGGTATACGACATGATTAATTATTAATGATCCTTTAAATGTTTTTATAAAATAGGATGAATTTTAAATACAAAACAGTTTGTAAGGATACAAGGTTCAGATTTATTCCAATTTTTGCAAAGAACGGGTATTTTTATTTTAGATAAGTGCGGGCATTGAGTAATGTTCAATATTAACGTTTTGGGAAGCAAGTTTTCTAACAATTATTTGTTGGGATTTTCTTTATGAATCGTTTTGTTAATTGCCTACAAAAACTTAAAATTTTTTTTCCTTTATACTATTTATATAACCATTTAACCATACTCCTTTTATGTTTTCAGGAAAATAAATTATATTTGCAATATGAATTTTAATGGAAAAAGAACTGTACGCGTGGCGATATTAGATCTCTATGAAGGTGTGGAAAACCAGGGAATGCGAGGATTAAGAGAAATATTAAACCAATTTGCAGAAATAAATCACCTTGATTTAATTACCACAGAGTACGATATTAGATTAAAAGATGAATTTCCAGGATTTGACCACGATATATATGTAAGCAGTGGCGGACCGGGAAGCCCTATTGCAACGGAGGGGGAACCATGGGACAATCATTACATGGAATGGATCGAAAAGATGGAAAATTACAATAACAACCCTGAGAATATTGATAAAAAATACGTTTACTTTATTTGCCATTCTTACCAGTTGGTTAGCCGCCATTACAGGGTTGGACAATTGGCTCCCCGTAAATCAACCGCTTTTGGTGTATTTCCGATTCACCTGTTGGAAGATGGCGAAAATGAACCGGTCTTTGCCGGCATGGCCGATCCATTCTATGCAGTAGACAGTCGAGATTACCAGGTCATTCAGCCGGATTTTGCACGCATTGAAGAAATGGGTGCAAAAATTCTATGTATTGAAAAAGAAAGGCCACATGTTCCCTATGAGAGAGCCATTATGGGAATCAGATTCAATGATTATTTTATTGGAACACAATTTCACCCCGAAGCCGATGCGATTGGTATGAGTATGTATCTGAAACGGGAAGATAAAAAAGCAGGTGTCATTAAAAACTATGGTCTTGGAAAATGGGAATCCATGATCGAACAACTGGAAGATCCTGATAAAATTCTTTGGACATATGCGCATATTATTCCAAACTTTTTAAAATTAGCCCTGAATAGTTTGAAGGAACTTGCAGCTGCTTAATCATTTTGTACCAGGTGTAAATTTGTCTCTCCATTCAAAACTTACCCTTATTTAATTTCTGAATAAGTTTCGTTTTTTCATTTAAATTTGAAAGCATAATATATTCCGGGAAAAACAGCTTTTAATAAATGAATCTTTTAAAAGATCATTTTAGCTGCCTGGTCATCTTGCATTTGTAATCTGATGGTACAAATACGAAGAGAAATTCCGCTATCACATTTTAAAAATAAAAAATGATCCCAGAACTCCGCAAACAATTCAACGAAAATTTTACCCCTGAAATATATCAGCAATTTTTAAAAGACCTTGATAGTAAACATCCTGGTTCCATTGAATTCCGGATTGCTGAAACGCCCATTTTCATTCCGAAAGAATTTACAAAAAAAATGATCGATGCATGTGAGTCAATTGTAGATGTGATTGTGGATCCGGGATTTAAAAAACTGACCGAAAGAGCTATTCCACAAAATGAAAATGTGCCTAATGAAAATGATCATACTGATTTTATAGCTTTCGATTTTGGAATTTGCGAAAATGAATCGGGCGAACTTGAACCGCAGCTAATAGAAATGCAGGGCTTCCCGACGCTTTTTGCTTTTGAAGTCTATTACCCGGAAGTTATAGAAAGACATTTCAACATACCGGAGAACTTTACACCATACCTTAATGGCTATACGCCGGAAACGTATTTAGAATTTTTAAAAGAAATTATTTTAGGTGGTTATAATGCGGAAAATGTAATCCTTTTGGAATTAAGGCCGCATGAACAAAAAACCCGGGTCGACTTTTATTGTACACAGGATTATCTGCATATTCCGATTGTATGCCTCACTGAATTAGAACAGGAAGGCCGGAAACTTTATTATAGAAAAGGTGATCAGAGAATAGAAGTAAAGAGAATTTATAACCGGATCATTTTTGATGAACTTACGCACATAAAAGATTCTTTGGGAGATGTGGTAGATATCACTAAACCTTTTGATGTAGAATGGGCGCCGCATCCAAACTGGTTTTACAGGATCAGTAAGTTTACCCTGCCCTTTATAGAACATCCGTATGTGCCCCAAACCTTCTTTCTGAATGAAGTAACACAACTACCGGATAACCTGGAGAATTTTGTATTAAAACCACTTTTTTCTTTTGCAGGTCAGGGAGTGATCATAGATGTTAAGAGAGAAGATGTAGACAATATAAAAGATCCTGAAAACTGGATCCTGCAAAAGAAAGTAAACTATGCATCCATTATTGAAACGCCCGATGTACCGGCCAAAGCAGAGATACGAATATTTTATTTCTGGAAAAAGGGCGAAGCACGCCCC
>JBBSUB010000166.1:0-9738 GCA_038235345.1 Chitinophagales bacterium
AAAAACTGACAGACGTTATGGACATAGCCCGCTTTGGCATTTGAAAAACCAATTTCCCGTAAAGTCGTGACCGGGGTTTCTAATATTTCTTCAGCAGAGGGCTCAATCTGATTATAAAGATTTAAAAAGCGTTCATAAAGGATCCGGGCAACCTGTGTGCTTAATTGCTGACTCAAAATAGAGGAGCACAACTTTAAATAGATATTGTTTCTTTTTTCAAGAGGTTGTACCTGGTAGCCTCCAATTAATGGTTGAAGTTTTTTGTCTTTTGACAAATGTTGTATATAGGCAGGCTGTTTAATAGTAGGTGTATTTTATGCAGAGGAGGTGTTATTAACTTTTTCTCCAACTGATCTCTCCATCTTTTTCATCCTTCATTTCTATGCCTATTTCTGTCAGTTGGTTTCGAATCTTATCCGACGTGAAAAAATCCTTTTTTGATTTGGCATCTTTCCTGATTTCTACAAGAAGATCCATCACTCCGGAAAATTTTTCATCTACTTCAGTTTCATTTTTTAAACCTAATATTTCCTCCAGGAAGAGAGGGAAAGTTTCATGCAAACGGGATAGTGTAGGGGAGGTTATTGCGTTGAGGGGTATAATGCCATCTTTAAAGGAATTGATCACCGGAACGATTTCAAACATATTCGCCAAAACCCTTGCCGTGTTGAAATCATCTTCAATAAATCCGGTAAGCTGGTCCATCAATTTATTCAACTTCTCATCCAATTCTTTATCTCCCGCTGTTTCATTTTGAGAACCGCTCAGCTTCTTTAAATTCTCATAAGATTCCCACAATCTTTTTAACCCTCTTTCAGATGCTTCCAAAGCTTCACTGCTGAAATCCAAGGTACTGCGGTATTGCGTTTGCAAAATAAAGAACCGCACAGTCATTGGTGAAAATGGCTGTGTTAATAATGGATGATCTCCGCTAAATAATTCGGTTAATTTGATAACATTATTATAACTCTTTCCCATCTTTTTTCCATTAATGGTAATCATGTTATTATGCATCCAGTATTTTGCCGGCGTATGATTATTGCAAATGGTACTTTGGGCTATTTCACTTTCATGATGTGGAAACATGAGATCCATACCACCACCATGAATATCAAAATATTTCCCCAGGTACTTTGTGGACATAGCTGAGCACTCAATATGCCATCCTGGAAAACCATCTCCCCACGGACTATTCCACCGCATGATATGTTTAGGCGGGGCTTTTTTCCAAAGTGCGAAATCTGCTTTATTTCTTTTTTCGTCCTGGCCTTCCAATGCACGGGTAGTTTCTAAAAGATCATCTATAACCCGTCCACTAAGTTTGCCATAATCATGCGATTTTGCATATTTCTCTACATCAAAATAAACAGAACCATTTACTTCATAAGCATATCCTTCCTTCAATAATGTTTCAATCATACCAATTTGCTCCACAATATGACCGGTAGCCGTAGGTTCAATACTTGGATCCAGGGTGTTGAATTTGCGAAATGCCCAATGAAAAAGATTGGTGTATTTATGCACTAATTCCATCGGTTCCATTTTTTCCAGTATGGCTTTATCCGCGATTTTATCCACTGCTTCCCTGCCTTCTTCCTCAAAATGACCGGCATCGGTAATGTTGCGCACATAGCGAACTTTATAGCCTAAATGCAAAAGATACCGGAACACCACATCAAATGTAATGTATGGCCTGGCATGGCCAAGGTGGCTTTCACCGCTCACAGTAGGTCCGCACACATACATGCCCACATGTGGTGGATGGATGGGGGCAAAAACTTCTTTTTGTCTGCTGAGTGAATTATAAATAGTTAAAGCCATATTTTGTTTATTGATATGAATCAGAAGTGTCAAAGGTATTCTACCTTTTACAATCTGATTTCAATTTAAACGTTTTTTAAATAGAAGTTTTCTTAAATGAAGATTCCTGATATGTTTTAAGAGACTCCATTAAAATATTATTTTTGTAAAATAGATAATTCCTTAGGTTAAAAAGATTTCCTCCTCATTAGAAAAGGCTTTAAATTCAATCGGGTTTCCACTAAAGTCAAATACAAACATGGTTAATTGCTCTCCTACTTGTCCGGCGTATCTTTTCAGTGGTTTCACTATAAATTCAATCTTCTCCTTTTCTAATTTCTTTTGAACTTGCTGAAACTGTTCAATACTTAACAGGCAGCCAAAATGTGGTATGGGAACATTGACTCCATCTACTTTTCCGCAATAATCCAAAGGTGGAAAATCATTGCTGATATGGGCTGATAGTTGGTGGCCGAAAAAATTAAAATCAATCCAGGATTCGGTAGAGCGGCCTTCTTCACACCCTAAAATATCTACATAAAAACGTTTGGTATTCGCAATATCTTTTACCTTAAAAGCATAATGAAACGGGTGCATAAATTTGAATTTTAAATGTTCATAAACATTACCATGATTTGTTTATTTAATGAGCATAAACTGAATATTCGTACTTTAATCCGAATGAATTTTAATATCTGCAATGATTGGGTAATGATCACTTAAAGACTTCCGGATCCGTGTAAATTGTTCAATTTTAAATTGTTTATCCAGGAAAATATTATCGATCCTCAATGTTGGGGCTAAACTTCCATAGGTGTCGCCAATTCCATATCCTTTTTGAACGAAGGCATTTTGTAATCCTTTCCCAATCTTTTCGTACGCATAAGAAACAGGTACATCATTAAAGTCACCACAAAATATAACCGGATAAGGACTGTGGTTCATTTCATCTTTAACAAAAGAAGCCTGTGCGGATCTTCTGATTAAGCCTTCCCTGATTTTAGAAAGGATACTTTTTGACTCCTGTATTTTTTTCTCTCCTTTTAATACTCCTTTCTCTAAATAATTTAAGTTTTCCTCTGTGAATTTTAAGGATTGTAAATGCACATTAAAAACGCGGAAAGTGTCACTATCTACGAGAATATCAATAAATTGAAAAACAGAATTATAATTATTGGGATTGTTTATCATCGTTTGTTTCCGAATAATCGGAAATTTGGAAAGTACCAGGATTCCAAAATGATGATGCCGGTCAAAATCATCTCTTACCTGGTAGGAGTATAAATAATCTTTGAAATTGAGCGCGTTAATAATATCCGGTAAATAATTAATTGCCTCCTGATCTTCTCCGGCGACCACTTCCTGAAAACAAGCGATATCCGGATCGTATTTATTGATCAGGTCAAACATCTGTTGCCTTCTTTCCGGATTTTTTTTATAATTATTAATATTGAATAATTCCACATTCCAACTCATTACACGGATATCCTCCGGCTTTTTAGTTTCCTGAAAAGTACCGGGTAAATTGAAAGGGATAATATTTTTAATTGCATCCAGTGAAAAGATCAGGACAAGAATAGAGAGGATAGACCAGAAAGGCCTGGATAGCCACCAAAATATGATGAAAACTATCAGGACGACTAAGAGATAAGGCAGCAGTAATGTGAACAAACTCAGGAACCACCATGTATCAATATTAAAATGCTGTACATTACTTCCCGCCAAAAACATGATCCCTGTAAATCCATTTATGAAAATGAATGTTTTTTTGGTAAACCTGCGAAGGAAAGGTTTTGGCATTTACAGCAATTCTTTTAAATGAAAATAGAGAAAGTAAGGAGTCAGACCCTAGTAATCAGTTTCTTTAGCTTTTTTTAAAATGGTTTTTTCTTCTTCCGTTAAATGGTCAAATCCTTTTTGATTGATTTTATCCAATATCTGATCTATACGTTGCTCTGTTACAACAGGTTTTTTTTCAAAGGGTTTCCGGCTACCTGTATTATAGAATATTTTATCTTTGACCGTAGCTTGCTTTTTATCTTTTTTATCCGGACTACAAAGGTCGATAAACCAATTATAGACATCATTCATCCATTTACTCCAATCGTATCCTTTTTTATAACTGAGGATAAATAAATATCCGGTAAGCCCCCCACCAATATGGGCCAGATGATGCGCTGTGCCACCACTTCCCGCAACATCTATTATAATATAAAGAAGTGTAAGAATCCATAAAGGAATGCCTCCATTGAGCTGCTGGAATAATCTGTAATTAGGCGTTAAAGTAGTTGCGGCAATCGCAATAGCCATAATGGACGCATTCGCTCCAAACATTGTTGAATAGGCTATTCCATCATGAATCGATGGAATTAAGTAACTAACCCCTATAAATATGATTGCACCTCCAAAACCTCCATAGATATATAATGGAATAGTTTTATTATTATCTGAAACCGTTTGGAATATAGAGCCAAATACCCAAAGCCATAACATTGTAACAAGCATGTAAAGTATGCCCGTATGTACAAACATATAGGAAAGAAGTGTCCAGGGAATGAATACAAGTGATTGCAATTTTGCTGGCACTATGAAACATCTCATTATTTGATATTGAAAAGCAGCATTGGTAGATGAGGTCATATAGTAAATGACCTCTATCATCCCTAATGAAATAAAAATCATTGCATTTATTCCAATGAGAGCCATTAACGCATTATTGTCATCTCCGATCGTCATGCGTTTAAAATTCTTACCCAAATATCTTTCTGATTCTCCCATTGTTCTCAATTATATTCTTGTGTCAAAATTACCAAATTACTATGAGTAAAAAGTGGAAAAGATGAAGGATAAGGTTTTCAACAAAAGCAGGTTGAAAGATTGGTACATTATTATTTTTCTCATTATATGATCTCACGGAGAACTTTCTACGTTAGAGAAGGATTTTTAAATGCCACCCCTGTAAAGTTAGAAGCGGAAGTTTTGGTTTTTCTTTGTCCATAACAATGCCAGTATGATACCCATAACAAGTCCGCCGAGGTGGGCGAAATGCGCAATTCCATCACCACCTCCTGCTACACCACCAAAAAGATCTATAGCCGCATATCCCATGGCAAGATATTTTGCTTTTATAGGGAAAGGAAAGGGAATGATAAAAAACTGAACATTCGGATAGGTAAAGGCATAAGCGCCCAACATACCCATTACTGCTCCGGAAGCACCAATAGCAGCTCCTACCGGAACCAGGTACATTTGCGCTAGACCCGCAGCGAATCCACATGCGAAATAAAAAATCAGGAATTTTTTTGTTCCCCATAACTTTTCCATTGCCGCTCCAAACAGCCATAGGGCATACATATTAAATAAAATATGAAAAAAGCTTGCGTGTGCAAACATGTGCGTCACTAATTGGTAAGGAGAAAAAAGCCCTGTATCTATAGAGTAAAGTGCCAATCTGCTGGTAAGCCAGTTGCCCTGTAAATTCGTTTTATCAAATACAAGTTGTGCTACAAACACAATCGCATTGATAATGATCAGGTTCATTACAACCGGTGTAGAAGATTTGGGAGAACGGAAATTTATATTTGCCATTAAGAAATATTTTGCTGCAATTTCGGGAATTATTTTTCAATGAGCGAAATAAGCAGGGTGCAAAAAAGAAAGGAAGAAAATTTTGTGAATTATACAGCATTTAGGAGTTACTAACTCTTTAAAATGCTCAGATCTTTAAGAATTTCTTAAATATTAAAAAGAGAGTTTATCAATTTCTTTTCGAATCCTGTCTGTTTCAAATAAGGCAACAATTATTTTCTGATATTGCATAATTTCTTCAGCGCTCAAAATGGAATCCTTTTTATTTTTAAGCCATTGCTTAGCAGGTTTAAGAGTTCCTAAAGTTAATTCCCAGGCAGGCCTGGGCACCATTTGAAAAAATTGGGTATCATTAATATACACTCTTCCCCTTTCATATGATGGAGTCATTTGGATGATGGTATCCCCGTCAATATGGGCATAATTTTCTTCAAAACGAATTTTGTTCACTTTATTTTTTCCCTCCACGGGAAATTGCGTGATATATTTCTCTACTTCTGATCCTTCTAATGAATGCAGTTTTCTTAATTCCTTACCGAGTGTTATTAATTTCCAAAAGATGATTTGATTTTTTGGAAGGGGAATTATGGGAAAATCTTTCTTTAACTGGTCTTTATTTTTCTGAGTGTATTTGCCGGAATTTAAAACAGCATAGACATAATCAAAAATATTAATCGGGGCAAAGGATTGAGGGAACGCGTCAATTTTAAAATCCTCACTTACTTCCGCACTATTTGCATAGCACACAGGAGAATTATTATTTTGGTTCGTGTATTCCTTCTCATTATCGAAATGTAGAAATAGCTTTTGAGCAATTTGTTTGACGATTTCAGGATTTAGATTTGAAGTTTTTGGGGCATTTATTTTATCCATCTGATTCATACTATTTTCATGATGTATGTAAAGCGGGAAAATGTAGATAGATTCTTTACCTGGTTCCGGAAACAACCATTTTGTTTCAGGTGAGTTATTTGTTACAAAAGCATATTGATATTCGAAGCTTTCTTTCTTGCTACATACTACCAGCAAAAGATTTTCCACATCCGCGGCAAAGCCGGGGAGACTTACCTCAAAAAGATCATTCAATGAAATGTGAGAATTATTTTGATCCATTTTATCTGCAACTTTATTTTACCATTTTAAATACAGGTTTGGCCGCTTTTAAATTTCGTGAAAAAACCCAAAGGAAAAAAATTCATTGGAAAAAGTTACTGATTGACAAAATTGAACCGGAACTTTTTACTCCTTTGAACAAATTGATTTGTGATTTTCCAATATCTGCACAGCTTGTGCAGATATTGGAAGGATACTTTCTTAGACCTCACTAAAAACTAAGATAAAAACCGGTAATTTTTCCAGATCAACCTTATATCATTCATCACTTCATAATTCAGGGCGTAAAGATGATCCGCTTCATTCAAAGAGTTTAAAGGAATTCGATTCATTTTTTCAGGCAGGCCGGTGGATGTGATAATACCCGGTTTTATAGAAGGCATCCTGGAATCATTTCCAGCAAATCCTACCCAGGTATTTTTACCCAAAAGCACGTTCACGGAATTCTTCAGAAAAGTATCGAAATGTTTTTTTAAGAATAAATGTAGCAGAAAGGTGAACAGAAAAATAATTGAAACTAATACATCTAAAAAACGTTTTCCCCGGCGGGAAATGGTTTTATTTAAATTCAGATCATTCAAATCTTCTGATAAAATTCGTCCGACCTCATTCCGGTCGCTACTTCCAATGATTGATTTTAATTTAGGTGTAAAAAACTGCACACTTATTTTGGAAGGAATTGACGGCAGCAAGGAAATAATTTCTTTGCTGGAAAGTTTCCCCTGGCATAGAATGATTTGTTTTACAGGATATTCATGTATAATATTTTGTAGATCATCCAGATTTCCCAATGAATGAGGATTATTATTTTCTTCGGTCCTTATTCTGCCAAAGGGTTTTACTTTTAAACCGGATTTCTCTAATAATTGCAGGGCACTTTCGTATTCAGGTACTGTTCCAATCACAAGAGTTTGGTCTAAACCATCTTCCTTAGGAATTCTTTCAAGAATCCCCCATTTTTGAAAAAAGACCCTTAGCGTAGTCATTAAACCAAAAGCCACCAGGGAGCCGAATAATAAAATACCCCGTGAAAACCGGAGGCTTTCCGGTAATAATGCGTAAAATGAAAAGATCACTAATATGGAAACGATAGTAGATTTATTTAGCCGCGACTGTTTGTAATAGCCATCGTAAAGGCCTGTAAGCCAGGAAGTCAATAAAAATAATCCGGTGAAAACAGGTAAAGCAATGAGTAATACTGTAGGAGAGTAATTTATCTCCTGTTTGATGTAGACACTCCAGATGATTTTTACAAACCAAAAACTCCCGGCGATGACCAACATATCAATGAAGGGCATTCCGACCCATTTTAAAAACCTGAATCCGGTTGCCAATGCGGCACGAAAGCCTATAGCTATCTGAATGAACAGATTAAATATGCCTGCCCTTGAATTTTTGGAATGCTTTTTCACAAAAATATTCATTGCGCTGTAAAACATTTTTACATAATTCAGACTTCCTTTTTTTGTGCTTTCTCCCTTAAAATGTATGATGGATGTTTCTGCAAAATAATAGTTTTTAAAACCTGCCTGCTGTATGCGGTAACTCAGATCCACATCTTCGCCATACATAAAAAAATCTTCGTCAAAACCTTTTACCAGATTAATGATCTTTCTGGGAATCATCATAAATGCTCCTGCTAATACATCTACTTCATGGTTGCTGTTTTGATCTAAATTTCCCAGGTGATATTTTGCAAATACTTTGGATCGGGGAAACAGGCTTGCAAGGCCCGTCAATTTAAATAATGAAGTGAAAGGATAAGGAAATGAACGTTTACTTTCCTTTAAAAAATTTCCGGAGCCATCGATCATTTTTACGCCTAAAGCCCCAGTATTATTTTTGGATTGCAGAAATGAAATGCATTTTTCAAAGCAATCTTCCGGGACAATCGTATCCGGGTTTAAAAATAAAATGTATTCACCCGTTGCATATTTTAATCCGATGTTATTGGCCTTTCCAAAACCAATATTTGTTTCATTCCAGATAAATCTTACTTGTGTAAACCTGTTTTCAAAATAGGTTTTACTGCCGTCTGAAGAATGGTTATCCACAACAATTATTTCACCCTCCATTCCTTCCAAAGCCGATAAAACCGAGTTAAGACAATGCTCAAGAAAGTATTTTACATTAAAATTGATTATAATTATGGAGAGCTTTATATTCATTAGCCGTTTGAATTATTAACCAAGCGGCTAATTAATCCGCAACTTATAAAATAAAATTCAATCTTTGCAACCATGTATAAACAAACATTAATAGAGGCCACCAATGCAGGGGCTGCACAATTGAAAAACTTTTTCAATGGCGAATTTACCATTAGTAATAAAGAAGGCATCAATAACCTTGTAACACAGGCAGACTTTGCCGCTGATAAGGCAGTCAGGGAAGTGATTAATAAAAACTTTCCTGATCACGGAATCGTGAGCGAAGAAGATGTGGAAGTGATCAGCGATTCTGATTATAAATGGATCATTGACCCGATTGACGGAACTGTAAATTTTGCTAATGGTATTCCTATTTGTTGTGTGAGTATTGCCCTGGAGTACAAAGAAGAAATGCTTATGGGTGCGGTTTTCAACCCGATCATGAATGAGTTTTTCTTTGCCGAAAGAGGAAAGGGAGCATTTCTGAATGATAAGAAGATTTCGGTGAGTGATAAGCCGGGTTTATTAACCAGTTGTTTGGTTACCGGATTCCCTTATAGTTATCTGGATGAAGAAAATGGCCCGTTACAGGTTTTTGAGAAATTTATCCGGAAGGGAATTCCCGTACGCAGATTAGGAAGTGCGGCCATTGATCTTTGTTGGGTGGCAGCCGGAAGGTTCGATGGATTTTATGAGCACCAATTATACGCCTGGGATAGCGCAGCAGGATTTATTATAGTAGAAGAAGCCGGTGGAAAAGTGACCAATTTAAAAGGTGAAAAATATTCTCCATTTAAATTTGGGCTAATAGCTTCCAATGGGCTCATTCATGATGATTTGGTGAAAGTAGTGAATGGGGGAGAACTGTAGTTTATAGTTTTTAATTTAAAGTTTTTAGTTTTTAGCCGGTCTGACCTGCGGTGCCGACCTTGACCTGGAACAATGAAACCGGTCTGACCTGCGGTGCCGACCTAAACCTGGAACATACACTGCTAGTTGTCGGTACCGAAGGTCAGACAGCGGGTAAAATTTAGGACTCTACTATTACTGTAGAATAAAGTTTTTAAAAGTTGGAGTTCTAAAAAAATGG
>JBBSUB010000167.1:0-9616 GCA_038235345.1 Chitinophagales bacterium
GAAAAAACAGCAGCGGATTCTATCCCCACATAGGTATTAAACCTTGACACGGAACTTAATGCGCCGCTGCTGCTGGTTAGTGTTTATCCACATAAAATAGTGAATTCTAAAAGAAAACAAGAACCAAAAAAAGAAAAGTAGTAATAATAGTAATGTGATTAAATAATTAATGAATACAAACCTAAAGGACACCAACCCCGGGCGACGCTCTTGCGGGTTGTTGAGGACACCAACCCCGGGCGACGCTCCATGGGGCGGTGTCTTCACCGACCAATGTCAACGTGACGATGCGACTTATTGAAATGCACCCAATAACAGGCTTAATCAATAAAGCAAATTTTAATGCGCCATACACCCTCACAATATGATCACTCAAAATCAAACCCGTTCTTTGTCCTATTCTTGAAGGTGGAAAGAGTTGAACGATTTTGTCAACTATTTTTTGGTGAAATCCTTTGCCACTAACGATCATCACCGTAGGATATTTTTTTCCTGTTGGAATAGAAACTATAGGTAAATAGACTGCATGTTTCCACATACTTTTAAAATGATTCTAAATAATTTAAAAATAATTTTTCTTCAAGGCAAATCAATTTCGTTCCCTTCTTTAGCCATTTCATATTTGGTCAATACTTTATCATCAGACTGAATGTTTCGGAAAATTTTATTGAGCTGTTCGTCAGAGTGAGCAGGATCGTGGTGGGCTAATAAAATCTTTTTCACCTTACATAATGAGGCATATTCTAAAGCATCTTTAATGCACGAGTGGCCCCATCCTTTTTTGGTTTTATATTCTTCGGAGGTATATTGTCCATCGTGATATAGTAAATCGGCATTGGAAGCAAGATCAAATCCTGATATCCATTTAGGGTTTGTTATCATACCATCACGTCCTAATGCCGGTTCATGATCGGGCATATATGTAAAAACGGAATGGTTGCCTGTAACTCTAAAACCAATAGTCGGCCCTGGATGAATAATATAATTTGATTTAATTTTAAAATGGTTTATTTCAAATTCGGAGTTTCCGATTTCATGAAAAATGAGATTGCATGGAAGATCCCGAAGCAGAACAGGAAATAACGGAGGAGACAAATACCTGCTTAAGCGTGAACGAAGGCTTTGAGCAGATGTTTTAGGCCCCCAAATATGTATCTCAAGGTCCGGGATAAAAATTGGGGTGAAAAATCCAAGACCTAAAATATGATCCATGTGAAGATGCGTCAATAAAATATCTAATCTTTTAGCGGAAAAATTTAGCGAATCGAAATGCTGAATCCCGGAGCCGGCATCCAATATCAACAATTCGCCATCTTCCAAGACCATTGTACAGGAAGTTCTTGTTCCATAATTTTTTGTTTCAGCGCCTGAGGTTTGAAAAGAGCCCCTTACACCGCATAACTTAATTTTCATCTTCTTTTATTTTCCAAAATATAGCAACAGCGCCTAAGAATTCATTTTCCCTGCTGATAATCGGATAGGAAGTAAGTGCAATCTTTTCTGGTTGCTCGTGTAAACTTTTAATCCAAAATATCCTATGATAAGGCAACTTGTTTTTTAATGTTCTTACCAGGGGTAAATCTTCGGGAGGGATAGGTTTGCCAAATTCATCCACAGGCTTAAAAATCACAGACCATACATCTACCGGCATTTCGCCCGTTTCTTCAAATCGTTTCCCTAATGTTTCCTCTGCAGGCGTGTTATAAAATATAAGATTGCCGACAGTATCAATAATGAAAACAGGTATCGCCAGGCTATCAGCTAATTGGCGACTAAGGATAATTTCAATTCCGTATGCAGGCATATTTTAAATTTGGAATTCAATACATAAATGTAATATAAATTAACGCTATCGCTAAAAGATTTCTTTATGCTACCGGGTGCTATTCGTACGATACATTTCTAAGATGGCAACACCATTATGATAGTAGTCACTTATACTTCGATTCGCTTTAAAATATTTGTCTTCATCCACCTCTTAAATAATGTTATGGCAACTCTGAGCACTTGGAATTATTTTACTGATGCTGCCCACCTATCCATTTTCTTTTCCACAATTTCAAGCGGCATACAACCATCTTTCAAATATTCATCATGAAAATCAGAAATGCTGAATTTGCTGCCCAATTCCTGTTGGTATTTATTTCTTAATTCTTTTATTTTTAAAGCACCGATTTTATAACTCAATGCCTGTGCAGGAATTGCCATATATCTTTCAATTTCAGCAATGACGGCATCTTCAGAATAGGGTTCATTTTCCAGGGAATACTTAATGGCTTCTTCCCTGGTCATGCCTTTCGTGTGCATGGCAACATCTACCACAAGCCTGATGGCACGGTGAACGTCATCACTGAGCGCACCCATGTATTGATACGGATCGGTATAAAGGCCGAGTTCTTTTCCTAAACTTTCACAATAGAGTGCCCAACCTTCGCCATAAGCTCCATACCAGCTATATCTTCTGAATGCAGGAAGGCTTTTGTTTTCCATTTGAAGGCTTATCTGGTAATGATGCCCGGGTATTGCCTCATGCAAAAAAGTACTTTCCATTCCACTTGTTGTATTGAATTTGGTGGCATCTACAATGGGGATATAAAATATACCGGGGCGGGTTCCGTCTGCTGTTCCCGGATTATATTCTATGCTGGAACTCGCTGCGCGAAAGGCTTCTGTCTGGCGAATTTCAAATTTTGATTTTGGAGCAATGCCAAAATAGTCTTTTAAATGTGGTTCCACTCTTTTATGAATGGCACGAAAAGCATTCAAAACATCTTCCGGCGTTTTGTAAGGGAAAAAGGTCTTATCTGTCCGCATATAATGAAAGAACTCATTCAGATCGCCTTTAAAGCCAACTGCATTTTTTACGCTATCCATGAGGCCACGAATACGTTTCACTTCTGAAAGCCCGGTGTTATAAATTTCTTCCGGTGTTTTATTGGTAGTGGTCCAATAACGAACCAGGTATAGATAATATTTATCTCCCCCTTTTACACCGCTGATTCCTGTGGTGGTACGGGCTTTAGTCAAATATTCATTTTTAAGAAAATCTGCCAGTTTTTTGTAAGAGGGAATTAATTGTTGATTTATTAATTTTTCATATTCCTCCTTCAACCTTGTTTTATCACTATCAGAAAAATCCGCAGGAAGCTTTTTGATTGGACCATAAAATAAACTTTTGGAAGGATCAGATGTTTCCATGGCAGTCAATTGCGGAATCATTTTTATCACCAGTACCTTCGGTAATACCCAGCCGGAATCAATTCCCTTTTTAAAATAAACGATAGCGCTATCTGTCCATTCAGTAAAGTGAGCAGCCCGTTTCAGCCAGTTATCATAATCCGCTACTGTTTTAAAAGGTTGGTTTCCTTCTCCGCTGCCCATTTGGCCAAGGGTTAATGGCAGACCATAAAACTGGTTCGCCGGTGCATAATTATCATGAAATGTCAATCCTTCCAGGCTCATCGCCATTTCATACTTAAAAATATCATAGCTCACCTGGTCATTTTCGTTTAAGATTTCCCGGTTGAATGTGGCGATGGAATCATTATAGCTGCTGAAAAAATGATGCAACTTTTGGCGGTAACTGTCTGTGAATTCTACCGGCATTAAATCATTGAAACGATTATCGCCATTGGCGGTTGCTTCCAGTGGAAACAATTGCATTCTCTGATCATAATAATTGTTGAAAAGTGCCGCCAGGCTATCGTTCCCTTTTATTACTGACTTTTCACCGGATTGCTTTTTATTATTATCGTTCTGCGAACAGCCGGCAAAAAATAACAATAACAGAAGTGCGCTGATTAATTTATTCATGGTTGATTTACTTTTTTATAAAGATTCTTATACTTTCTCCGTACTTGTGTTTATGAGCTGTTTTAATTCAGTTTGATTTCGGTTCGTGAAGGTACGAACGGTGGTTTTTACTCCGTTTTCCTAATTCTTGCGGCTTCCCTGGCCCGTCATGACGAAGCAAAAAATATTTCTAATCACTTTGCTTTGAGCGCTTCCATATCTATCTCAATCAATTGTCCCTCCAATGCCAACCCTTTTACCTCAATCCAGTTCCCGGTAGGAAATTGTTTTTTATAGATACTATTACGAGAGCCTGCTACTTTTATAAACCGGGGCATATCTGTAGTGAAGATATTTTCGGAATACACATCATCAAAAGTGCAACCGTAATGAGCTAAGATCTTTTCTAAATCACTGTAGCAATTTTTCATTTGTTGTTCCAGGTTACCTGGTGCAACCAGCGTTCCTTTATCATCCATACTTACTGCGCCGGATATTTTAATATGATTGCCAATTTTTACCGCATGTGTATAGCCATATTCTTTTTCCAATGCCGGGCGAAAATTATAATAGTCCGGTTTTTCATCCACTGCCATTGTATCTTTTTTATCAACTACCTGTGCCTGTGTTGATAACTGATTGCAGCTTGTTGCAAGAAAAGCTGTTGCACAAATGATTGCTACAAATAAGAGTTGTTGGGAAAAAATAAATTGTTTTTTCACTGATTATTTCATTTGTGATTAAAAATTTTATGGCATTACTACTTCCGTGGTTCGGATCTTCACGAACCATTTTAATTTATTTAGATCCGGACTATAAATTCCCGCAAATCCATTCATTATTTCGCGGTTGGTGCAGGCAAGTTTGAATTAGAAATATCTCTGAACATTTTCCACTTGCCATCTTCTTTTTTCCAGAGCACAATGTATTTTTCCTCACCAACAGATTGGTTTTTTACGTACAAGTGAACTACACCTTCTTCTGCAACCATATCTTCATTCCCAAAAACATCTTTTGTCTTTAGATCAGCTTTTGTAATTCCGGATTTCAATATTCCTGAAAATGCACTTTGAATAGCTGGCCTGCCCACAATGGCAGGACCACCGGCAAACATGAGCTCACCATCTGTTGTGTAGCCATTTGCTAAGCCAACGGAATCACCTTTAGCTAATAAAAGCATGAAATTTTGGTTTGCTCCATCAATCTCTTTTTTTACAACTGCTAAATCAAATACCGGAGCAATTTCTTTTACCTCTGCTGCTTTAGTACTCTCCGCATTGTTACAGCCATTCAGCATTAAGAAGCAAATGAACAGACTTGAAATAGATACCATTGTTGTTGATTTCATTTTGTTTTGTTTTAGTTTTTGTGAAAAAAAATGCCAATCTCCCGGAGATTGGCAATGGTGTTTTATTTATTTTTTATATGCTATGAATTGGTCTTTATTTACAACTTTCAAAAAGGAAAGGAGATTTGTTGCTGTTAATATAACTGCTGCATCCTTTGTTGAAGATGAATTGCTGGAAAATGTACAAATCGCGATCGCAAGTGCTCCCATAAATTGTTTAATTTATTGGTACCCCGTTGAAATAATGATTTAATAATTAGGCGGTTACGGTAGGGAAATCAAGAAGGCAGGAAATTTATTAGACATCAAGTCTGCCAAAAAATCTAAATTGGATATAGTTCGTTTTAATAGTAGGAGTTCTTTAAAATGAAAAATCTGTTATTCATTTACTAAAGATAATAAAGTGCGAATAAATGGAATAAAAAATATTTTGAATTAGTATTTGGCAAATCCTACTTCACTCAGGTCCGTATCTCCACGAACCATCTTAAATTTTTTTAGGAGGCGTAAAAAGCAATTATAATTTGTCTTCATTCACCCCTTTAATAAATTTTATCACCCCATTCATAAATACCTGTTGATCGTCCCACATAGCCAAATGACTACCGTTGGGACAAAATAAATACTGGCCTTTTTGAACCAATTTACTTTGTTCTTCCATGGCTTTGGGATCCATTGTATCATACTTTGCCCCGATCATCAATGTAGGTACATAAATTTCTTTCAAGCGATTTTTAATGTCCCAGTTTGCTAAGCGGCCGGAAATACCAAATTCACTTGGGCCTTGCATCATCGTGTATATGGCGCCGTTTGTATGTGCCAGGGACCGATCTAAAGCATTAGGCCATACTGGTAAACGGCAAATATGTTTTTTATAATAATTTGGGATCAATAGTTCCAGATACCTGGGATTATTAAAATCTTTTTTGGCTTCAAGATTTTTTATTTCAGCAAGAATCTTTGGATCCATTTCTTTTGCTAATACCTCTTGAGCATAAGCAGCATATTCAGGAGCACTCGCCACCATATTCGACACCAGCATTCCTTTTAAATGCTGTTGATATTTCAGGGCGTATTCCATGGCTAGAATACCGCCCCAGGAATTTCCCAGTACATAAAAATTGGAGCTGTCTGCTCCAATAGCCTGCCGTACCTGTTCCACTTCTTCTACAAAACGTTCAATTGTCCAAAGGCTGCTGTCTGTTGGCTGCTCGCTATAAAAGGAACCCAACTGATCGTATTCATAAAATTCAAAGCCCTCTCTTTGGAAAAAGGTTTCGAAACATTCCATGTATTCATGTGTCATGGCAGGACCGCCATGCAAAAGCAGAATTTTTATTTTTGGATTGGTACCAAAGCGTTTTGTCCAAACTTTAAACTCCCCGACAGTAGTTTTGATGGGAATCATTTTTACGCCGCCGGCTTCCAGGGTGTCGTGGTAGGTAAAATAATCTTTTAAGTTATAGGTGTCGGTTTTGCTTTTCTCTTCGCAGGAAACAAAGCAAAGACAAATGAGCAGGGCCGTTAAAGTACTATAGATGGGTTTATTTAATAAACTTTTAAAATTAAACATGTTACAAGAATTACGATGGTTATTATATAGAATGTTGTAGAATTATTTGAATTATTTTTATATCAATGTTCCGGAATTAGTACTCCTGAACAATATTTCCAGGTGTCAAGTTAAGATTATAAATGCATCCGAAATAAGGAATAATCCAATCATCCGAAGGATTCCCCATACCACTTAAAAAAAAGTTTAGAAAAAAATAGGATTAAATATTAGAAAATGCGCAATATAGTATTTCGGCAAACGTTGTTCTTTCGATCAATAAATGTCATCTTTTTAATAAGCCTAACGTATTAAGGGATATAAAACACTATCGTTTATTCTACCTATGAAAAAGCTCTACCTGGTAATCCTGTTTGCACTATTTTTTACAATTGCTGCACTAAGTGGTTTTTCTCAAACCCGCTGGAAAGGCACTATAAATACGAATTGGAGTAATGCAGGGAACTGGACAGCCGGTATTCCTACTTCAGCTACGGATGCCATCATTGGAGATGCCAGTTTTACCGGATCAAATCAACCCTCCGTCGATGTAGCTGGATCTGCATGTAAATCAATTACAATCGGCGGAACAAAAGCGAGCACGTTAACACTGAGTAAAAACCTCGTCGTGAATGGAAATTTTACGACGAATACCAACGGTACAATTGCCCATCCGGGCTCAACCTTAACGGTTAAAGGAGATTGGGTGAATAATGGCACCTATACTGCTGCTCATAGAAATAGCCTGGTGGTATTAGGAGGCATTTCTCAAACGATAAAAGGAACTTCGTTAACCTCATTCCAAAAAATGACTATTAATGCAGGAGCAACTGTGATTCTTGACAGAAATGTTACTGCGACAGGAAATGGTAGCGAAGTGCAGGTAAGAGGAACTTTAGATCCGGGGCAATCACCAACGTATACACTTACTTCTACAGCAAGTTTACAGGTTTTTGGCAAAGGAAGAATAAAAGTAAACGCAGCTACATTCGGAGGAAATTACAATTTAACAGGTAAAGTAACATTGTCTACCGATAGTGAAGTGGAATATTCTTCCACAACAGTTGCCCAAGTTGTCAGCTCGGCCTACACTTATGCAGTACTGACCATCAGTGGAACAGGTATCAAATCTCTTGGGGGCAATTTACCTGATTTAAATTCTGCAAATGTCAATCAAGGAAAGATCTGTGTTAATAGCGGTACTTTGGACCTGGGAAATTATACGGCTAATCGGGGAACTTCCTCAGTGGGAGGGTCATTAAATGTTTTGAATGGTGCATTTTTGAAAATAGGCGGAGCATCAAATTTTCCTTCAAACTACAAGACAGTCGTTTTGGCATTAGGAAGTAGTGTAGAATATAATGGAGCAGCTCAAACAGTGTCCTCACAGACCTACGGAAATTTGACTCTTTCAAGCAGTTCTGGTTCAATAACAAAAACGTTACCTGCTACAGATTTCACAGTGGAAGGAAATTTTAATAGCATAGTTGGAGCAGGAAACGCAGTAACCTTTACTGCCTACTCAAATCTCACTTTAAATGGAAACGTAAGCATAGGAAACTCCACTACTTTTAACGGAGGTAATTTTTTGCACACGGTTAAAGGGAATTGGGTAAACAACGGAATCTTTACGGGAACTACAAGCACCGTAAGTTTTAATGGTCCTACCACCACCATTAGTGGAAACGGAACGCACAATTTTAATAATATCAGTTTTCTTGCTTCCGGTATTACGGCTGCGACAAGTACTATGTTAAATGTATCCGGTAATCTTTCTACAATTGGGTCAGGCCAGTTTACACAACTATCCGGTGGTATGATAACAATGACAGGAGCTACTAAATCTATTTTAGGAGCGAATATTATTTTTAATGACCTCACGGTGAATGGATCTGTTTCAACAGATGCGAGCTTTACTATAGGCAGTAATCTATCGGGAACAGGTTCATTGTCGGCCACCACAGGTACGATTACTATGATTGGTGCCGGCAAAAATATCAGTGGATCAGGTACCAAAGGCTTTAGTACCTTACAGGTCACAGGAAATATCACTACCACTTCCAATTTATCCATCTCCAATTTATTGGATGTGAGTGGAACTTTTTCTGCAATAGCAGGTATGGTTACTTTTACCGGAACATCTGTTTTGTCCGGAACAGCAAATTTGTTCAATGCCACGATTAATGGTTCCTCATTGCAATTATCTGCCGGTTCAGAATTGGGGATCTCTAATATATTGACCATTACTTCCGGGACATTGAATGTTGCTTCATCCATTCCCAATACTGTAAATTTTAATGGGACTGCAGCACAAAATATAAATGCTATCGCATATAATAATCTTATTTTATCGAAAGGAAATACGAAAACAGCAATAGGAAATGTGACGGTTAATGGAAATGTGACGATTGCGGCTTCTACAACTTTTGCGGGTGGTAGTTTTACACATACGATTTTGCGTAATTGGATCAATTCCGGAACCTTTACATCTTCCACAGGAACCGTACAATTTACAGGTGTTAATAATGCAACTATTACCGGAGCTACAACTTTTAATAATCTCACTATTAATAAATCTACATCAATCAATACCGTTAGTTTGGTAAATAATATAGTTTCCGGAACGGTAAATATGATGGCTGGAAAATTATTGACAGGGGCAAACAAAATAACCATCACCAATACACGTACTGGAAGTGGAATTATCATGGGAACAATCACCAGAACGCACTCCTTTACAACTGGTACTCCCTACGCATTTGAAGGTCTGGACAACACGATCTATTTTTCTGCTGCATCAGGGGTTACCTCTATTACTGTATCTGTGACCTTAGGTAATATTGCCGATTTTCCCGATAATTCCTCCATGAACAGGCAATATGACATTGCAGTAACAGGCACTTCCTACACCGCCATATTACGCC
>JBBSUB010000168.1:0-9605 GCA_038235345.1 Chitinophagales bacterium
GTGAGACACGAATTTAGGCGGCGCGGCGCAATGGCCTGAATTTAGGCGGCGTGCGGAACCGGCATGAATATATTCGGGTTCTAAAAAATACGCAATATTTTACCTTTGTGTCCTTAGAGGCTTCGTGGTTTAAATCTTTTTAGTATTTTTTCGACATTCTCACTGGAACAGAATTGCTTCCTCCAAATACAAGTTATTATGCTCAAAACACAGGCAGCAACTTGTCGGGATACATACTATAAAGAAACTATTCCGAAATAGAATGCGCATACGTAGGCATATCCACAATTCTTCCCGCCCCAATGAATCTTTTTGCAAAATAAGGATCATTTAGACTGGTAATCGTGACTCCCTGACTCGACGAGGCGTGGACAAAATAATCATTATCAAGATAAAGACCTACATGTGAAACACCGCCGGTCGTATTAAAGAAAACCAGGTCGCCTTCTTTTAATTCTTCCCGTTTAATTTTTTCGCTTGCGTCGTATTGTTGTCTTGCAGTGCGGGGTGCACCGAATCCATAAACTGCCAATAATAAACCTCCTGTCAATGCACTGCAATCAATTCCTCTCTTAGTAACTCCACCGTATTTGTAACGGGTGCCAATCCAATCTTCGATGAAAGTAAGTAAAGAAAGGTTTTTTAAAGATTCAAGATCTACATTGATCATCATTGCATACTTGATCTGCAAACCATTTAATTTTTCAATTGCTGATGCTTTGGTTTCCGTTAATAAACTTTTAACTACCAAAGGAGCGTCCGCGGGCTTTACACTTTTAGTGCCGCCGCTTTCTGTATTTCTTAAAATACCCTCCGGGGTAAAAGAAATACCTGAAATATAATTTTTAGCCTGATTTTCGTCGGCACTTATACTTTGATAACTATTAACACTTGATTGTGCTATTACTTTTTGATTACTACTAACTGCAACAAAGAAGCAGCAAAGCAGGGTGAGTTTTTTCATTTTTCAACCGGGATTATGAACGTTATTTGAAACCAGGCATTGGTTACCAGGTATTCAACTAACGCAAAATGTTTACATTTATTTTCTCAAGCCGGTCGAAGGTAGGGTTCACAAAAGGAAAAACCAAAAAAAAAGTTTCATTTCTTAAGTCTTTTTAATAAAATTAAGAAGTCGACCACGCATAATAATATTTTTCTCTACCTAATTCCATTCATTTTTGTGAATAAATTCAAACTGCTTAATCACTGTTTTTAACGACCTTCGCCGTGAAATCTTTTAGCATAATACCAGCGTTTTATTAGCAAAAAAATAGCTATCATTGACCAGTGTTTTTATGTTTAACCAGATTCATTTAATTATAAAACCAGGTGGTATTATACCCGGAGACAGTAAAAATTACCCATGAAGTTTTCGCACTTACACGTTCATACACAATTTTCATTACTTGATGGAGCTGCTTCTATAAAAGGATTATACAATAAAGCAATCGCTGATGGGATGCCCGCTCTTGCCATTTCCGATCATGGAAATATGTTTGGTGTATTTGAATTTGTAAAACAAGCATACAATCATAAGAATCCGGATGGATCTTTAAAAGTAAAACCGATTGTAGGCTGTGAATTTTACATTACAGAAAACCGGCATAAAAAGCAATTTACCAAGGAGGCAAAAGATCCGCGCCATCACCAGATATTGTTAGCGAAGAACAAACAGGGATATAAAAATTTAATCAAATTAACCTCCCTTGGCTATACGGAGGGAATGTATTCCAAATATCCGCGTATAGATAAAGAACTCATTCATAAATATCATGAAGGAATAATCGCGACAACTTGTTGTCTTGGTGCCTTGGTGCCGCAATTGATCCTGAAAAATAATGAAGCGGGGGCCGAGAATGAATTCAAATGGTGGTTGAATATTTTCCAGGAGGATTATTATGTGGAAATTCAACGTCATGGAATGGCAGACCAGGAAAAGGTCAATAAAGTATTACTTCGCTTCGCCAAAAAGTATAATGTAAAAGTAATTGCAAGTAATGATACCCATTATGTAGATGAGAAAGATTTTAATGCTCACGACATTTTACTATGCCTCAATACCGGGGAAAAGCAGAGCACCCCTGCCCTTCGTGAATTTTCAGATGATGATGTCAACGTTAAAAACAAACGTTTTGCTTTTCCGAACAATCAATTTTATTTAAAAAATACCTCCGAAATGCTTTCGGCATTTCATGACCTGGAAGAAGCGATTGATAACACCAATGAAGTGATTGGAAAGATTGACACTCTCGATTTAAAGTCAGATATACTTTTACCGCATTTTAAAGTTCCAAAAGAATTTGTTTCCCAGGAAGCATACCTTGAGCATCTAACCTGGACAGGCGCGAAAGAAAGATATGAGGTGATTACTCCTGAAATTGAGGAGCGGTTAAATTTTGAATTATTCACGATCAAAACCATGGGATTTTCCGGATACTTTTTAATTGTGAGTGATTTCATCGTCGCCGGCAAAAACATGGGTGTATTTGTAGGGCCGGGAAGAGGATCAGCCGCAGGATCCGTAGTTGCTTACTGTATCGGCATTACCAATATTGATCCTATCAAATACAACTTACTTTTTGAAAGATTCTTAAATCCTGATCGTAAATCCATGCCGGATATTGATACGGATTTTGATGATGAAGGACGGCAAAAGGTGATGGATTACGTAGTAGATAAATATGGTAAAAACCAGGTGGCACAAATTATTACGTATGGCACCATGGCCGCCAAAATGAGTATTAAAGATGTAGCACGGGTGATGGATCTGCCTTTGCCGGAAAGTAACGCCCTGGCAAAATTAGTTCCCGATAAGCCGGGAACATCTTTACGTAAAGTATTGAAGGCACCTATCACAGGCCCAAAATCCCTGACAGAAGATGGCGTTGGACCAGATGATATCGCAAATATTCTGAAATTACGGGAGATATATAATGGGGACGATATCCGGAGCAAAGTGTTGCATGAGGCGGAAACTCTTGAAGGATCTGTAAGAAATACGGGAATTCACGCTTCGGCGATCATCATCGCTCCTTCGGATCTGATGGATTTAATTCCGGTAGCAATTTCGAAGGATTCTGATCTGTGGCTTACCCAAATTGATGGTAGTAATATTGAAAGTGCCGGTTGTTTGAAGATGGACTTTCTTGGTTTAAAAACCCTGAGTATTTTAAAAACAGCTCTTGGTTTGATCAAAGCAAACCATAGTGTTGAAATAGATCTGGATGGCCTCCCACTGGATGATGAAATAACGTATAAGCTTTACCAGCGTGGCGATACAAACGGAACTTTCCAGTTTGAAAGTCCCGGGATGCAAAAACATCTGAAAGAATTAAAACCGGATAAATTTGATGATCTGATTGCAATGAACGCCCTGTATCGTCCGGGTCCAATAGCTTATATCCCCAGTTATATTGAACGGAAACATGGACGGCAGGAAATCAATTATGATCTGCCGGAAATGGAAGAATATCTGAAGGATACCTACGGAATTACCGTGTACCAGGAGCAGGTGATGCTACTTTCGCAAAAGATCGCCGGATTTACCAAAGGTGACGCGGACGTTTTGAGAAAAGCAATGGGTAAAAAACAACGGTCTGTATTGGATGAGTTGAAGCAACAATTTATTGAAGGAGCTCAGAAAAATAATCACCCAAAAGTAAAACTGGAAAAAATCTGGTCCGATTGGGAAGCCTTTGCCCAATATGCGTTTAATAAGTCTCACTCTACCTGTTATGCAATGGTCGCCTATCAGACAGCATACCTGAAAGCGCATTATCCAAGTGAATATATGGCGGCAGTTTTAAACCATGCCGGTGCTATTGAAAAGATCACCTTCTTTATGGAGGAGTGCCGGAATATGGGAATTAAAGTACTTGGGCCGGATATAAACGAATCGCAAAAAGGATTTGCCGTAAATAAAAAAGGAGAGATCAGGTTTGGATTCAGTGGCATGAAAGGTGTGGGTGACAACGCTATCGAAAATATTATTGAGGAAAGAATAAAGAACGGATATTTTGAGTCAATCTATGAACTTATTAAAAGAGTGAACCAAAGAGCAGTAAATAAAAAATCACTGGAAAGTCTTGCTTATGCCGGTGCTTTTGATTGTTTTAATGATTTACATCGCGCACAGTTCTTCTTTACCGTTCCGGGAGAAAACATAAATTCTCTTGAAAAGATCATAAAATTCGGAAATCAATACCAGGCTCAAATTCACAGTAACACCAATACTTTGTTTGGAGATCTGCAAATGCCGGATGTAGTGCCGCCACCCATTCCTCCTTGTGAACCATGGCCATTGGTTACTTTACTGGATTATGAAAAAGATGTGACAGGAATGTATATGAGCGGCCATCCTTTGGATAATTTCAAATTCCAAATGCGGCATTTTGGCTTTACACCAATTGCAGATTTTAATGAATATAAAGATAATATCAGTTTAATACCCAATCCGGGCCGTTCCTTTAAAATTGCGGGGTTGGTAACAGAAGCACAGCACAGAGTATCTAAAACAGGGGCCAAATTTGGTGTTTTTTCAATAGAGGATTATTCATCTAAAATGGAATTTTTGCTTTGGAGAGATGATTACGTTCGCCTGAGTAACTTCCTGGAAACAGGATTGGTCGTATGTCTTAGCGGATCCTTCCGCCAACGGTTTGCTACTTCTCCCTTTGAATTCCAGGTAAATGGGGTGACCATGCTGGAGACGATGTTGCGGAACAATACCAAAAAAGTGCATATAGATATCAATGCGGAAGACATCACCGAAGACCTGGTAGATTTCATGGCTACCAATGTGGAGATGAATCCAGGGCCGGCTACCCTGAAAATGAATGTATATGATATACATTCAAATCATAAGTGCGGAATGTACACCTCAGAGAAAGGATTTGAAATGAATGACGAAATGGCTCACTTTTTACAAAGCAGGACAGAAGTAGAAGTAAAAGTAGAATTAACATAATAGGGCTACTGTCAAAACTGCTTTTAAAATTATTGGTTGTAGTTTTGCACCCACAAAAGCAACACTTAATTTTTAATAAATAAATAATTTAATTATGGCGCAGGAATTTACAGACGCGAATTTTCAGGAAAAAGTTTTGGATTCAGATAAATTGACAATGATCGATTTTTGGGCAGAATGGTGCGGCCCATGTCGCGCAATAGGCCCTGTAGTAGAAGATCTGGCAAAAGAATATGATGGAACTGTAAATATTGGTAAAGTAAACGTGGATCAAAATCCTCAGTTAAGCGTTAAATACGGCATCACCAGTATCCCGGCTATCTTATTCGTAAAAGGTGGTGAAGTAGTCGACAAATTAGTTGGTTCTCAACCAAAAGGAAATTTTGTAAAAAAGATCGAAGCACATAAATAATTCGCTGAAATAAACATTTTGAAAGCCAATTCATGAAAATGAGTTGGCTTTTTTATTTAAGGCTTTTTTCATCAATGGATATTTTATACCGAATATAAACGGTAAATAGTCCAAAAGCAGTTTTTAAATCGGTATTACACTCTTTTTTCATGCTCTAATCCTAACGGATATCGCAATAAAAATGATCTCATTTTCGTTCATCTTTAAATTATTCTTTTGGGGATTGAAAAATTTTCTATCTAAAAAATGAAGGAGATTTTCATTTTCTTATTTTTTTATTCATTGACTTCGAACCAGGCAAAACAATTAACTTACTTTCTCTTTTTACCAAAACTGCTAAATACCAAACATGGAAACAGAATCCCTTCTCTCTGAATTTTTAGAGATAGATACCACATATGACCGCGCATCTCACATGAAGCGCCTGGGAAATTACATTGTTGATTTAATCGGGTTTTATATCGCGATCCTCATATTTGGATTATTTGTGGGCTATTTTTTCCCCTCCGTATTTTCTGATGTAGATTTTGATGATCCCACAACAGGATTATTGGACAGATTTGTTACCTTACTTTTTTATGGACTTTATATGGGTGTTTTAGAAATTGTTTTTAAAGGAAGGTCTTTAGGCAAATTTATTACCGACACCAGGGTAGTCAATTTAGACGGAAGCACTATATCCGCCAAAACAGCCTTCCTGAGAGGATTAAGTCGCGCCGTTCCTTTTGAGGGCTTCAGCGCCCTCGGCAGTCCCTCTAATCCATGGCACGACAAATGGACAAATACAATGGTCGTGAAGAATGTGACCCATTTGGATTTGTAAATCTGTAACCATTTTAAACATGAATTTTTAATCCCGAATTTCACGAATAAAACCATCCTTCACCCAAAACCTAATACCTAAAACCTAAAACCTCTGTAACCTAAGTAGCCGTCTTCCAAATTATACTGATGAACCTTTGCACATAATTTTAAGCCGGATATCTTGCATCAATTTTTATAGGTATTGCGTTAGGTTTAATTAGGGGAGGAGGCAGTATTTAAACTGTTCCGGTCTTAGTTTTATTTATTCAGCATAGATGCTGTTTTAGCAACAGCCTACTCTCTTTATATCGTAGGTACTACCAGTCTGGTGGGTTCCGTTACTTATTTCAGAAAACGATTGGTCAATAATAAAACAGCCATTTTTTTTGATATCCCTTCTATTATAGCGGTTTTTCTGACACGGGCATACATCGTTCCAGCCATTCCGGATGAGATCATAATCATTGGGGATTTCATCGTTACAAAAAATATATTACTGATGCTGCTTTTTGCAGTTCTGATGATTTTTGCTTCATATAGCATGATCAAAAAAGATAAAAAAATAGGTGCAGACTCAATAAATCAAAAATTCAATTATCCTTTAATCCTTATTTAAGGAGCGATCGTGGGAGTACTTATACCATCTTTATTTATAAAATAGTCCGAAGGACAATCAGTAAATATTAGATGGTATAATGCCGATTCAAGAACTATTTTTGGACTATTTACCATTACATTCGGTATTACAGGCCTTATAGGTGAAGGAGGTGGATTTTTTGATCATACCCCCTGGTCATTTTAAGTAAACTACCCATGAAAGAAGCTGTGGCCATTCATTAGTCATTATAGCAGCTAAATCTCTCATAGGTTTTTTAGGAGAAAGTTCCGAAAACATCATTGACTGGAGATTTTTACTGGTTGTTTCTGCTTTTGCCATTCTAGGAATTTCCTTTGGCGTTGCCTTATCCAAAAGAATTGATGGCAATAAATTGAAACCTGCCTTTGGATGGTTTGTATTGGTGATGGGGATTTATATTATTATTAAGGAAACGATTCTATAATTGTTACATGGTTGAATGATTAAATTGCTGATAGCTCATAGCTCGTAGCTATGTAACATAAGTAGCTGGACAGCTAAAATAAACTGTCGACCTTTGCACTATCAAAAAATTCATTCTTCAACAATATAAAATTAAACTATGTTTTTCCAACACGTATTTGACAAAAGTCTGGCTCAGGGAAGTTATTTCGTAGGCTGCCAGGCCACAGGTGAAGCTATTGTAATTGATGCTCAAAGAGACATTGACGTTTATTTGGATATTGCCAAACAAAACAATCTTAGAATAACACATATAGCTGAAACCCACATTCACGCAGACTTTCTTTGTGGTTCACGCGAATTGGCTGCTGTAACCGGAGCTGACATGTATCTTTCCGATGAAGGTGGTCCGGATTGGCAATACGAATTTCCACATATCGGCCTTAAGAATGGCAGCACCATTAAAGTGGGGAATCTTTCTTTGGAAATATTACATACTCCGGGACATACGCCTGAAAGTATCAGTTTCCTTTTAACAGATCATCCGGCAACAGATGAACCAGTAATGATCTTTACCGGTGACTTTGTTTTTGTAGGAGATATTGGCAGACCAGATCTTTTAGAAAAAGCTGCAGGTCTCATCGGCACAAAAGAGATTGGGGCAAAACAAATGTTTCAATCATTAAAGAAATTCTCCGCTTTACCTGAACATATCCAGGTTTGGTCGGCACATGGTGCAGGTTCCGCTTGCGGCAAAGCTTTAGGTGCTGTCCATAGTTCTACCGTGGGGTATGAAAAAATAAGAAATTGGGCATTTCAATATGGGGAGGACGAAGCGGCATTTACAGATTATCTTTTAGCTGATCAGCCGGAGCCACCGAAGTATTTTGCAATGATGAAACACCTCAACAAAGTAAATCGGCCTCTTTTGGTGGAAGTTCCGAAACATCCAAAATTATCAAAAGAACAATTTCTTTCCGCCTATGAAAAGGGAATCAAAGTAATTGACACCCGTAATAAAATAGATTTTGCAAAAGGTTTTATTCCGGAAAGCCTGAACATCCAGGGAAACAATTCATTTTCTACCTGGGCAGGTTGGTTGTTGAATTACCAGGAGCAATTTATATTGGTAGCTGATGAAAATCAGATGTATGATTTAACCCGTAAACTGATGCGCATAGGTTTGGATAATATGTATGGTTACATTTCCAACGTGGAAGACATGGGAATTGAGCTAAAGAAAGCAGATGTAATTTCGATTGAAGAGTTTAAGACCTATATAAACAAAGAGGATGTTCAGATTGTAGATGTAAGAGGAATAACAGAATTCCAGGATAAATGTGTTGAAGGAGCAGATCATTGTTTTGTAGGAACTATCCAGGACAATCTGCATAAGTTCAGCAGGAACAAACAAGTCGTGATCTACTGCCAGGCCGGCGACCGTTCAGCAATTGCCTATTCGGTGCTGGCAAGAAACGGATTTAACCATATTAAAAACTATTTGGGCGGAATGAAAGAATGGTCTGAAGAAGAAAAAATGACGGAAAGAAGAAAAAGCGCTGTGCTGAATTAAGAAATATAATAAAAGTTTGTTTGGGTTATTTATTTTACTAACCAGGAGTGTGGATCCTCCTGGTTTTTTTATTTCTTGTCCTATGTCAGGAATTCAAAAATAAAAATGGCTTATTTTGAGTAAGTTAAATCCTTAAAAATTATAATTATGCAAGCAAAAAATCCGGTTATTTGGTTTGAAATTTATGTAGATGATCTTAAAAGAGCGCAAACATTTTATGAAAAAATACTCAATATAGAAATGAGCGTACTTCCAACTCCTGACTCTTTGGAAGAAGAAATGAGTATGGTCGCGTTTCCGATGGAAATGGATGGCCCGGGTGCTGGCGGTACGTTAATAAAAACGGAGAGCATTAAAGCAGGAGGTAATTCAACAATTATCTATTTTGCAAGTAATGATTGTGCCATTGAAGAAACCAGAATAGAAGCGGCAGGAGGAAAAATACTCCAATCAAAACAATCACTTGGCGAATTTGGGTTTATGGTATTAGCACAGGACACAGAAGGAAATGCGATTGGGATACATTCCCAGAAATAAAATATGGCAGGTAATATTATTAAAGTCCATCTTGAGTTAGGGTTAGGCTGGTAAGCCCAACCCTTTTATTGATATTGTGTAAAGCATATAAAGTGTTTCAGGAACTTTTTACTTTAAACATGGGCTAATAGTATTTTAATGTCTCAAACAAAAACAGGGATGAAAATGAACATACCATCAGTTGACGAATACATTATAAATTTCTCTGCGGAGATTCAGGAAAGACTTGAGAAAATTAGAAATATCATCAAAGAGACTGCACCGGAAGGAA
>JBBSUB010000169.1:0-9583 GCA_038235345.1 Chitinophagales bacterium
TTCCATCAAGACAAGTCTTAAACGCAGCGCGAATAGCTACTTCTGTTTTCCCAAATCCGACATCACCACAAACCAACCGGTCCATGGGTGAATCCTTTTCCATGTCATTCTTTACATCTATCACAGCTTTGCTCTGATCCGGAGTATCCTCATACATAAAAGAGGCTTCCAGTTCTGTTTGCATGTAATTATCCGGTGCATGGGCAAAGCCTTTCAGACTCTTTCTTTGGGCGTATAATTTTATCAGATCAGTCGCGATATCCTTGACCTGTTTCTTTGTTTTATCTTTTAATTTATTCCAGGTGTCACTTCCTAATTTATTCATTTTAGGAACGGTACCTTCTTTGCCACTGTACTTACTGATCTTATGCAGGGAAGATATGTTCACATACAAAAGATCCTTGTTCTGGTAAACAATTCTCACTGCTTCCTGCATCACACCATTGGCATGGATCTTTTCCAAACCACTGAACACGCCAACGCCATGATCTATATGGGTTACATAGTCACCGGGTTGCAATTCCCGCAACATTTTTAAAGTAAGTGCCTTGTTCTTATTAAACGCTTGTTTTACCCTGTACTTATGATACCGTTGAAAAATTTCATGATCTGTATAGCAAACCATTTTCAGATCGTTGTCGATGAAACCTTCGTGTATTGAAACGGGAATCGGAATGAAATTTATCTGTGTGTCCAGATCAACAAAAATGGAATGCAATCTCTCTAATTGCTTTGGATTTTCCGCGAATATGTAGAGATTGTATTTCTTCGATTCGTACTCTTTTAAATTCTGAATCAGTAATTTAAATTGCCTGTTAAATGCAGGTTGCTGAATGATGGAGAAATCAATTTTATTATCCCCGGAAAAAAATGGCCTGTTGCCAAATTCTACAATATTTCTTTCTCTTATTTGATTTTCTAAAACACCGGGACGAACAAAATCATTCACTGAAACATTTCTTTTTTCATTCAATTCTTCTTCCTCTTCCTGGCGGCTGTTAACTGAAGTGTGACGTCCGCTTAAGGACGTAGATTGGCGACTTAATGCCGATGCTTCCATACGGATCATCTCTTCCACATCTTCCAGTTCCTGTTCTATTTTCTCTTTAATAAACGTCCAGTTCTGACACCATACAATTGTATTATCCGGTAGGAAATTCAGTAATGAAACCTTTTCTCCGGTCCCAAATTGCGTTTCAACATTGGGTATGATTTTTACCTCAGAAAGTTTACGCTCACTTAATTGTGTTTCGGGATCGAATAACCGGATACTGTCTATTTCGTTTCCGAATAATTCTATGCGATAAGGTTTTTCATTTCCGTAGGAATAAATATCCAGGATTCCTCCACGAACAGCAAACTGACCGGGTTCATATACAAAATCTGTCCGGATGAAACCATGATCAACAAATCGACCTAATAGTTCATCCACTTTTATAGTATCCCCTTTTTTAAAATGGATAATATTTTCGGTAAGTGATTTAGATAGAACCACTTTTTCATAGAGTGCTTCCGGATAGGTAACGACCACTTTTTTATTTCCGCCTGCACTGATTTTTGTTAGAGCCTCCGTACGCAACATGACATGACTGGCATTCAGTTGATGGAAATTCTTCTTTGTCTTAAATGAAGAAGGGAAATAAAAAATGTCCAGCGCACCGGTAATATTTTCAATGGTATTATGAAAATATGCCGCTTCTTCCGAATCTCTTAAAATGATCAGATGATTCAGTTGGGAGGTAGAAAAATGATTAAAAACGGCTGAAAAAATGAATTGGGATGCACTTCCCTGTAAGCCGGAAAGATAAACATGCTGGGGAGGAGAAAATAGGATCCTGTCCGCAATTGAAAAAATGCGGGAATCATTTGTATAATTATTCATCAACTCGTCCAGGTTCATCAGCTTCCTTTTCTAAAGGGTGCAAAGGTAATCCAATATTATTTTTTAAAAGGAGAGAAGAGTTATTTTGGCATATATTATAACATTTGAAACCGATATACTCATTTTCGACCTTGCTTAATATTTTTTAAATCTTGCTTAACAGTTATAATGTATTGATCTATATGTTGTTATCTTGTTATTTTACGTCTTGCTTAACCGTTGTCGTTTCTTTCTTAAATAAGATATTAGATCCTTTCACAACATCCCAACCAAAAGTCTTTAGCTTGGGGGCTATTAATTCCGCTCTTGTTTCTGCATCGTTTCATTTTGTTTCTTTTATCAAATTACCATCAAATAAAATCGGATTCTCAATCACATAACTATCACATAAGGACACGTTGATTATCAGTTGTTTGTAACCTAAAAGGGACATTTCTATCACATAACCGTCACATAAGATTTTTGAGCTTATCAAATAGCCGTCAAATAAATCCTACTATCACATAACCATCACATAAGAATTCATTTGATTATCAGTGTTTTATGATTTAAAAGAGTCTTTTCTGTCACATAACTATCACATAAGATTTTTTATGTCGTCAAATAATCATCAAAAAAACTTCTAAGCCCAAATTGGAATGTAGCTAGCATATTTTCTTGATTTACTTTCCGGGTCATCTTCTTTTATTACTTTTTCTTCTAAGGCATCTCGTATAATTCTGGATGCAATGGAATAGTTACGGTCTTCAATTTGAAACCGTTCTCTTAAACTTTGATTGGACATTTTTTCGTTAGACACCCACTTTAAACAAGCGTGCTGATAACAGGCTCTTATTTTTTCTTTCTTATCTAAATCATTCAGTTTTTTGTAACTGTATAGAGTAACTCTCGTACGGTTTTCATCTGTAATTATATTAATGGGCGGAAGTTGATATATTTCGTTGTAAAATATAACTTTATCTAATCCGCTGCCTTTTTCTTCACAAAAACCCATTCTTCGCATTAAGTCCCCAGTTTTTCGTTTCTTGAAATATAGGAATCAATAAATCTATCAGGTGTTATTAATGGATTTCCCGGATTTGAGATTTCAATTCTATCGCTAAATATTTCAATCATAGGAAATCCTTTAACTGATAAGTCTTGATGGATTAAGGCATTTGCGACCAACTCTCTAATGGCGATTTCGGGATACATTCGGGATTCTGTCCTTAATGCTTTTCCAATTTCTTCGTTGGCAGGTAATTGGCTGTTTATCCATTCTACTAATCCCAAAAAACCAAGGGCATACCCTTTTACTCCAATCTGTTCACGAATGGTTTCTACTTTATTTTTTCCTTTATAAACAATTACTCTCACCGACTTTCGCTGAACGGATTCAAACTCGGGAAGGTTTTTTGCAAACAAAACAGCTCCAAGGTTTGTGATAGAGTACACTTGTGATTTTACTACAGGATTTTCATTTATAAATTTTTCGATTACACCATTTTGATTGGACGGATAAGGAAGTTTCATCAAATCAAAATAGGTTTCTGTACTTAATAAACGAATAACATCAGAAGCCGAAAGATTATCTTTTGCTATTTCAAGTTCATAAGGTCTATCTGATTTACGCCAAATTTTACGCTCCTTTTCAGGAAATTCTGCTAATTTTCGTGTAATGCTACCAACTCTGATGTATGGCGTATGAGAAAAATCAACAGGTTTGTTTTGGGCAGCAGGAATTACAAATAAGGCAATATTTCTTTGGGCATCATAAGTAAATTCATGAATTCTAAAATCAATTCGGGGGTCTAATCGTTGAGCCAACCAATGTTCTAATTCTTCGTTTCCTTTTTTGTGTTGCTTGGGTTTAAATGTTGTTCCTTTAATAATATGGGTTTTATCTTCAATGCCAAACACCAAGTAGCCAAATTCTTGATTTTGAATGGCCGCACCGTTTGCCAAAGAAGATATACGTTCTCCAATTTCCTGTTCCGAATGAAAATTGAGTTTAAACTCTACCCATTCACTTTCGTGGGGTTGTTTTATCAACTCATTTATAAGTTCTTTTAATCGTTGTTCGTTCATACGGCAATAGCTTTTTCAGATTTCAACTCTCCTGCAAATGCCCTTCTTTCGACAGGACTCAGGGCAAGTTGCAAAATGGATTACTTTAACTCTTCTAAATTATCAATTTTTTGCTGATAAAGGGCTTCTAATTTTTCGGTTTCGACAGATAATACATCACGTTTTTGAGCAATCATTTGTTGTATTTCAACTGGTGGAAATGGATTTTTTTTTATTTTCAAATGTTCCTGAATTAATATTATCTCTTGCAGTTCCTTTCTCTTTTTATTTCCCAACCGTTACACAGCAGAAAGCATTGCTACACCTTGTTCGGTAAAGGCATAAGGCAGGTATTTAATATTTTGTCCTTGTTTTGTCCCCGACTTGTTCAAGGTCACAATTTGTGACCTTGAACTTGAATGCGCATTTTTTGATTTCAAAAAACCAAACCGGTCGCAATTTGTGACCAGTTCATCTTTTTCATCCGTACTCAATTGAAAACGAAATGTTTCCGGAAATCGTTCAATGTTACGCTTGACGGCTTGATTTAAAACTTTGGTTTCCACCTGGTATATTTCAGCTAAGTCACGATCTATCATTACCTGCATACCCCGAATAGTGAATATGCGGTTTTCAATTTGTTTTTGTGATATGGTTAATTCTTTACTCATTGGCAATTATCAATTGTATATTATCCATTCAATTGTGTTTCTTCATCCAAAATTTTCATTTCTTCTAAAATGACTTTTGGTTGGCGAATAGCAGCTTCATCTTTTTGTTTGGGTTTTTTACACTCAGGTCAAAAGTACTTTGGTGAATATTTTTTGCCAGCGTCTTTATGAAGAAAATCGTCTATATTTTTAAAGGTCCGCCCAAACATTGTTTATTGAGGTTTTTATCAATCCGTGAAGTTAACATTCTTGTTGATGAGTTTGCAAAATTTGTCCTGTTGGTTTTCCTGAAACGTGGAAAGGTGGGATGGAAATGAATATAATTTATTTGGGCGTTGGTAGTGGAAATTATTTAGAAGAACTCTTCGTTCTTGTCAATTTCTCTCAAATATGAAGAGAAACAAATCTTTCTTTGAAAAATAATAAATATTTGAATAAGTGGATTCTCTACTTAAAGACAATCATTTCCGCTAGTTCTTTTCCTGTTTTGATTGAGTCATTCGAACCACAAATTATATACAAAGAATCAGTTGCATCAATAATTCTTTTTCTTTTCAAAAAACCATTGTATTTTACTAAAAAAATTCCCATGCCTTTATTACCATGGCTTACTGGTACGGTCATTCAAATAGAAAACGAAACGTACAATACCAAGCGTTTTTTTATTCAGGTAAATGATTTAGAATCGTTTAATTTTAAAGCCGGCCAGTTTGTAACTTTGGATCTTCCCATACATGAAAAGCCCAACAAAAGGTGGCGTAGTTATTCCATAGCAAGCTGGCCGGATGGTAGCAATGTCTTTGAATTGTTGATCGTATTATTGGAAGGTGGTTTGGGAACAACTTATTTGTTTGAACATGTTAAAGTAGGTTCAGAACTTACTTTCCGTGGGCCCCAGGGAGTTTTTGTTTTGCCGGAAACAATAGAAAATGATCTCTTTTTTATTTGTACCGGAACGGGTATCGCACCATTCAGAAGCATGCTGAATTACCTGCATTTAAACAATATTCCGCACAAAAAAATCCACTTAATTTATGGATGCCGTACACAAAAAGATCTAATGTATTTCGACGAAATGAAAAGCCTTGAAAATAAAATGGAAAATATGTTCTATATCCCCACCCTAAGCAGGGAAGAGTGGGGCGGTGCTAAAGGATATGTACATAGCTTGTATGAAGAAATTTGCAGAAGGGATAATGAAGCCTGCCTGGATTTGCAAAGTTTAAATCCGGCTGATTTTTATCTGTGTGGTTGGAAAGCAATGATTGACGATGCACGGAAAAAAATAGCAGAGCAGGGATATGATCGAAAGTGTATTCACTTTGAATTGTATGGATAAAATGGTAGATTAGAGTTTATTAAGATTATTAAAAAACAACTGCTATGAAAAAAAATTATCGCCGCGGATTACTCATTTCAATTATGGTTATCGCTATTTCAGTTCTTAATTTTATGAACCTGGACAATTCAGAATGTATCCGGCCGATTCATATCGTGACACTCTTAGTGTGTGGAATGGGCGTAGGCGTTTTATTGGTAAATCTTTTCGGTCTTATTGCCAATCGGGATCAATAGACTTATGATGGTTTGGAAGAGTTTATTTTGTTTTCCATTCTAAAAAATATCCCCCAATCGAAGATTGAGGGATAAAATATAAATTTTTAAGAAATCTTCTCCAGAATTAGTTTTTTGACATCTGCTAAAGGAATTCTTTCCTGTGTCATGGTGTCCCTGTAACGGATCGTCACCATATTATCTTCTTTTGTCTGATGGTCGATGGTTACACAAAAAGGAGTGCCGATTGCATCCATTCTTCTGTAACGCTTGCCGATACTGTCTTTTTCTTCATAAAATGTGAAAAAGCTTTGTTTGCATTCTTCCTGTAACTGCTTGGCTATTTCCGGAAGGCCATCTTTTTTAACCAAAGGAAGGATCGCTAATTTATAAGGAGCGATTTTGGCCGGAATTTTTAAAACAACCCTGCTGTCTTCACTTCCATCTTCTTTTGTCCAGGTTTCATTTGTATAAGCCGTACTGATGATGGTAAGAAATAAGCGATCTAAACCGACGGAAGTTTCAACCACATACGGGATGTAATTTCCATAAGGTTTGCCATCTTCTTTTAATTCGTTATCAAAATACTGTAATTTCTTTTTACTTAATTCCTGGTGCTGCTTCAGATCAAAATCAGTACGGGAGTGGATACCTTCCAGTTCTTTAAATCCGAATGGAAATTCAAATTCAATATCCACAGCCGCATTGGCGTAATGGGCCAGTTTTATGTGATCGTGATAGCGTAATTTTTCTGCAGGAATTCCCAGGCTCATATGCCATTTCAATCTTTCGGTTTTCCAATATGCATACCATTCCATCTCAGTGCCGGGGCGTACAAAAAATTGCATTTCCATTTGTTCAAATTCACGCATGCGGAAAATGAATTGACGGGCAACAATCTCATTTCGAAAAGCCTTTCCTGTTTGAGCTATACCGAATGGAATCTTCATTCTTCCGGATTTCTGCACATTCAGAAAGTTTACAAATATTCCCTGGGCAGTTTCGGGCCGCAGGTATATTTTATCCGCTTCTCCGGCAATACTTCCAATTTGTGTATCAAACATTAAATTAAAATGGCGGATATCTGTCCAATTGGCTGTTTTACTGATGCTGCACGTGATTTCATTCTCAAGGATGAGCTCTTTGAGCCCTTCATAATCATCCTTTGCAAGTAATTCGTCCATTGCTTTTAGTAAACCAAATTCTTCTTCTTTTTTGCCTTCCAATCCCAATTGTTCTGCATGGTTTTCGATCAAATGATCCACGCGATACCGTTTTTGACTATCCTTATTATCAATCATTGGATCACTAAAGCTATCGATGTGCCCGCTTGCTTTCCAGGTTAATGGGTGCATAAATATAGCCGCATCGATGCCAACAATATTATCATTGAGCTGCGTCATGCTTTTCCACCAGTAATCACGGATGTTCTTTTTCAGTTGAGCCCCATTTTGCCCATAGTCATACACGGCACTTAATCCGTCATAAATTTCGCTTGATTGAAAGATGTAACCGTATTCTTTACAATGCGCGATTATCTCACTAAAATTATTTGTTTCATTTGCCATAAGGGTGCAAATATAAATGTAAATGATAAATAGAAAAGTTTAAGGTGTGAATAAAGGAATTTTGAAGAAATCGGAAACACGAATTTTAGGCACAAATTACACGAATTGAAGAATTGTTATCGCCTGATACCTAAAACCTGATACCTGATACCTAATTATGAAACACGAATTTTAGGCACGAATTACACGAATTGAAGAAAATGAAAGCACGGATTTCTGGGACGAATTACACGAATGTGCCAGAATGGTTTTGCCTGATACCTAAAACCTGATACCTGATACCTAATTATGAAACACGAATTTTAGGTACGAATTACACGAATTGAAGAAAATAATTTTATAATAAATCGTTTACAAAGATTTTGTAATTTGTTAATTCAACGCTTTATTGTTATGAATTATGGGCCAATAAATATCGATCCGGAAACAATGGGCGGAACTCCAGTGTTTACGGGTACGCGTGTTCCGATACAAGCATTGTTTGATTATATAGAAACTGGTGAATCTTTGGATGAGTTTCTGGAAAATTTTCCATCTGTCAAAAAGGAATTTGCAATTCAGGTTTTAAAAATGGCCCGGAAGTCGATTACAAATGAAAGAATTCTAGATGAAAATTTTGCTTGATGAAAATATCCCCACTAAACTGAAGTTTAATTTTGAACACCTTTTTGAAACACGAATTTTAGGCACGAATTACACGAATTGAAGAAAAAATGCATCTTTTCAGGTGAAAGAAAAGATTGGTGTCCTAATGTACCGCTAAGTCCAATAATTTTATTTATATTCGGATTTGTTTATATTTTATTTTCACTAAAAGTATTCTCAAAATGGCAGATTTAATTCTAAAAGACGAATCTTATGAATTGATAGGAATCTGTATGGAGGTGCATCGGGAATTAGGAATGGGTTTTCGTGAAGTCATTTATAAAGATGCTCTGGAATATGAGTTTCAGCAAAGAGATATAATTTATGAAAGAGAAAGACCTTTTATAGTTAAATATAAATCCATCACGCTGCCAAGAAGATATAATGCAGATTTTATTGTTTTTGATTCAATAATTCTGGAAGTAACAGCTTCTACATTAATTGTGGATGGTTTTGTAAAGCAAACGATTAATTATTTGAAAGCTTCAAATTTACAACTTGGTATCATTGCTAATTTTGGACAAAATTCATTTGTTTCAAAAAGGGTAATCTTTTAATTGATTTTTATAAAGGAAAACTCTGAAAGAGTTTTCCTAATTCGTGTAATTCGTGCCTGAAATTCGTGTTTAAAAAATTCTTCGTGTTTTCTTTTTAATCAGAACTCCTTTGCTTCAAAAAGGATAATCTTTTAGTTTATATTAAAACGGGTAAACTCTGCAAGAGTTTTCCTAATTCGCGTAATACGTGCCTAAAATTCGTGTTTAAAAAATTCTTCGTGTTTCTTTCTTCTTGCTCCTTACCTCAATTTCTCATTCGCCTTATGCCTTTCTCCATCTCTTCGTGTCTTCTTCTCAAAATTCTTTTCCAGCGCTTCCGTTAAATCCACCCCGGTTTGATTCGCCAGGCAGATGAGCACCCACAATACATCCGCCATTTCATCTGCCATATCTTTTACTTTATCACTTTCTTTAAAAGATTGTTCTCCATATTTTCGCACCATAATGCGTGAAAGTTCCCCCACTTCTTCCATCAGGATTCCAAGATTGGTTAGCTCACTGAAATATCTTACGCCGGTAGTTTTGATCCATTCATCCACATCTTTCTGCGCTTGTGTTATCGTCATCTTTTTAATTTTAAAGTTTATTCTCTGTTCTTGGAATCAATCCAGATTGTTATTGGTCCATCATTCAGTAATTCCACTTTCATATCTGCTCCAA
>JBBSUB010000170.1:0-9577 GCA_038235345.1 Chitinophagales bacterium
ATGGAGTCGCTTGTTCCCAACAGGTGTGCTGGAGAATGGAGAGGAAATGCGTGATCCTTATTGGGATACCAAAAACTCTAAAACAGCGTACCTTGGACAGAAATATACAAACCTGAATTTTGGAACGACGGTTAACCTTTCCAATAACTGGACAATTGATGCAGATTATACGTTTGATTCAAGGAAAGATGATTTTAAATCAGCCTTGGGAGCCATTACAGCAAGAGAAACCTGGTATTCACCTTCAGCCTGGAAAGATGATGCAGGAAACCAGATATATGTAGATGCAACAGGAAAAATAGTAGATACCGGTGGTGAACCTGCTTATCGGTTTCCTTTATCGAATTATGTAAGAAAGGAAGATACTTATGTATATAAATCCTCCAGAACAGACCAACGGCATACCCTGAATGCTTTTTCGACTTACAAATTAAATCTTGCCGACAAGAATAAATTTAAGTTCATTGTTGGAACAAACCTCGTTGCTAACGAGTGGGAAAGTCATTCAAGCAGAATCTCCGAATTATTCAATAGTGATGAACCGGAATTTAATTTTGCCATTGGCAAAGAGGAAGCAAAAGCAGGAGCCAATTGGGACTCTCAGGTAGGATATTTTGGAAGGATCAACTATGCTTTTGATAATAAATACTTATTAGAGACGAATCTTCGATATGATGCTACTTCTAAATTCCCTGCCTTTATGCAGTGGAAGTGGTATCCATCATTTTCTGCCGGATGGGTGCTTTCGAACGAAGAGTTTATGAGTGGAATAAAAGATGTTCTGACCTTTGCAAAATTTAGAGCCTCCTATGGTTCAATTGGCGATCAGTCGGTAAATAACAAATTGTATATTTCTACCTTAAGTACCGGTAAAATAAACTGGCTCAATAGTGCCGGGGAGCAATTCTTCAATTTGGGTACACCCGTACCTGTGTCTGAAGCGATTGGCTGGCAAAACATCGCAACCAAAAACATTGGTGCTGATTTTCGCTTTTTCAAAAATAAATTTGGAGTAGTTGTCGACTTATTTGAGCGTGAAACACAAGATATGATCATCGCAGGTCAGGCGTTACCTTCCTCTTATGGAGCTTCTGCTCCGCAGGGTAATTATGGTAATTTAAAGACACGTGGTTATGAAATATCTTTTGATTTTAACCATCGTTTCAAAAACGGGTTGGGAATTAATGTAACAGCGAATCTATCCGATGCTGTAACAGATATTACAAAAGCAGCTGATTGGAATATTCCTTATGAAAACAGGATCATCGACAATACATTTACAACCGGTAAAAGATACGGTGATATTTATGGGTACGTAACGGATCGGTTATACCAAAAAGACGATTTTGTTTATGATGCAAATGGAAATTTTTTGCAGACAACGATCGTTTGGCAAGGTACTTCCAAAACAACAAATCAGTTAACGGGAAAAAATCCTGTGTATCAAACAAACTTTGAAGATGGTAATCAAATTCTTTTAATCAGTCCGGGTGATGTGAAATTCGTGGATGTAGACGGTGACGGTTACATTACAAGTGGTAAAGGAACCTTTGGTGATCCGGGCGATAGAGTCGTTATTGGCAACATGATGCCAAGATATGAGTATGGAATGCGCATAGCCATTGATTATAAATCTTTCGATTTAGCAGTTATTGGCCAGGGCGTAGGAAAGAGAGCAATCTGGGGTGATGGACAATTAGCGATTCCTGGCTATTTTGCCAAAGAAGGTGCTATGCCACAGGCTATCGCAGGAGATTATTGGAGAGAAAATCGTACCGATGCTTTTTACCCAAGAGCCTGGAATTTAAGCGGATCTAATTCTGGTTTTGTTATGCGTCCCCAAACAAAATATTTGTTGAACATGGCTTATTTTAGAATTAAGAATATCACTTTAGGCTACAATGTTTCTCCACAACTACTTGATAGAATAGGTCTGAAACAAGCAAGGGTTTTCGTGTCACTGGAAAACTTTATCACCTTTGATAAGTTACGCGGATTACCTATTGATCCTGAAGCAATTTCCGGGTATTCAATGCTTAGGTCAGAAAATTATAATCTTGGCCGCACAGGAGCTTCGAATCCTACTTTTAAAATAGCCTCGGTAGGCCTTAATATATCATTATAAAAAATACAAACATGAAATATATATATTCGTTCATAATAGCATGTATAGCCCTGACCTTTGTTGGCTGTAAAAAATTTTTAGACAGGCCGGCGATAACAGAGGTTACAGACGAAACTGCCTGGAATTCTGAAGTGAAACTCCGCCTGTATGCAAATAAATATTACACTGATTTTTTCCCTGGCTATGGCATTAAATTTAATTATAGTGGATCAGCGTTGATGGGATATCAATTCAGTGATGATGTTTTTCTGATGGGTAACCAGGGTAATTTTAGCCGGTCTGTACCGAATAGTGGTATCTGGGGAATGTCTACACTTCGTTCAGTTAATACCATGATTTCAAGAATGGAAGAAAGAATGAAGACTGTCCTAAGTGAAGAAGCATTTGCTCATTGGATGGGAATTGCCCGTTTTTTCAGAGGATCGGAGTATGCAGATATTGTGACACGTTACGGAGATGTTCCTTATTACGATCATGTAGTAAGTGATATAGATCAAGATGATTTGTACAAACCACGTTCTCCCCGCAATGAAGTGATGGATCATGTATATAATGATTTAAAATTTGCACTGGAGAATGTAAGATTAGCCGATGGAGATCAGTATTTGAACAGATATTCGGTGGCAGGTTTAGTATCAAGAACCGCACTAACAGAAGGATCATGGCAGAAATACTACTATAATAATAATGAGCGGGCAAAGAAGTTTTTTGAATTGGCTGAAGCTGCGGCAGATATTGTTATGTCCAGTGGCAGGTTTGATATCGCAACAGATTTCAGAACATTGTTCACTTCAAATTCTCTTGCCGGTAATAAAGAGGTGGTTTTATATCGCCACTATGATGCAGCAGCGGGCGTTACCCATGCCGTGGCTTCAAATAATAATTTGTCAGAAACAGTTGGTTTCGGACCGTCTACAGACCTGATCAAATCGTTTATTTGTGTGGATGGAAAGGCATGGCAAAACTCAGATGAGAGCCAGGCAACAGATTTCACCTTATCCAACATGATCAAAACGAGGGATTCCAGGCTGGAAGCAACTTTTTATGACAAACCAAGTAATAAGAACAGGGCTTCTAATTGGTATATAAATAAATTCTTACCTAGAAGTATCGCGAATATTGTTGCGGCCGGGGGCAATCCTCCTGCGGATTTCTCAGGAGATAAAAACGAAACAGATTATCCTGTTTTCAGGTACTCTGAAGCATTATTAAATTGGATCGAGGCAAAAGCTGAACTTGGAAATGTAAGTCAGACAGATATCGACAGGTCTATCAATAAAATAAGGAACAGGCCAATAGCTGCAGAGGCAATCGCTAAAGGCGTTAAAAAAACTGCTCCGATGGATTTAGCTATGTTACCAAATGATCCTTCAAGAGATGTAGATGTTACTCCATTACTTTGGGAAATACGCAGAGAGCGTCGGATGGAATTTGCGTTTGAGTATGGCCGTTATGAAGATTTAAAACGCTGGAAGAAATTGAAAAAAATGGATACTGATCAAAATCAGGATCTTTTATCAGGTGGGTGGGTAAACTTTCAGGCGGAGTTACCGGGAGAATTAATCCCTGCTAAGCAAGGCCAGATATCAGTCGTGAGTAAAACAGGAGACATTACAGTGTACAATGGATCAAATAAAGCCTCTATGAACGGTTTTTACCGTGGTACAAATACCGGTTCCAGGTTACCTTTCTTAAATCAGCCTAATGTTAATCCGTATTTATCTCCCGTAGGTAAAAATCAGATGGAAGATTATAAGAATAAAGGATATGTTCTCACTCAAACTGAAGGCTGGCCCCAGGATTAAATGCCTAAACTGAATTCTTAAAGAATAAAACATATAAAAATGATAAAAAATATTTCAAAATACTGGATGATCATAGCCTGCGTAATGCTGGTCTCTTTTTATTCCTGCAAAAAGGATTTTCCCACAAATGTTGAATCCGATGATGGAGTGGAACTAAAATCCATCAAAGTTGTTAATGCCGGTGCAGCCGGAAACCAGGTGGTAGAAGGAGTGATTAATGAAGATAAAAAAACGGTATCCTTTCCAAGATTGGACACCTTAACAGATTTTAGTAAACTTCGTTTCGAAGCAGTAATGTCTGATCGCGCTAAACTGGACAAAGAAACGTATCTGTGGGAATTTGCAGAAGGAGCATCTTCTAAAACCAATGCTATTAAAGTTGTCAATAATAAAAGATTCCGTGAGTATCTGGTAACCATTCGTTTAATGGTTCCGGTGTATGGAGCTGATTTTGAACAGCCAAAAATATATGATTACACAAATAATGAACTTGGCAAACCTGTTTATCCTGCTTTTGTTTCTCTTCAGACAAGAGGAAGCGGTTTTGATGGAAAAAATGTATTAATTGTTACCAGGAATGCGATGGGTTCTCATTTATTGAAAATGAGTGACATCAGGGCAAATAATGCTACGCCGGTTAATTTAAATCTTACAGGTGTATCAGGAGGAACCTTTCCAGTAAATGTAGGTGCTCAGATAAATGGTCATTCTTATATTGCCAACTTATCAGGCAGCCAGGCATCTCCTTTTAAAATTTATCATTGGACGGATCCAGGCGCTGAGCCGGATGTTATTGCGAATATAAATGTAGCAACAATACCTGGAGCAGGAATAAGACACGGCGATAATATGTCAGCCAGTCTGGATGAAAATGGGAATGGATACTTCTATTTTGGGGATAATGCCGTTTCAAAAATTTTAAGATTAACCGTAAAAAATTATACAACTGTTTCGGATCCGGCTGTTTTACCTAATGCAAGCGCTTCTACTTTCTTTATGTCATTTAACAGAGTAGGGAACACAAGTGATTACCTCTATACAGGTTATGATGCACCTATAAGGGTGGCAAATGAATCTGCAGTTATTAGTTATTCATTAAGTAACACTGCCGTACCATTGCGCGGATCTGACGCCAGGGTGGTTTACTTTAATGGTGAAAGATATCTTCTGATGACCACTGCAGCACGAACCGGTTCGGATGCTGTAGTATTATATTTATACGATATTACGAAAGGGATAGGTATTGTAGATGCCCTAAAGATTTTTGATAATAAAGCAGATAAATCACCCCTTTTTCAGTATTCATTGTTAGGGCCTGTCAACACAGCGCCAGGCACACAAACTGGCTGGCACGTAACAAAGAATGCGGATGGAAAAGATGAAATGCTTACTATCTATTCAGCTTCAGCAGATGCAGGTTTTGTGGTAATTGATTTTTCTAAAAAAACATTAATTGATTAATAATTTAAAAAATCCTGTTCAGATTAAAAACTGAATGGGATTTTTTTTTGTACACGTATGAAATTATTTTATGACAAAATACTTTAACCGGGTTGCTTTTTTAATAGTTATGATCTCTTTGCTAAACTCTTGTAGTAAAGAAAAAGTGGATACTCCACAGCCGCCTGATTTACCTCCAGTGCCAACATTACTATATCCGAAAAAAGAGATGCGTGGAGTTTGGATGGCTACCGTTTTCGGTCTGGATTGGCCAAAGGGTAAGTATGATGTTGCCTCGCAGAAAAAACTGTATACAGACTATTTGGATAGATTTAAAGAACTTAATATCAATGCGGTCTTTTTCCAGGTAAAAGCTACCGGAGATGCTTTTTATAATTCTCCTTACGAACCCTGGAGTAGTAATATAACAGGCACCAGGGGTAAAGACCCCGGATATGATGTGATGCAGTTTTTAATAGATGAGGCGCACGCCAGGAATATAGAATTCCATGCCTGGATGAATCCTTACCGGATCGCGACCAGGGCAAATACAGCGAGTTCATATCCTGCGTTGCATTCTTCCGTAAAGCCTGAATGGATATTGAGCCACGAAAAAATTCAAATTTATAATCCGGCACTTCCTGAGGTAAGGCAACGTCTTGCTGATATTGTAAAGGATGTTATTACCAAATACAATGTGGATGGAATTCATTTTGATGATTATTTTTATCCCGATCCATCTTCGGCAGGACAAATGGTTTCAGATGCTGACGATTATCAAAAGTATGGCGCAGGCTTTTCTTCCATAGGAGATTTTAGAAGAGCAAATGTAGATGAGGCAATTAAAAAAGTGTACGAAACAATAGTGGCAACCAAGCCGGGAGTTGTTTTCTCTATCTCACCCGCTCCGGATCCGAATTACAATTTAAACACCTTATTTGCAGACGTAAAGAAATGGTGTGAAAAAGGATGGCTGGATTTGGTTATTCCTCAATTATACCAGGAAATTGGCAATCAATACAATGATTTTCAAGCCCGGTTAAACTGGTGGACTCAATATAGTTATAATGCCACTCTTATGGTGGGCCATGGTTATTATAAATTTGGTGATGGCACTTCTCCTTCAGCCTTCCAGTCAACAGCGGAATTGGATAGACAATTTGAAATGACAAGGAGAAATAAAAAAGTAGTTGGGAATCTTTTATACAGTGCACAATACATCCCACTTAACAAAATCGGTATCACGGATAAGCTTGCTCAAATATTTAAATATCCTTCCGTCATCCCATTCATGGGTCGTAGTATTATGCCGGCTCCTGCGGGAGTTGTAGATATAATGATTGAAGGCAATACTTTAAAATGGAGTACCACCGGTAACGTGAGATCAGTAGTCTACTATTTTTCTGATTTGAAAAAAGAAGCGATCATACTTGCTGTCACAGACAAAAAAGAATTACAGATAAGCACTTCCGGATATTACAGCGTATCTACTATTAATGATGAAAATAAGGAAAGTACTTTTTCTAAGATTTTGGAAAAAAAATAGGTTTAATTCTTTACAGAAATAGAATTTAATCAACAAAGGCTGTCTCATATATTGAGGCAGTTTTTTTTTGATCTCTCCTTCAGAAACATGTTGAATTTCTTTTTTTTGGATAGAACTTTTTTTGACAGGTATAACTTTAAAAAACATTTTTGAAAAAGCTATTTAATGATTTTTCATTTAAATTTGATGCTACCAAACAAAAAATCATTTGTTTGGGTTTTATTCAGGAAAATGAACAAAAAATATCAACCGGAGAATACTTCTAATAAAAATTGGGTACTTTTTTTATTCATCATTCTTCTTTCCAGTGGTATTTTTAGTTGGTTAGCAATCCATGTAAAATCAGGAAAAACTTTTTTGATTGATAAAGAAGCATTTGCTATCACTATTGCCCTGAGAAACAATTTCATGAACCTTCTGATGGAGTTCATGACATTTCTTGGTTCTTCAACTTTTTTATTACCTGCAAATATTATTATAGCCTTATTTATTTTATTTTATAAAAAAAATTATTTATTCTCAATATATTGGGCAGTCACAGCAACTTTTAGCTTACTATTGATGTATTTTTTTAAAGGAATATATCAAAGGCCAAGGCCACTCGATCCTTTCCTGGAATCTGCTACCGGATTCAGTTTTCCAAGTGGACATACACTAAACAGCCTGGTGTTTTTTGGCCTGATCATTTTTTCTTTATGGAAATATGGCCGGAACAAATCTTTACGGATATGGGGCACAATCCTGCTCATTCTTATTATTTTGGCTATAGGCTTGAGTCGTATTTATCTGCGTGTACATTATGCCAGTGACGTTCTGGGAGGATTGTCTTTGGGAATATGTTGGTTAACAATCTCAATATATTTGCTTGGTTTAATAGAAACCAGAAATAGAAATTCAATATAAAGTCGTTTCACCTGCACAAAAAAGAACCCGTAATGATTTGCATTAGGTTTTTGTCAAAATTAATCCGATTCTTATTTCCAATAAATTGAAACAGCATGTTCCTCTAAAAGATTTAGGTTGTTTTCCAGTTTTCCGTAAGCTTAAATCACACAACTAATCTTACATTTGCAAAATGTTATCAATAAGTAATCGCGGCAAAAATATGCCTGCCTCTCCCATTAGAAAGTTAGTTCCTTTTGCAGAAGCTGCAAAAAAGCGTGGTACTAAAATTTACCATCTGAATATCGGTCAGCCCGATATTGAAACACCACCATTCGCTTTGGATGCAGTCCGTAATTCCACTTTTAAAGTATTGGAATACAGTCACAGCGCAGGAAATGAAAGCTATCGTCGTAAATTGGTTGAATATTACCGCAGTGTAAATATCCATGTAGATCATAATGAAATCATTGTTACAACCGGTGGCAGTGAAGCAATTTTATTTGGTTTCATGAGTTGCCTTGATGTAGGTGATGAAGTAATTATTCCTGAGCCATTTTACGCGAATTATAATGGATTTGCGGTTTCCGCCGGCGTAGTTGTAAAACCAATTACCTCGAATATTAAGAGTGGTTTTGCATTACCTCCCATAGAGGATTTTGAAAAAGCCATAACCCATAAAACCAAAGCGATTGTTATTTGCAATCCGAATAATCCCACAGGCTATTTGTACAGTCAGGAGGAAATGGATGTTCTGAATGCGATCATAAAAAAGCATAATCTCTATTTATTCTCCGATGAAGCTTACCGCGAATTTTGTTATGGTGGAAAGCATATCAGTGCCATGGAGTTAGAAGGAGCAGAAGAGAATGTAATATTGATGGACACCATCAGCAAAAGATATAGCGCTTGTGGGGCCAGAATCGGCGCTTTTGTTACAAAGAACAAAGAAGTACTTGGTGCCGCAATGAAATTTGCCCAGGCAAGATTAAGTCCACCGGAATTTGGCCAAATTCTGGCCGAAGCAGCATGTGATCTTCCGGCAGATTATTTTGAAAAGCCTAAAGCTGAATATTTATTAAGAAGAGATACACTTGTTGCCCGATTAAATAAAATTTCTGGTGTGTTTTGTCCGAACCCGGGTGGAGCATTTTATGCCATGGCATCACTTCCGGTAAAAGACGCGGATGAATTTTGTCAATGGTTATTAGAATCTTTTGAGCATAATGGAGCAACATTGATGCTGGCACCTGCCTCAGGCTTTTATAGTACAGAAGGGTTGGGTAAAAATGAAGTCCGCCTGGCTTATGTATTGAACATAGATGCCATTAATGGTGCAATGGATTGTTTGGAGAAGGCTTTGGAGGTTTATCCGGGAAGAAATGCATAATTCGGTAGGAACCGAAAATTTCATTTTTTAGAGAAAATATTAATTCTTACGTACACTCTGGTTATTTCCGGAGTGTTTTTATTTTAAGGAAGTAAAAATATCTGATGTTTTGGAAATAAAAAAGCCGGAAATGAATCCGGCTTAAGTAGAAAGTATCGGGGAGCGGACTTGAACCGCCGACCTTCGGGTTATGAATCCGATGCTCTAACCAGCTGAGCTACCCCGACATTTTAATTATTTTAAAGAACTTTTATGTCGGGAAGCGGCTTGAACCAACGTCCGCCCATTGGCGGATATGAATCCGATGCTCTAACCAGCTGAGCTACCCCGACATTTTGGGCGGCGAAGATAATACTTTACATAAATAAAACAAGGGGAATTTTGAAAGG
>JBBSUB010000171.1:0-9539 GCA_038235345.1 Chitinophagales bacterium
GGATTGGCAGGTTTTTGCATCAGGATATAAATTATAATCACTTAGTAAATATAATTCCCGATAAGAGACAATTTAGAGTAAATGATTCGTTGGGGGATTTTATTGTATAAATGGTTCGCTTTTTATCATAAGTGGATAAAAGAATCACAGTAATTTCAATCAGCCGAGTGAAAATGAATGCTGAAATGCATTGCCCTTCTCCATCTGTTTTTGCCGTATTAACCTCCGGAAATGACGCATTCAGCCTTTCTTTTATCTAAAAATAAAAGTAAATTTATATTGCAATTGAAAGATTTATAATTCTTCATTCCGTAAAAAAAAATACAATGAAAGCAGTAAACACATACCTGAACTTTAATGGAAATACAGAAGAGGCATTTGATTTTTACAAGTCCGTTTTTGGCGGAGAGTTTTCCATGGTCATGCGCTTTAAGGATACGTCTGAGGCTGGAAAAATGCCTCCTGAAGCGCAGGATAAAATAATGCATATTGCCCTTCCCTTAAAAAATGGAAGTATTTTAATGGCTACGGATTCCCTGGAATCCATGGGACGAAAATTGATTGAGGGAAATAATTATTCTATCTGCATTAGTCCCGAAAGCATGGAGGAAGGTGAAACGCTTTACAATGCACTTTCTAAAGGAGGCGAAATCGATCTTCCCTATCAAAAACAATTTTGGGGTGCGTGGCATGGGCAGTTAAAAGATACGTTCGGCATTCAATGGATGATAGACTTTGACCCAAAATTTCAATAAAAATGCAGAAGAAATGAATGTAAAAAAATATAAAAAGATCAAGATTGTTTACTGGATTTCAACGGGCATTATTGCCCTTTTTGAACTTTCCGGCGCCTTTTTTATAAATAGCGAAATGGCAAAAGAAGGAATGCGGCATTTGGGTTTGCCGGATTGGTTCCGTTGGGAGTTAAGCATTGGACATATAATTGGTGGCATTTTACTCATCATACCAATTCCCAAACGACTTAAAGAATGGGTGTACGTTGCCTTTGGAATTGATTTCATTTCCGCCTTTATTGCATACATGTCCGTTGACGGTTTGGGTAGTACCGTATTTTCTCCCTTAATAATGATGGGTTTGTTGATTGTTTCTTATGTATATTATCATAAACTTAATGGTGAAAAAAGCGTAGAAATAAGGTAATGTAAAATTAAAAACAATATTCTCCTTCCGGAAGCTTTGGAACTATAACGGAATAGAATTAATCTCAGACTGGCGTGAATTTCCCGATTATTTATTTTCTATAGATCGGATGATTAAACCCATTAAATCACCAATTTTATCTGTGTCCATCCACCTCGTGACTATGACCAGGTCATTCGCTTCATCTACAATAATATAGTTGCCGCCAAATCCGGCCGCATAATAAACTTTTGGAGAGGCACCTTTCCATTGCCCGTCCGTATTAAGCCACCACATGTATCCATAATTTTTATTGGGAAGGGAAGGCTGATGTACTTCCTGTACCCATTTTTCAGAGATTAATTGACGCTCCTTCCATTTACCTTTTCTTAAGAACAATAAGCCCAGTCTTGCCTGGTCCATAGCACTGATAAACATACCGCCGCCATGATGGCCACCGCCGCTAACTGACTGCATCATAAGTCCATCAATATTTACAAAAGAATTTTGATAGCCATACCAACGCCAGGTAGTGGAAGCGCCGATGGGATCCATGATCTTTTCTTTCAGCACCATTGGTAACGGTCTTCGCCAAACTTGTAAGAGTGAATAAGCCAGTAGGTTTACGCGCACATCATTGTATTTGAAAAAAGTTCCCGGTTCATGGAGTGTACGATTTTTCCACTCATCAAGCCCGCCTTCTTTCGGTGGCCTGTCAGCCCAATCGTGCAAACCAAATTGGCTACCACTCCAATCAGATGATTGTGTTAGTAAATTATCCCAGGTAATTTTTGAATTATGCTCTCCTTTGAAAGTTTCATCCCAAACATATTTGTCCACTTTATCCTGAACATTCCCGATAAGTTCATCATCAATAGCCAAACCCGCCATGGTAGATAGAAAACTTTTTGTGACACTAAAGGTCATGTCTACCCGATTTACATCGCCCCACTGTGCTACGATGTACCCGTTTTTGATGACCAGGCCAGCCGGGCCTCCTCTTTCTTTCATCGGCCCGATCATTTCATATCCCGGTTCTCTTGCATAGGCTTTCAAATTAGCGATGCGCAAATCCCGCTCAACTTTGTTCTCATTCGCCATGGCAAATAAAACTGCACTGTCCAAACCTTTTTTATTGATTTTAAGCTCCGCCGGATTTTTTGTTTTCCAGGTACTATCCGGATAATAGGCAGATTGAGCATAGCTTCCTGTAACAAAGACCAGGAAAAGGAAAGTTGTAGAAAAAAAATTAAAATTCATTTTTATGGGATTCTTCATGTTGTATTTTTATTTTCAGCATAACTGGTTCAGAGAATGAAAGGCTATCAGTCAATTGGTAAAACAATTTTAAATTCTGTAAACTCCTTTTCTTTTGTTGTCACTTGTAATTGTCCGCCATGTGCCTTGATAATATCATAGCTTAAACTTAGCCCCAGACCTGTACCTTCTCCTGTAGGTTTGGTTGTAAAAAAAGGCTGGAAAATTTTGTCGAGTAAATTTTGCGGAATTCCATTTCCGTTGTCACTTACTTTTATTTCTACACTTCCATTTAGTTTTTTTGTGCTAACAGAAACTGTTGGCTGGTACAGAGGTGACACCTTTTGAACAGGTGTCACCTCTGTGGCAACTTCTTTTTGCTTTTCCTGAACAGCATAAAAAGCATTGTTTAATAAATTCAATAAGACTCTTCCAATATCCTGCGGGATGATATTTATTTTCTGCAATGTTCCATCGAAGTCTGTTTTTAAATCAGCATTAAACGATTTGTCTTTTGCTCTGAGTCCATGGTAAGCTAATCGTAAATATTCATCGCACAAAGCATTAATATTTGTTGGTTCTTTTACACCTGTGCTTGTTCGGGAGTGCTGCAACATTCCTTTTATAATATTGCCGGCACGGTTACCGTGGGTATGTATCTTTTCTAAATTTTGTTTAACATCTGCTGCAATTGCTTTTGCTTCTTCGATTCGCCCCTTATCTAATTCTTCATTCATTTCATTGATCAACTCATTACTTAACTCTGAAAAATTATTCACGAAGTTTAATGGGTTTTGAATCTCATGAGCAATGCCCGCTGTCAGTTCCCCAAGACTAGCCATTTTTTCTGATTGGATAAGTTGCTTTTGGGCATCTTTCAATTTTGAAAGTGTATTTTCTACCTCTATCTTTTGACCTTCTATTAATTTATTTTTATACTGAAGTTGTAAATTAGTTTTGGATAATCTTTTTCTGTTTCGAAGGATGATCCAGATAATGATCAATAAAAAACCCAACGCGGCTAAGACTGACAGCAGGATTGAACGCTGCTTTAAAGCTTTACGTTCAAAATCAAATTGTTGTTTTGATAATTTGTAGCCGGTTTTAAATTCAGAAGCCGCTCTTTCATTTTCAATGTTCACCAAACTATCTGAATAGAGTTTAAAATCCTTGAAATAGGAAAACGCCTGAGCATTATTCCCCATTTTCTCATAAATATCCGCTACCACTTTATTGGCATCTCTTTGCAATTGCGCCTGTCCCATTTCGTCGGCTATTTTTAAACCGGCCAGCGCGTCGCCCAGGCCTTCAGATAACAAACCTTCTTTTAATTTTACTTTTGCCAGGCCCATCAGAGCTTTACATTTTGCCCGGGCATTGCTTTGCCTGGTTGATAAAAGAAGAGCTGAGTTAAAATATTCAATTGCCTTTTGTGTACTGTCTAACCTGTTATAGCTGTCGCCCAAACTATTGTTTACGGCAACTAACATATCCGATACATTCTTGAGGGTGGCAAAATGAAGGGCCCTTTGTAGTTGTATCAGCGCTTTAGTGGGATCATTTTGTTCAAGACTTACTTCACCCAGATTATTTAATGCGACAACCATATTGATTGTATCCCGAATTTCCTCTGAAATTTTCAGTACTTTTTCATAGGCTTCCGAGGCTTCGTTCATTTTACCCTGGTAAAAATCAATAGTTCCAATATTGTTTAAGCTGCTAATGACCAATAATTTGTCATTCAATGCTTCACCTCCTTCCAATTCCTTATAAAATTTTTCCAGTGCTAAAGGATAGTTTCCCTGGTTCAGGTATACCAACGCGATATTCCCTAAAATGCCGGGTAATAAATTCTTAAATCCTTTTTGTTCTGCAAGCTGATAGGCGCGTTCATAGTATTCCATCGCGTTATTAAACTCCCCTTTGGTTTGGTAGGCATTTCCAAAAACCTTTAATCGTTCTATTTCGCCCTCATAATAACGGATAGCATTATTTTGTCTTTCCGCGCCTTTTAAAATGAGGAAGGCGGAGTCCGGAAAACGATCTGCATAAATAAAGGCAATATTGTTCCGCGTATTGATATAGGCCGTATCAGAAAGATAATTTTCTTTTTCACCGAGCGCTTTCAGATGTTTCTTTAACTCGTTTAAATTTTTGGGCTGTGCATGAAGAAAGCACATAAATCCCAAATTAAATACCATTAAAAGGAGTATCCGCGGATGGCACTTCATTCCCTGATTTTAAATTTCATTGATTTGATTTTACTCAATTTTAAAAATTATTTTTTATTAGATGCCAGGATTTCAGACAATTCTAAATGCTTTCATTTAGGGGATTAAAAATACGATTATTTCAATAAGTTTTCTTCAGTAATTGACATATCTTTTAATGAGTAAAAATAAAAGGGTCATTTCAAAATGTCGCTGGATGAAAACTAGCCGGACAACGAAGTATAGGTTTTGATGGGTATGCACGGATTCCAAAAAAGTTTCACTTACTTTTAAATTCAATCATAGATTCGACCCCGTTAGGGTCGGGTATTCAACTCTTGCTTTAACTATCAACATTTGACCCCGTTGGGGTCTGATAACCTTAGTAACGATAAGAATGCTTAACTGATTCAACGCTATTTGGTGATCAACAATTCATTTTGCAACCAAATGTTTTGCCGGTAATTTCTTCTAATGAACTGGCGTAAGCATTTTTCGACTGGAGGTTTAAAGTCATTAATTACCGGAAAGATCTTTCATATTTGAGATATTCTGCAACAAAATTTCAGGAACTATTTTTGAAGGTAATAATCATATTTTGAAACTAATTTTACCGAATTTAAATAGTAAATATTCCAAAAATAGTTCTTAAATCGGCATAATATCATTTAATATTTACTCATTGTCCTTCGGTCTGTTTTATAAATTAAGATGGTATTATTTCTTCTCTAAAATTATTACCCTTTTAATTTCATAGAAGATTCTAAAGACCCCAACGGGGTCAAATGTTGATAGCAAATGTTGAAGCCTTTCACACCGACCCCAACGGTGTCGAATATTGTCCGCGGAATGTTGCAGATTTAAATGGAGATAAAACTCCCTCCCTGTAATACATCTCACGTATTTTAAAATGTCGCAGATTGGCAGCCCAATAACTCGGTACCCTGTCGGTGGTGAATCTATTATCCTATATTAATGTGTTGTTACGATATTTTGAAATGCTCCCAAATAAAAACAGACAGAATAAATAATTTAGTATACTTTACATTAAAATTAAAAATATGCAGAAATTATTTAGAAATGTTCCCTTATTTCGTTTGATGATTGTCCTGTTATTTTCATCTACAATTATGGTTGCCTGCACCGGCAACGACAAAGCCAAAACGGAAACAAAGGAAACTGTAATTGAAAAGAAAGATTCTCTTCCGCCGTTGGATACAGGTTCAAAAAGTTCAACCCGTCCGGAGACTATTAAAAATATGAACTAATTTATTTCATGTTGGAAACTCAAAAGGGCACACTTCAAACTTTGGTAGGTAGATGAAACCAACCAGGAGGAAGAGATATGAGGCGTATGTCCACTGTCGACGCTTTGTAAGCAATAATGTACCCTATTGAGATGCAACCCTAAAAATGCAGGAATTTGAATTCTGCTCCTGAATATTATGCGCTCTATTTGTCTATCCATTGCAATTTGTTTCTGCCAGGCGATTTCAGGCCAGGGGTATTACTATTTTGTTTATGAATCGCCTCAAATTGATGGTGTCAGCCAAATGTTCAAAAGTTTTCTAACCTTACAACCTGACGGCACCGCCACAGTAAGAGTACAATATAATGCAGGCAAGGATAATAAATTGTACCTGTACGAGATAGCCTTGAAGGATTCCTCTTTTGGAACTGTCAACAATAATTTGAAATACCTTATGCCTTATAAAGAGGCTATTCCTTTGATAGAGGAAGACACTTCCGGCATTCTATTACCAAGATTTATTTTTAAAAAAGAATACGATAGTTCGGGATATTATTATACGCCTGAAAAGGTGGAAATAAAAGATGCATCCGGTAGTTGGCTGGCAACCAGGGTAACCATACATCAACAAAAAACGTTTGAAGAATTAAAAAATGATGAATCCTTTATATCTTCTTTTTATTTTAAATCGGATGCTTTTTACGGGTATGTTTTTGATCAAACCACCCGGGCTATTCCTCCACCCCGAACTGAGAAAATGTACCTGATATTAGTGGCTAACACGAATGACGAAACAGTAGGAGTAAGTGCAGCAACTGATTTTAAAAATGTTTCAAAGTTATTTAGTAACCTGGCCGGAGACCTGGGTATTTCCCAATTTATTCCGACCTATATATTCGGAAATGGCTATAGCAGACAGGCTGTGGAAGCGGCTTTGGATAAACTTGCCGGGATGAAGCCATCGTCAAAAGATATCGTGATTTTTTATTTTAGCGGCCATGGTTTCAGACTAACCGATGATGTGAGCAAATACCCAAGAATGTCTTTTAGAACCGTATCTAATAAAGCTAATAAAGAAGTGGGGGAGAATATGCCATTGGAAGATGTTTATAAAAGAATACTTGCCTTGAAAGCAGGAGTAACGATGGTGTTGGGCGATTGTTGTAATGCAGATATTTACGATAACCCGGTTTTAGGATCCGACATGATCCGGCCAAAGGGTGGGGGTGTTTTAGGTAATTTTAGTCTCGAAAGCGGGAAAAAACTTTTTTTTCCACCTGAACCATTATCCATCATTATTGGTAGTGTGCAAAAGGGACATTTATCCGTAGGAAATCCGGAAACCGGAGGGTATTTTACCCACTATTTCACCAGTGAATTAGAAAAGAATCTATGGGGCTATTTTAGTGATAATTTGTTCTCATCCTCTGCTGGCAAAGGCAGCGCTGCCTGGCTTTCCATTTCTATTGCTGCTGCTAAAAATACCTATTGGAAATCGAAAGCAAAACAATGCGGGCCCACTCCCAATGACCGCTGCATACAGGAAGCAGAAATTTCTGTAAATACACCGAAATAGTTATTAATCTTTTTTAGGAATACGATACTCTAAGGAGCTCCTCCACAAGTTTTGTGTTGGCTCAATTTCCGGTATAGCATTATCAGGAAATTGGTATTTGGAAAATAAATTTTTCCATTGTTTTTCCTTCCTTATATTTTTTAGAAGCGGATCATGTTTTAAAATGGCATCATATTTAAAACCGGAGTTTAGGATATAATCTATTAGAATGACAACTTTTTTATTTTGTTTCAACAATGCGTAAAGCCTTGCCTGGGAATAAACGGAGGAGAAATATTTTTCATTTTCCAGCAACTGTTCCTCGGGCTCCATATTCTTTTGCTCCGTTTTATTATTTTTGAATGATAAGGAATCTTTTAAAAGAGAAATTGCTTTGGAATACTTTTCTTCTTTTATAAGAATTTGTATCCGCCAATTATTTACAACATTTTTATCTTCTAAATTTTGAGGAATATAATGTGTGAGTAATTGTTTTGCTTCTTTTGGCTCATTGCTTAAAACTTTATAACCTGCTAATTTTATAACCTGATCATTATTTAAATGATTGTTGTTATTAAGAATCGTTAACTGAACTGACTCAGCGACAAATTGGTGAATAGCGTTTAAATAATTTATGAACTTATTTCTCACCATTAAATCTTCTGGTTTTTGAGCAAGATACTTTTCAAAATAATTGATGGCTTCGGCTGTATTTCCCATCCAACTGAATAAATGCGCCTGGCTCAATAATAGTTTCGCTTCCGGATTCATTTCTCCGGAGTATTTTATGGCCTGTTGTAAAAAGTATATTGCACTTTTCACCGGGTCATAAACTTTCATGTCTATTTTTATTTTTTCATGCGTAACCGGTATCTCAAATTCATTAGTAATGTTTAAACGTTCTTTAATTGCTTCCGGAGTTGCTTCCTGATCTTCTTCTCCACCCCGATATGGGTAAGGATATTTTAAACTGTACCTATAAAAATATTTTTGTTCCGGCAGGGGAATTTGATTGTAGGTGAGTGCTAATCTTTCGAATAAGAATAGTCCGGCCTTTTTATACCATTCCGCCTCCCTGGGAGACTGTGCCAGCCTTCGGGCATAAAAATTATAAGTTGCGGCTTCGATGTCTTCGTTGGCCATCAGCCAAAATAAATTCATGGTTGATTTGGTAGCTCCTCTGTTTCCTAAATTGATTTGTGCTTGCCGGGCAAAGCCTGCTTTGCGATCTTTTTTGACCTGATCCAATAAAATGAATTCGGATGAATCATATTTTTGCAATTGCTCATAAAGTCCTGCCAGTTTTAAAGCACCACCCATTTTTATAGGCAGCTCATATTTATAAATCTGTTCTTCGTAATTCTCCGGGCGATCTCTTTTTTTATAATCTAAATAATTAGCCTGATCCAACAAACGCTTATTTTCAATTTCACTAATTTTCTTATAAAGGGTGATGGCCTCTGATAAATTTTCACGCTGTTCGTAAATATTAGCCAGCATGTAATAGTCCTCCAAATAATCATATTCAAGATTTAGCAGTGTTTTTAAAATACAGGAATGATCAATAAGTGAATCGTTTTCAGTATTGGAAAGATGCTTATCGAGGGCATTTTTAAGTTGAAAAATGAGCGTTTGTTTTAATTGATCCGGCGGAATTTGGTTTTGTATCGCTTGCTTTAAAACCTTTTCTGCCTGGGCTAAACTGTTCAATGTAAAGTATTTTTTACCTAAGTAATGTGCAGCAAAGGGTAATTGAGGCACATTTTGAACTAAGGCTTCTAACGCGATCATTTCTTTACTATCAATATTGTTCAGGGTGTCTATAGCAGAAAGGATTTTCCCTAGTTTAATAAAATTGCTCCAACCGTTGATTTTATCTTCTTCTAAAGAATGACAATTCTCCTTTTCCCGGATAGAAGGCATTCCTGTAATGCCACCTGCTTCCACCCCAAAATCAAAAACTTTATCATTTACCGCATATTGGTTCTTCCGCTGATCAGCTTCTATAAAATACTCCTCAGATTTTGCATAATCTCCGGTATTTAGGTAGACAAATCCCAAACGTTCGTAGGGTAAATAGTGCATGTTGTTTTGAGCTATGGCATTTAAATAATAAGATTCTGCAGCC
>JBBSUB010000172.1:0-9532 GCA_038235345.1 Chitinophagales bacterium
CTTGATAGCTGCCTGTTCGTAATTTTTTTTCCTGAATGAATGAAAAAAAGAAAAGAGTAGCGTTGAATCTATATACCTCAATGAGGACCATAGCTCAACGGACTTGTTATCTGACAAAAACAAAAAAAGGTGCTCACCAATTTGAGCCAGATCAGTTTCGGATCTGTTTTCGATTAAGGATAAATACGGGAAGAGAAAGGCCCATTACGAAACATTATTAATCAGAAACTACTGGTCGTATCGCGTTAGTTATATACTTTTTTCACACTCTTGCCAAATTTGGCTAAGATTTGAGTTGTTAGGTAACACCTAATACCTGACACCTAACACCTAAAACCTAATACCTGACACCTAAAACCTAATACCTGACACCTTATTACACAAACTCATTGTACCGCTTATTCCCAAGATACTTTTCAAATACCTCAATAGATCGCACATCTGTGAGCGTAGCTAAATGATTGGAATGATGGAGATCAGTCCCAACAAAATCCGCAAGACCGCTGTCAATAATATGTTTGGCAGCTTTGGCTACAGATTTACCGTAATATCCTGTAAGTGAAAGCAGATTTACCTGTAATAGAAAACCAAGTTCTTTGAGGTGATCATACGCCTTGTAATTTTTATGAAAATAATGATATCGCTCGGGATGAGCCATCAGGGGTTGGTAATTATTCGTCAATATCTCAAAGGAAATTTCTTCCAGTCTATCCGGTTGTGCAGAATAGGAAAGTTCTGTCAAAATATAGTTTTTCTTTAAAGTCAGGAGGGGTTCTTTTTTGCGGAGCAATTCCATGAAATAATCATCCAGCATATATTCAGCCGCTGCCTGAAGTTCCACCTGCATACCCGCATTTTTTACAGCCTTCCGGAGTTTCTCCAATGCATTGTTAATGGTTTCAGGTGTATTACGGTACATATCCCCGATGATATGTGGCGTACAGATAAATTTATTAATTCCTGCATCACCGAGGGAACGCAATAATTCAAGACTCGTTTCTACATCCGGAGAACCATCATCAATACCGGGTAAAAGGTGTGAATGGATATCTTGCGTCAACCAGGTAAATCCAGGATAATCCGGAGTTATTTTTTTTTTATTAAAGAAGCTCAGCATGAGATTTAACGGGTTTTCCATCTGCCTGGAAAAAAGAGATGGAAGGTTTTAGAGGTTCCGGTTCTTTCGGAACAGAACGTTTACTGAAAATATTTTTAAATTGTCCGATCTTACTCAATGGTTTAATAATAGACACAATAAATGAAAAAGGAATATTATTTTTTTTCATAGCCAGGTAATCACGGCGATTTGCCCGCAGCCTTCCTTTTAAACTGATGTTACTTGCACCACCGGTGCGCATTTTTATCACCAGTTGTTCCAGGTAAGTAGCAGATATTCTATGTTTATAAAGGTACCTCGCCATAAACTCATAGTCCGCTGCGGTGTAATAGTGATTTTCGTATGGACCATATTTTTCGATCAGGGAGCGTTTCATGTAGAAAGTCGGATGGGCGGGCATCCAGCCAAAATTAAACCGGTATCTCTTATAGGGAACTCCTTTCCAAAACCGGCAAACTTTTTCCATATTTGTTGGATGCACATACACCAGGTCACCATAGACGGAATCGGTATTTTCCTTTTTAAAGCAATGCACAATATTTCCAATTACGCTTTCTGAAGCATAAATATCATCACTGTTGAGAATACCGATTATATCTCCTGTAGCCAGGGCAATGCCTTTATTAATGGCATCATACATCCCCCGATCTGTTTCCGATATCCATTTGTAGAGATGCTTTTCGTACTTTTTTATAATTTCTAAAGTTCCATCTGTTGACTTACCATCCACAATGATATGTTCTATATCAGCATAACTCTGTCCACGCACTGATTCAATACAATCGGTTAAGTACTTCTCAGAATTAAGGGTAACAGTTATTATAGAAACTTTCATAAGTAATGTTAAAGGAAGTACTTTTTGCTGAGTTGACAATAATTTTTTTTCTTAAAGAAAGATTGATCAAAAAACTTCTTCAAAGGATGGGAAATTTATAAATGTCCGATTTATTTGGACGATTGGAATAATACCGAATATAAATTATAAATGGTCCAACAAATTTTAAATCGGTATAATACCCTCTAATACCGAATGTAATGGTAAATAGTCCAAAAATAGTTCTTGAATCGGCATTCATGACGTACCAACGCTCTGTTACAAAAAAAATTATACAAAAAAAAGAAACCTTGGTTTTATTTTTTTTCAAATCTCCTTTTTTCAATTCAGCCATTTAGCTATTTAATTTCCGGCTTACTGAATCGTCCTATCTTTTATTTTCATAGCAGGATTACCCTGATAAATACTGTAGGGTAAAAGATTTTCTGTCGCTACAGATGAGATTGCCAACACCGAATGACTGCGACACGTGACACCTCCGCAGACGATCGATTTAGCTGCAATCCAGGTGCCCTCTTCCAGTACGATTGGTTTGATCATTAAATCGAAAGAGGATTTCGTGTAATCATGGTTTCCACATAACAACATTGCGCCCTGTGACAAACAGACATTATTCCCCAGTTCAACCATAGCCAGGTTATCGATCCAAACCTTTTCACCAATCCAGACATGATCGCCGGTTTTTAAAAACCAGGGATATTTAATATTTACACCAGGCTTTATAAAAACATTTCTCCCGATTTTGGCTCCAAAGAGCCTAAGTATGCTTCGTTTTAAACCATAAAAAGGAAACCACGCAGATTTGAAAATAATTTCATTTACGGGATACCAGCAAATCCGTTTAAGCGATGGCCCCGGTTCATACCATTCATTATTATATGTAGATAATTCGGTAATCAATTTCCTGCAGGTGTTTGAATATTTTCAGATAATTTTTTACCTGTTTTATCATACCACCATATCATTAGAAAAATAAGCAGGTAGGCAAATATATTAAACCAGGTATGATGGTCCCAACCCAGGGGCATTGGCCATCCCTTATTAACTGCCAGTAAAAATAATGTAATACGGACAACATTTATAAACCATAATCCAAGCACCCCGAAAACGACCCAGGAAAATTTTCGCCGGAAACTACCCGAATTTGCTACCACAAAGGCTATCCAAAAGCTATACACGCCATATCCGACGCAATCCATCGCTATGGCAACTCCCCTTCCATCGGTAATCCGGATGATAAAATCCGGAACGGTATACGTGGAAACTCCAAATATGGACAGGATAAATCCCGTTGCCCAAATAAGGGAAAGCTTGATCCATTTTACATAATCAAGGTATTTCTCTACAAAGGGACTGTAGGCATTTCCCGGCGCAGCCAGCCCGATCATGGCAATAGTACCATAATATAAAAAACAAAACACCCCAATGAATTTAAGCAGGTAAATGACTGAGGGAGAAAGGAGTTTTTTGTTCAAGAGCTGGTTTGTAGTTTGTGGTTTGAGGTTGGAGGTGGGAGGTTATAGGTTATAGGTGGTAGGTTTTGGGTTTTGGGTTGAATGCCTTCGGCGTTGAATACTTCGTGTTGAATACTAAACTACAAAATATTTTTAAATGGTAGGCAAAAGGTTTCAGGTGTTGGGTGTTAGGTGTTGGGTGTTAGGTGTCGGGTGTTAGGTGTCGGGTGTCAGGTGTCAGGTTTTAGGTGGCAGTTTTAGGGTTACTTTTCTAAATTCGTGAAATTCGTGCCTAAAATTCGTGTTTAAAATATCCAGTGGTGCTAACCGAAAAACATCTCCTCATACTTCTTCTTTATTACCTCTTTATCTATCGCATTAGCAGCATAACGAAGCGCACCTTGCCGCCATTCCTCAAACACTTCCTCCTCCATACCGGCAAATTGACTGATGGCCGAAGATATCTCAGTGATGTCTTTTAAATCTACATTTATTCCGGCCTTCGCGTTTTCCAACTTTATCCAGGGTGTATGATGGCTTGTTATAAGGGGCAATCCAGCAGAAAGCGCTTCATACATCGCGTGGCCAAAATTTTCACTCTTACTGGGAAGAATAAACACATCCGCTTTTTCCAAAACCCCTTTCACCTCATGCGGTTCGATTTCCTTATGTACAAATACGGAAACATTTTTTGGCATTGCCTTGATCTGTAATAAACAATCATCGCGGTAGTTTTCATCCCTCACCGGTCCGTAAATATCATACTGAATCGTTTCCTCCACAGTTTGTAATGCTTGTAACACCAATAAAATATTTTTCATGGCGCTTAAAATAGCGATACTCACCAGCTTTAATGACCCCACTTCCTTTTTCCCGTGAACGAGAGAACCAATGTTTGAAGGATAATTTCCCGCCGTAAAAATAGTCGCAGGTTTTCCGAATTGGTTCGTGATATATTTCCGCTCTTCCTCATCTGTCGCATGAAAAAGAACCTTGTAATGATATTCTAATAGTTTAAATACCTGCAGGAAGATTTTCTTTTTCCATTTTTTCTCCGATAATGCTCCCGGATGCAACATGCCGCGGGTAGAAAGGATTTTTTTCGGTGCTTTACAGAACATCACCGGCACCAAATTGAAATGCCAGGAGAAAACACCAATAATAAATAAAATATCCGGTTTTATTGATTCCACCTGTTTCACCAGGCTGTCACTGATCTTTTCCGGACCTGCATACCATACTTTTGTGTACTTATTATAATCTATCCATTCATTTACCGTTAAATTATCCAATGCAGCTCCATTCAAATCCGTATCACTGGTGAAAATATAATATTCTACCCCCTCTGTAAATTCATTCACCAGGTTCGCGACAGATTGAATTGGTCCGCCCGCGCGATATGCAGGTAAAAACCAGGGAATGGAAATGAAGATCTTGGTCATGGGGAGGGGGGAGGATGTGGGTATTAGGTTGTGGGTATTAGGTATTAGGTATTAGGTTGTGGGTATTAGGTATTAGGTATCAGGTATCAGGTATCAGGTATCAGGTATCGGGTATCGGGTATCGGGTTTATAATTCTGCGAATTTATTGGAGAACTTTTAATTAACGGGGATAATAGACACTTTATTTGAATATTGAGTGAAGTAAACCAAATATCTTCAATCGTAGTTGCTAAGTATTAAATTCAAAAAGAGGATTTACCATGAAGGCAATGATTGAAAACCTGGAGATTTTTTTGAAAGGATATTGCTAACGATGCCTTCTCCTTTCTTTAAATCATCACCAACTCCCGGTTATATTTATTCCGGTATTCAATGGGCGACAAACCGGTTATTCTCCTGAAAACAGACCGGAAGGATTTCACATCAGAATAGCCTACATCATACATCACTTCGCTGATATTCTTATTCGTGACTTCAAAAAATTTCTTTGCAGCTTCTATTTTTACCCGCTGAATATATTCTACGGCAGTATTGGTCGTTGCCTTCTTAAAACGGCGTTCAAAATTTCGACGGCTAAGTGCCAGCAAAGAGGTCAATTGATCCACGGAGATCCGATTCTGGTAATTCTCTTCAATATACGTCTGTGCTCTTTTTACCGGTTCATCCTGGTGATCTTTTTGGCCTTCAAAAATAATGAATGGCGACTGCGTATGCCGGTCAAGATCCACCTGGAACATTTTTGCACAATGAATGGCAGCTTCCCGACCGGTGAATTTTTCAATAAGATATAATACGAGATTCGCTGATGAAAAAGCTCCTCCACTGGTGTAGATTCCCTGTTCATCCGTAATCACTTTTTCCGTCAGCAATTGCACGTCTGGAAATAATCTTTTAAACTCATTTGCCGCACGCCAATGGGTAGAACAACTTTTTCCATTTAATAAACCACTGGCTGCTAGCAGGAAGGCTCCCACACACAGACTGGCGATCTCCGCACCATGATTGTATTGATGAATAATCCAGGGAATAAACACGCTGCTTTGTTCTAAGCCTTTTTGAAGATCTCCTTCAAAAGCAGGAATAATGATCAGATCTGTTTTCAATAGATCCTTAATTTCCACATCCGCGTGAAGGGTACAAAGGCCATTATCCAACGGAATTTCTTTCGAACTACCTGCTATGATTACTTTAAAAAAGGGTGGTTCACCCCGCTGCTCCAAATAGTCATTCACAGTTAAAAATGCTCTCCGGGGATTATCAATGCTTCCAATATTTATCCCCGGCGTGGCCAGAATAGTAATATGTTTCATCGGGACTGCTTTTATCTACAAATCTAAAAAATAATTTTGTCGTAATCAACCCTATAAGTTGACGTAATTACACCATCTTAAATTCAATGGACAAAATTACATTTGTATCCTCATTTTAAAATACACCGGGTATGCGAAAATTAATTCTTTTCAATATGGTTACGGCTGATGGTTTTTTTGAAGGAATGCACGGAGATATTAGCTGGCATAAGGTAGATGAGGAAGTAAATGAATATATCACTACGCAACTACGTACAACAGACACCCTTTTATTTGGCCGAAAAACCTACCAGGTTATGGAAGATTTCTGGCCGGGGGAAGAAGCATTCAAACAAGATCCTGCAGTGGCCAAAATGATGGGTGATTATTTGAAAATCATTTTTTCAACGACCATGCAAAAAACCGGCTGGAAAAATACCAGGCTGGTCAACCGGAACGCCGTGGAAGAAGTTGAAAAGCTGAAGAATTTACCCGGCAAAGATCTGTTTATTTTCGGAAGCGCTGAGTTAAGTCATCTATTAATACAGCATCAGCTAATAGATGAATTCAGGCTGATGATCAACCCGGTTATTTTAGGAAATGGCAGGCCTTTATTTAAAAACAGGCATGTAAACCTGCAACTTATTAAAGCCAGGGTATTTGGAAACGGAAACGTACTCCTTAGTTACATGCCCCACTAAAAAAAATTAAAGTATGGTAGAAGTTTTCAAAACAAATGTTGCAGATAAAAGCCTTGCAGAAATGGTTGTTGAAATATTATACCGCGAACTTCCGGAATGCAGAATCAATTTCGACCTGGATGATTGTGACCGGATATTACGGATAGAAGGCGAAATATTACCCGTAGAGATGATCCGGGAAATGGTCAGAAACAATGGAATTCTTTGTGAGATCTTACTGTAGGATGTGACCGATTCGGACACAAAATGTTTTTATCTTCTTAAAAATAAACCAACATGAAAGTAGTTAATCCTTATCTGAATTTTAATGGCAATACAGAAGAAGCCTTTAATTTTTACAAATCCGTTTTTGGTGGTGAATATGCAACCCTTATGCGTATGAAAGATGCCCCCGGCATGCCCATACCTTTCGGAAAGGAGGAGGAAATCATGCACATCGCATTGCCCTTAACCAGTGGCCAGATGCTCATGGGAAGCGACAATGGCAACCCTGCTTCAACGCGTGGAAATGATTATTTTATTTCGATACATTCTGACAGTGTAGATGAAGGTCAAAAACTCTATAGCGCGCTGGCAGCGGGTGGCAAGTCAAACAATCCTTTTAAAAAAGAATTCTGGGGCGGGTGGCATGGAAATCTACAGGATAAATTTGGCGTCTATTGGATGATCAATTTCGACGAAATGGCCTGAATTTAATAGATCACAAAAAACAAATCAACCAAATCGTCTCACCGTAAAATACCGCTAAAATACATCATGAATCAAAAACAAATTATTACCATAGAAACCACCATAAATGTACCCAGAGAAAAAGCCTGGAAATACTGGTCAGAACCGGAACATATCACCAAATGGAATTCCGCTTCAGAATACTGGCACACACCTCATGTGGAAAATGATTTGCGAACAGGTGGAAAATTTTCAACAAGAATGGAAGCCAAAGACGGAAGCCAGGGATTTGATTTTGGAGGCGTATACGACAATGTAGAAACAAACAAGCTGATTGAATACACCATCGAAGATGGCCGAAAGGTAAAAATATCCTTTGTTCCTGATGGATTAAAGACGCATATCACAGAAACGTTTGAGGCAGAAAATGACCACCCTATGGATATGCAAAAAACAGGCTGGCAAAATATCCTGGACAATTTTAAAAAACATGTAGAAACACCTTAAAATCAATAATATGGCAACAAAACAAAAAATCACCTATTGTTTGTGGTTTAATAAGGAAGCGCAAGACGTAGCCAAATTCTATACGTCCGTTTTCAAAAATTCAAAACTGGAAGGAACAGACCCGAACCCAATTGATACTCCCTCGGGAAAAGCGGGGACCGTCCTTACAGCAAATTTCAACATTTATGGCCAACCATTTATGGCCCTTAATGGCGGTCCGGAATTCAAATTAAATTCCTCTATTTCCTTTTTTATTCATAGCGATTCTCCGGAGGAAATTGATGAATTATGGCAGAAACTTTCTGATGGCGGAAAAGTAATGATGCCTTTGGATAAATATCCCTACAGCGATAAGTATGGATGGATCCAGGATAAATTTGGCTTGTCCTGGCAATTGATGCTCCATAACCCGAAAGATGAAAAACGTCCCCGCCTGATGCCATCCCTGTTGTTCGTAAATAACGTTTATGGAAAAGCAGAAGAAGCCGTTCACTTCTACACGTCCATCTTTGACGATACAAAGATCGGTATGATAGAAAAATACCCCCCCGGCATGGAGCCTGACCAGGAAGGAAAAATTATGTATGGCGATTTTATGCTGGCCGATCAATGGTTTGCCATTATGGAAAGCGCAAAAGATCATCAATTTGATTTTAATCAGGCACTTTCCTTTGTCGTGCATTGCGACACGCAGGAAGAAGTGGATCACTACTGGAACAAACTTACCGGCGATGGCGGTAAAGAAATTCAATGTGGCTGGTTGAAAGATAAATACGGCGTTTCCTGGCAGATTGTTCCGGATGTTTTAATGCAATTACTCTCGGGCAGTGATAAGGAAAAATCAAAAAGAGTGATGGCAGCTATGATGCAAATGGTAAAGTTGGACATTAAAACGCTGGAGAAAGCTTAGGGGGAGTTGGGAGTTGGGATTTGGGATTTGGGATTTGGGATGATCCACGGTCGGGACGCTTGTCTTCCAGCGACCTGAACGATATGCTTGCGACGAAGCCCGGGCGAGACGATGAGCTCGCAATGCAACAGGCTACTGACTGAAGTCAGTAGTTACAAAATGAACCATGCCTAGGGCATTCACTACACAACGTGGGGTTTGAGAGTTTTCGATTATTTTTTAAATAAGGGAAAGAGGTGACACCTTTCTAAAAGGTGCTACCTCTAATGAAGATGGAATATTCAACGCGCAGCATTCAACGTGAAACATTCAACTATCTTCAACGCCGCAGGCATTCAACACGAAGCATTCAAGCATTCACCTGATACTACCGACTGAAGTCAGTAGTTACAAAATGAACCATGCCTACGGCATTCACTGCACGAAGTGGGTTTGTGCGTTTCCGATTACTTCTAAAAAAGGGAAAGAGGTGACACCTTTTGAAAAGGTGTTACCTCTGACGAAGATGGAATATTCAACACGCAGTATTCAACTATCTTCAGCGCCGCAGCCATTCAACACGAAGTATTCAACTCTTCACTAACTCCTTCACCTTATTTTTAATATA